>JADFDC010000010.1 GCA_018263115.1 Thiobacillus sp.
GGCAGGATCAGTTCGGTCTGCGCAGGCAGGTTGGTGGAGTAGGCGATATAAAGGGCTGCACCCAGTCCGAACACGGATTGCCAGAAATATTTCCAGCGCCCGGCAAGCCCCTTGGGATTCTTGTGGACGATTTTCTTGTAATCATCCACCCAGCCGATAATGCCGAAGCCCAACGTGGTCAGAAGCGCAATCCAGACATACTTGTTGGACAGATCCATCCACAGCAGCGTTGAGATCGCAACCGACATCAGAATCAGCGCACCGCCCATGGTCGGTGTACCGGCCTTGACGAGATGCGTTTGCGGGCCGTCATCGCGCACTGCCTGGCCAAATTTCATGATCTTCAACCGGTCGATCATCCACGGCCCGATAATGAAGGAAATGCTTAACGCAGTCAGTGTCGCCATCACCGCGCGCAGTGTCAGATAATTGAAGACATTGAATGCGCGGATGTCCTGGCCCAGGGTTTGAAACAGCCACAGCAGCATCAGTGCACCTCCTCGCTCAAGCTCTGCACGATGCGTTCCATGCGCATGGCGCGCGAGCCTTTCACCAGTACCGTGACATCGGGTGCCAGTGCGTTTTCCACTTCTGCCAGCAATTCCTCGATGCGCTCGAAATGCATGCCGCCAGATCCAAAGGCGCGCACGGCTTCCTTCGATAAATCTCCCAGGCCAAAGAGCCTTTCGACACCTGCTTGCCGCGCAGCCAGGCCCATCTGGGCATGCAACGCGGGAGCGGACTCACCCAGCTCGCCCATGTCACCGAGCACAAGGTACTTATGCCCCAACTCGCGCGCGAGCACGGCAAGCGCCGCGCGTGTGGAATCGGGATTGGCGTTATAGGTGTCATCGATGAAACGTCCGCCGTGCAGACCCAGTTTGCGCTGCAGGCGGCCCTTCACCCCGGTAAAGCCGGACAGGGCTTTCGCAATGGTTTGCAGATCAACCCCCACCGACAGGGCACAGGCTGTGGCAGCCAGCGCATTACGCGCATTATGCTCACCGGGAACAGACAACTTCAGGCTGACCGTACCCCGCTCGCGGGCATCAATAGTCAGCGAATCCCTGTCATTCGATAAGTAGATGCCGCGCACGTCCGCCTCGGGATGAAAGCCAAAAGTCAGTACCTGATGTCCGGCATTGATCCCGATCCAGTAATCGGCATGGGGATCGTCCCGGTTGATTATGGCGATACCCTTTTCGTTCAATCCCTCGAAAATTTCGCCCTTTGCTTCAGCAATGGCCTGTACCGATCCCATGAGGCCGATGTGTGCCATCTGCGCATTGTTGACCAGGGCGACATCCGGCTTTGCCAAATTCGTGAGATAGCGGATTTCTCCCGGATGGTTCATGCCCATTTCCAGCACGGCATAACGATGTTGGCCACGCAGCCTGAGCATCATCAAGGGGCAGCCGATGTCATTGTTGAGATTGCCCTCGGTGGCCAGCACGGCTTCCGGATTTCCTGTTTGCGACCTGAGTATGGCCGCAGTCATTTCCTTGACCGTGGTTTTGCCGTTGCTGCCGGTAACAGCTATGACAGGCATGTCGAATCGATTACGCCAGTGGGTTGCCAACCGCCCAAGTCCAAGACGCGTGTCATCCACCTGTATGCAGGGTAATGCAGAAGTCGACGCATTTATGTTGATCATCACGCCCGCCGCACCCGCCTCGATGGCCTGTCCTGCAAATGTGGCGCCGTCGAATTTCTCGCCTTTTAGCGCAATAAACAGATCGCCTGATTTGACGGAGCGTGTATCCGTTGATACGGAAAAAAACTCGCGATCATCACCCGTCAGCTTTCCATTCACCGCAGCCGCTGCTTCGGACAGGCGCATCATGACCAAGCCTCCAATGCCTTTTGAGCCAGATCAACATCTGAAAATGGAAGCTTCTGTCCCTGAATTTCCTGGTAGTTTTCGTGTCCTTTTCCAGCAATCAGTACGATGTCGCTGGCTTTGGCTTCACCTATCGCTTCAAAGATGGCTCGGGCGCGATTGGCTTCGATACGGGATGACCCTGCCTGCACACCTTCAAGAATGTCCGCAATGATGACAGTTGGGTCTTCGTTGCGCGGATTGTCGCTGGTGACATATACGAGATCGGCGCCTTGCGAGGCAGCGCGGCCCATCAACGGGCGCTTGCCGCGATCCCGGTTTCCGCCGCAGCCGAAAACACAAATGACTTTACCGCCTCCACTCAGCGGACGCAGGGTAGTCAGCACTTTTTCAAGCGCGTCAGGCGTATGCGCGTAGTCAACAACAACCAGCGGAAGAGTGCCGCCACCCAGCATCTGCATGCGCCCGGCCGGTGGCGTAACTCTAGAAAGTGCATTGCAAGCATCATTCAGGGAAACGTCCGACACCAGCAATGCCGCAAGCGCCGCCATCAGATTGGCGGCGTTGAATCGTCCCAGCAGCCTGGCATGAAGCTCCGCGCGTCCCCATGCCGTGTTAAGCGACAGCGCCATGCCTTCGCGATCAGCAGTGATCGCTTCGGCAACTACCTCGCCCTGATGAAATCCATAGCCGATGGTTTTCACGCCATTTTTTCTTGCCGCCAGCGACTGTCCGAATTCATCATCGAAATTCAGAACAGCGTACTTCAATCCTGGCCAGGCAAACAGACCGGCCTTGGCATCGGCATAAGCTTCCATGCTGCCGTGATAATCCAGGTGGTCGCGCGACAGATTGGTCAGCACCGCCACATCGAAATGGCAGCCATTGACTCGGCCCTGATGCAAGCCGTGCGAAGACACTTCCATGGCACATGCGCGCGCGCCCTCCTTGACGTAGTGCGCCAGCATTTCCTGTAGCTGGACAGCATCGGGCGTGGTATTGAGTGATGGGCTCAGGCTTCCGGGGAAACCATTGCCCAGCGTGCCGACAACTACCGCGGAGTTGCCGGTCAAGGCAAGCGCCTGGGCAATCCAGTGCGCCACCGATGTTTTTCCATTGGTTCCAGTGATGCCAAACATGCGGAGCTTCTGACTCGGATCGCCATAAATGCGGGCGGCTATGGCGCCAATGTGTAATTTGAGATCTGGCACGGGCACATTCGGAACCTGCCAGGCGGGATCCCACAGGAAATGTGTTTCATCCCAGAGAACGGCTGGCGCGCCCTTGGCGATGGCCTGAGGAATGTAAGCGCGTCCGTCGTGCGCCGCGCCAGGATAGGCGGCGAATGCAATCTGCGGGCCTGCGTGACGGCTGTCAGCGGTCAACGCTGTCAGCGGTACATTCAATTGTTTGAGCACCGTATCGGGGTCGGGTGGACTGACATGGTTCAATCGAGTCTCTCCATGTCAGGCCGCCCCCGGTTTCGCCAGCGATTGCGGCTGCGTCATTCGCGTGGCAGGCAATTCAGGCGCATCGGGAGATACGCCAAGCTGTCTCAAAGACGCAGCCATGACCTGGGCAAACACCGGCCCCGCCACCGCGCCGCCGTAGTGCACATCGCCGCGCGGCTCATCAATCATCACCGCGATGATCAAGCGCGGATCGGAAGCCGGCGCCATGCCTACAAATGACGAGACATAGCGGTCATGCGCATAACGGCCCTCCATCAGCTTGTGGGCAGTGCCGGTTTTCCCGGCCACGCGATACCCCGGAACATTGGCGGCAATGGCAGTTCCGCCTTCATGCGTCACGGTCTCCATCATCGTACGCACCATGCGGGCTACCTGCGGTGACAGCACGCGTTCGCCATTCAATTCCTGGGGTTCGCGCTTGAGAAAGGTCAGGGGCATGACCACGCCGTCATTGGCAAAGGCCATATAGCCACGCGCCATCTGCATCAGACTGACGGACAGGCCGTGACCATAGGCATGGGTTGCCTGTTCCACCGGCTTCCAGGTTTCAGGATTGCGTAAGCGGCCCCTGGCCTCGCCAGGAAAACCGGAGCCAGGCTTCTGTCCGAATCCGGCCCGGCTCAGCACATCCCAGAACTGCGTCGGGGTCAGCTGCATGGCCATTTTCACTGACCCGATGTTGCTGGATTTTTGCAGAACCTCGGTAACTGTTAGCTCTGGGTGGTAATGCACATCAGTGATGTGTTTGCCGCCAACAACATAATCCTTGGGTAGATAAAGGCGGGTTTCGGGTCGCACCAGACCGCGTTCCAGCACTGCCGCAATGGTGAACGGCTTGATGGTCGAGCCTGGCTCGAACGTATCGATGACCGCACGGTTGCGCATCAGGTCCGGCTTGTAGTTTTTCCGGTTGTTGGGATTCACCACCGGGAGATTGGACAAGGCGAGGATTTCACCCGTCTTGGCGTCCAGCACCACCACGCCGCCTCCTTTGGCCTTGTGCTTTTCAACGGCTGCCGACAGTTCGCGGTGCGCGAGATATTGCAGTTTCAGGTCCAGCGCAAGCCCCAGGTTACCGCCCATGCGCGCACCACGCGCCGGGCTCAGATCCTGTATCACGTGACCGCGCCTGTCTCGCAATACATGGCGGCTGCCAGCCTTGCCGGCCAGCCAGTCCTGATAGGCCAGTTCAACTCCCTCCTGGCCGACATCGTCGATGTCGGTAAATCCCACCACATGCGCGGCAACTTCCCCTTGCGGATAAAAGCGGCGGAATTCCCGATGCAGCTTCAAGCCAGGCAATCCCAACGCAGTCACGCGCACTGCCTGTTCAGGCGTCAGTTTGCGGTTGATCGCCACTTCGCCCTTGTGTGGCGTTTTAAGTTTCTTCGCCAGCGCATTGACTGGCATATCCAGCACGTTCGCCAGGCGGACAATTTGCTGATAGTTCAAATTCTGCGCAAGGCTTGGCCGCGCCCACAAGGTTTCTACCGGCGTGCTGATTGCCAGCGCTTGTCCATAGCGATCCTGCACCATGCCACGGTGAGCAGGGATGGCCACCTTACGCGCGGCCACCGCATCTCCCTTGCCTTGCAGAAAGTCTGTGTTCAGGCCTTGCAGATACACCGCGCGCGCGGCCAGCGCCAGAAACCAGACACCCAGCAAACCGGCGACCAGGGCAACTCGCCAGGGAACGATATGAACCTGAAGCAGCTTTCTGCTCGAATAGTTCACGGCTTCGTCCCTGATTCAATCAGCATAATTCTGTCGAGCGGCGGAGACACCAAGCCCAATTCATGCTGGGCCAGAGACTCCACCCGCGCATGGCTGACCAGCGTACCCTGCTCAAGCTGCAACTTGCCCCATTCCACTTCCAGGTCTCTCGCCTCTTTTTTCAAATTCTCAAGATCCATGAACATCATGCGTGCCCGATGCTGGGCGGTTACCACTGCCAGCGCGCAAATCATCAACACCAGCGCCAGCAAAATATCCAGACGCTTCATGCCGGTGCATCCGTTCGCGCGGCAACCCGTAACACCGCACTGCGCGCGCGAGGGTTGGTTTCAACTTCTGCATCTCCGGCATGAATTGCCTTTCCAACACGACGTAAACGCCCCTGCGGAATATCAGCAGCGCGCACCGGCAATCCACGCGGCAACTCGGGGCCACGTTCTTCATCCCGCATGAACCGCTTGACGATACGGTCCTCCAGGGAATGAAAACTGATCACCGCCAGCCTGCCGCCTGGTTTAAGTCTTCTGACACATACAGGCAGCACTGCCTCTAGCTCCTCAAGCTCACGATTGAGGTAAATCCGAACAGCCTGAAAGGTGCGCGTTGCCGGATGCTGGCCTGGCTCGCGCTTGCGCACCGCATTCGCGACAATTTGCGCAAGCTGGCCTGTCGTGCGAATCGGCGATGCTGCTCGCGCCGTAACAATCTCATGCGCAATCTGTCGAGCAAACCGTTCTTCGCCATAACGTTTGATCACCTCCACCAACTCATTTTCTTCTGCTCGCGCAATCCACTCGGCTGCGCTGAGTCCGCTATCCGGATCCATGCGCATGTCGAGCGGGCCATCCGCGCGAAAGCTGAATCCGCGTTCCGCTTCATCCAGTTGCGGCGACGACACACCGATATCCAGCAAAATGCCGTCAACCTTTTCTATCGCCAGCCCGTCCAGCGCTTCTTCCATGCGCGAAAAGGGCACGCGAACCAGGCTTAAACGGGGGTCATGAATCATCTTGCCCGCCTCTATCGCCGCCGGATCGCGGTCCATCGCAATCAATTTCCCCACCGGCGACAGTTGTTCCAATATCAAACTGCTGTGCCCGCCGCGGCCAAAAGTGCCATCCACATAAACGCCGTCCGGCTTGATGGCCAGTGAGTCAATCGCTTCCCTGGCCAGCACCGGAAGGTGCGCCATCACAAGGTAAAGCCCTCCAGTTCGGGAGGGAGTCCGTTTTCGCCAAAGCTCAGCGCCTGCGCGATCCGGGCCTCCCATTTGTCTTCATTCCACAACTCCACCCGACTTACCTGGCCAGCCAGCACTACGTTTTTATCGAGGCCGGCAAATTTGCGCAGCATGGGCGGCAGCAGAATCCTGCCCGCGCCGTCCATTTCAATTTCTTGCGCGTAGCCAATCATGAGTTGCTTGATACTGCGTGTTTGGGGATTGAAGTCAGACAGACCGGAGAGCTTTTTCTCGATGGGCTCCCATTCGGGAAGCGGGTAAAGGAGCAGGCATTCGCTGGGATCAGCCGTCACAATCACGCGACCGCTCGCCACCGCCAACAGCACGTCACGATGCCGGGACGGCACGACGACCCGGCCCTTGCTGTCCAGACTGACGGTGCTGACACCGCGGAACATGTCTCCCTCTCTCCTTTTTTGATTGTGGGCAATCACTCACCTGTAATGCCACTGATTACAGGCAATACCCATAATCATCCACTTAATGGCACTTTTACCCACTATAGAGGGAAGAAATCTGCGCTGTCAAGCAACAAATTGAAAATTTTCCTTCAAGGTCAAAGACTTACATAACCTATCCACAGGACTGGCTTACCATATAAAACAAAGGGGTTATCTGTGCATCCTAAATACGATACACAGATAAATTAGGTAACTTATTGAATTGATTGATGGGGAGCTGGCCGATAAGCCGGGTTCTGTCAGGGAGTAATCCCTGAGGCAGCCATTCCTCTAGATCCGCCATTGCTGGCGGATTCAAGCCACCTACCCGCAGACTCAGCGAGCCGCTTCATCGCCTGCCTATTTGGTGTTGCTCCGGATGGAGGTTACCGCGTTTCACCCCGGTCTTAACCGGCTCGTCTCTGTGGCCCTGTTCCTCGCCTCACGGCGTCCGGCCGTTAGCCGGCATCCTGCTCTATGGAGCCCGGACTTTCCTCTCCGTGCGAAAGCACGCAGCGGCTGCCTGACCAACTCCCCTCATCATTATATGGTTGTTTAGTGGCTGATAATTGACTAATACACATAGCAAGGAGCCGCGATTCGACTCTGAAAGCCCCTGATTACAAAGCGGGCTCTATTTTATTGAGAGGAGATCATCATGAGACGACGGCTATATTTCATGGTGCCGGATGTAACTGGCGCCCGTATCATTCGCGACGAGTTACTGCTCGCGCGCATTGAAGACAGCCACATACACGTACTGGCCAAGGCTGGCGTACCGATGGAAGGCTTGCATGAGGCATCCATCCTGCAGAAAACCGATTTCGTGCACGGCGCGGAAACCGGGCTGGTCATCGGCGGCGGCATCGGCATACTGGCCGGGCTGGTTGCCATTCTGTTCCCGCCCGCTGGCGTCAACCTGCAACTGGTGACGATTCTGGTCACGGCCTTGATCGGCGCCGCTTTTGGCGCCTGGGTATCGAGCATGGTCGCCAGTTCCATCCCCAATTCGCGCCTCAAGACTTTCGAGGCCGGCATCGAATCAGGCCGCATTCTGATGATGGTGGATGTACCCGCTGGCCGTGTGGATGAAATCAGGAAACTCGTTGCCTCCCGGCATCCGGAAATCAGCGGTTCCTTGCAGGAACCCACCATTCCGGCTTTCCCTTAAACCTCCCTGCCGCGATTCCCCTGTCGCGGCCTTGACCTGAAGCGCAAGGCTTTCAGGTATGACGGCAGGCAAAAAGCCTGCCGTTGTTTTGTCTCGAATCCGGCATGTACACTTCCACCGACATGCCTGCGAATATTCTTCTTGTCGAGGACGACAAGCCCATTGCCGAAAACGTTATCCTAGCTTTGGAACGGGATGGATATGCATGCTCGCATGTCCAGCTTGGCGCTTCTTGCATGAGATCACTTTCCAGCAATGCCTTTGACCTTGTAATCCTTGATGTCGGCCTGCCGGACATGAATGGATTTGAAGTTTGCAAGGCAATCAGGAAATCATCAAATATTCCGGTCATTTTCCTGACCGCACGTTCGGATGAAATTGATCGTGTGGTTGGCCTTGAAATCGGCGCGGACGATTATGTGCTCAAACCCTTCAGCCCTAGGGAACTGGTGGCGAGAGTCAAGACCATACTGCGGCGCAGCCAGCTTTCCCCGCCGCCAGGCCAATCCGTCCCGGGAATTCACATCGACGAAGACCGGGCCTGCATTTTATGCAACGGCATTGTCCTGGATTTGACCCGCGCAGAATATTTCATGCTGCGAGCAATGATTCGCGTGCCCAACAAGATTTTTGACAGAGAGGCCTTGATGGATGCCGCGGGTCTGGCCGAGGCCAGTCTGGATCGGGTCATCGATACTCATATCAAATCCCTGCGTGCCAAACTGGTAACCGCCGCACCTGGTGTTGAAATTATCCATACCCATCGTGGCATGGGTTACAGCTTCGTGCCAGTCAGCGAGAAATGAACTTCCTGATCCGCTTTTTGACCGGTTATGCAGTCGTAACTGCTGTAGCCGTCCTTTTGGCAATGAAACTGTTCTCCGAGCAACTGGTTCCGGGCGTGCGCCAGTCGGTAGAAGACATGCTGGTGCAAACCGCCAACCTGCTGGCCGAATCCGCCGCCAGCGAGGCGGCAAACGGCAAGCCGGATCTTGGCCGGATTGAAAGAATGTTTCAGTCCTACCAGCAACGCCAGTTCGATGCGCGCATTTACGGCGTGCTGAAAAACGATCCGGACTTGCGCGTTTACGTCACGGATTCGCGCGGCATCGTCCTGTTTGACAGCCGCAACCAGGCAAGGGGCCAGGACTATTCGCGCTGGCTGGATGTCAGCAAGACACTCAAGGGCGAATATGGCGCGCGCACCACGCAGGAAGATGCCTATGATCCATCCAGCGTCGTCATGTATGTGGCCGCGCCCATCACCATCAATCAACGGATTGCCGGCGTGTTGAGCGTGGGCAAACCCGCGCGCTCGTTTCAGACATTCATAGATCTGTCCAGACGGCAGGCCTGGGAGGCCGCATTGGGATTGTTCGCGATGGCCATGCTAATCGCCCTGGTCTTCTCCTGGTGGATGACGCGCGACCTGCGGCGGCTGGTGGTTTACGCCAACGAAGCCGCCGAGGGCAAGCGCGCCACCATCCCCATCGAGGGGCGCAGTGAACTGCGCAGGCTGGCCCAGGCCATCGAACATCTGCGTACCGAACTGGACGGCAAGGCACATGTGGAGAAAGTCACCCAGTTGCTGGCGCATGAACTCAAAAGCCCGATCGCCGCCATACGTGGCGCGGCCGAACTGCTGGAGGACGTGCCTGATCGACAACAGCGAGCCCGCCTGGAACAGAACATCCGCGATGAAACCGCCCGCCTGCATAACATCGTCGACGGCGTCCTGAACCTTGCGCGCGCGGAGACCATGAACAAGCCGCCTTCGCTGGAATCTCTATCTGCCGCAAAGGCGCTCGAAGAAATTTGTGACATGCGTCAATCGCGTCTTGAGCAGAAACATCTGGTATTGGATATTCAGTCAGCCGCCGGTCTTCAAATCAAGGCGGATCGGTTCCTGCTGCGCCAGGCCCTGCTGAATTTGCTCGATAACGCCATCGACTTCAGCCCTTCCGGCAGCACCATTCTTTTGAGCGCAAATCAGGCAAACAACCAGGTTGAAATCAGCGTCCGTGACCAAGGTGCCGGCATACCGGATTACGCCAGGGATCGCCTGTTCGAACGCTTTTATTCCACACCCAGGCCAGACAGCGGCCAGCGCGGCACGGGGCTTGGATTGAATCTTGTCGAGCAGGTCGCGCGACTGCATGGTGGAAGCATCACGTTGAAAAACCATTCTGATGGCGGCGCAGTAGCCGTCATATCCTTACCCGCATAACTCCACACAAACTCCACACTCGCTCCACGGTTCCTGAATACCCGGTGCCTAAGATTGTCGGCATCCATCACAACGGGAGCCGACATGAACAAGGGACTGGTTATCAAACTGCTGGCGCTGGCCACAATGGCGCTTATTCTGATTATTGCGCTGGGGCAAATCGAGTGGAAGGTGCAGGAACGCCGCGCTACGCGCGACACCGTCGTGGCCGGCATCACACGGCAATATGCTGAATCACAGCAGGTGGCCGGCCCGCTGTTGTGGATTTCGTGCAGCGAATCGCGCAGCGTCACGCGCTTCGACAGCAATCACCAGCCCCGCGTGGAGGAAGAAGCCGTGGACTGCTCGCGCATTGTCCGTCCCGCGCACCTTACAGGCAATGGCAATCTTGCGGTTGCAGAACGTTATCGCGGCATCTACAAGGCGCGCTTGTATACCACCAGCTTGCGGTTGAATGCCCGGTTCAATCCGGTCGATCTGGCAATCAAATCCAATCAGTCGCTGAAAGGCACCTACTGGGTTTTCGCCGTATCCGACCCGCGCGGCCTCAAGCAGATCACCGTCAAGGATGGTGGCGGCAAGATGCTGGAGGCCAAGCCCGGAACCGCAAAAAGTTCACTGTTCAAGGGGTTTCATGTACCCGTTGACATTGAAAGCCTGGCGCGCGAACAACGCCTGGTTGCTGATATCGAACTGACTGGAAGCGGACGTTTCGACTGGGTGCCCGTCGCGGAAAACAACGATTTCTCCTTGAATTCCGCGTGGCCGCACCCTTCATTCAGCGGCGAATATTTGCCAGATACGCGCAAAATCAGCAGCTCGGGATTTGATGCGCGCTGGCGCATCAACGCCTTCGCCACCGGTGGCGACAACGTGCTGCAGAAAGCAGCGTCCAACCCGCCGCCGGAAGGACGCGAAGCCTACGAAACCGCTGTCCAGGCAAGTTCACCTGGCCACTTCACACACGGCTTCGGCGTTTCACTCATCGACCCTGTCGATGCCTACGTGCAAAGCGACCGTGCCATCCGCTATGGATTCCTCTTCGTGCTGCTGACCCTGGGCGGCTTTTACCTGTTCGAATTGCTCAAGCAGAAAACCCTGCACCCGCTGCAGTACCTGCTGGTCGGTTTCGCGGTCGTCGTGTTCTTCCTGCTGTTGCTGGCCTTGTCCGAGCACATCGGTTTTCTCCTGGCTTACGTGGCCGCTGCTTCGGCATGCACCACACTCATCACCGCCTATGGCCGCACGCTGCTGGGCAACTGGAAGGCCAGCGCCGTTCTCGGGCTGGGTTATGGCGGGTTGTTTGGCGGCCTGTATCAGTTGCTTGCCTCGGAAGACCATGCGCTGCTGATGGGCGCCTGGCTGGTGTTCGGCGTGCTGGCCGCCACCATGTATCTGACTCGAAAACTGGACTGGCAGGGCATAGGCAGGCTGCAACACGCTTCGCCCCGTAGCGGCTTCCAGCCCGAATAAGGAGACCGCCATGTTTCTTGCCCACCTGCCCGCAGGATATTTGATCGGCCGCATTTTGCTGCGGGAAAAACGCGGCGGTGGGATACTGACCGCCGCGATGACCGGCGCCGTGTTCCCCGACCTCGATCTGCTCTATCTCTATCTTCTGGATGCAACTCCGCAACATCATCACACCTACTGGACGCACTTGCCCGTCGCATGGTTGGGCATTGGCTTGATCGCCGCGATTGCCTCGCGCCACCGCAACCGGAGTTTTCGACTGGCACTGCTGGCTTTCATGCTGGGCTGGTTCAGCCATTTGCTGCTGGATAGCTTCGTCGGCCACATCTGGTGGCTGTATCCGCTGTCCGGAAAATCTTTCTCCCTGACCGAAGTCGAAAGCCGTTTCCAGCCCTGGTGGATGAATTTCATCCTGCATTGGACCATGCTGCTAGAGGTGCTCATCATCTCCATTGCAGCCTGGGTGGAAATCAGGCATCCGCTCATTTTCACCCGCCTGCGGCTGGCCAAACCGGTTGCGGTTACGGCCATCGCGCTTGGCGGTCTGATGCTGATGGAAGCCTATCGCCCCGCACCAGTCCTTGCCCAGCCCGTACTGGGCGCCAGCGCAAAAGACTGGAATCAAAAATCCTTCTGGCACCCCCACTGGGGAGATTCCGGCGTACACAAGGGCATCGACATCTTCGCCGAACGCGGCACGCCAGTCATGGCATCGGAACATGGTCTGGTTATGTTCCGAGGAAATTTTAAGCAGGGCGGCAAGGTTGTTCTCGTGCTATCGCCGCGCGGCTGGCTGCATTACTACGCCCACCTCCAGTCCGCCATGCCCGGCCCTGGCTCGTGGGTGGTGCAGGGCGAACCCATTGGATTTATCGGCGACACTGGAAATGCCAAAAGCAAATCCCCGCATCTGCATTACGCCATCTTCAGCCCTATTCCAAGATTCCAGTCATTCCGCCCCGTGACGCAGGGATGGAAGCGGGTGTTTTATCGTGATCCGGGCCAACTTATTCGATCAGGAGCTTCCTCTTGACCGTTTCACCCGCTCGCTAGGGAATGAGCTTCTGCCCGCCCATATCCAGGCTGTCTGGCACGGTCCAGCCTTGACCTGAAGCACAAGGCTTTCAGGTATGACGGCAGATAATAAGCCTGCCACTGTTTTGTCAGCAGCAGTCTTGTGTTCATCAATTTAAAAGCATTAACCCCGGCTAACTAAACAAGCACACAGAATTGATGCTCCCCAAAACCTGCAAGGTTGGCAACACATCCCCAATATAAACAATTGGTTAGGCAATTTACATTTCACTCAAGATCGCAGGCGTGACACCCGTTAAGCAAGTAGCAATAAAAGGAGTCCGCCATGTTCAAGCTTTTACTTCCGCTGTATTTTGCTGCTGTTTCCTTTCCCGCCAGTGCTCAGCTGACGCTGGCAATTGTTCGAGGAGACAATGAGTATCTTGGAGACCTGGAGACGCACAAGAAGTATGACCGACTCTCACAGATCATCCAGGACGCAGCTGGCGAGCCAGTAAAAGTGAAATTCTATCGCGATGCTTTTTTTGCGATCAAGCGTGGAAAGACTGGCGAATTCGACATGGTGCTCGGACCTAGCCAGGTGGCCGCCAACCTGATCAAGTTCAAGTATTCCCCGTTGCTTAAATCCGTTGATTTGGTCACCGCCGTGTATGTGACCCCACCGGGTTCCGGAACGGGATCCTTGCAGGACGCGCGCGGCATGAAAGTCGGCATGCCGCATTATGAATCCCTGACCGGCGGCCTTGCGCGTGCCCAGTTGAATGAAATGGGTATCAGCGGGAAAAAATACTTTGCCGAGCTGCATTACCAGCCCGTATCAGAGGCCACGCTATATGGCCTTAACATAGGCCGCTACGATGTCGCCGTGGCGGATGCCGACATGGCTCAAGCCTGGGTAAAAAAGAACGGTGGGAAAATCATTGCTAAAACTTCCACCTCGCCCTCCAAGGCTTTCTCCGTTAAAGAAACGCTGAACCCTTCCCAGGCCGACAAGATTAAAAACGCCATGCTCAATCACGACAGCATTCGTTTTGCCAGTGCCGAGAAGTCCGAATTCAAGAAAATCGGTTCCATGCTGAACACCACGCCAACCGTGCTGCCCGGTGCGCGCGTGGTTCAAGCAGCACAGGCAAAAATTCTCATAGGGCAGGGAATTCCCGTGTACGACGTAAGAATGAAGGAGGAATTCCAGGATGGGCATATTCCTGGCGCCATCCACGTTCCCTACAACGAATCCAGCGCGAAGGAGCCTGAATTCGATGGAAGCAGCGACAGCTTCGAGCTGGACAAGCTCCCGCAAGACAAGAAAACCGCCCTCATCATGTATTGCGATGGCACAACCTGCTGGAAAAGCTACAAGTCTGCAATCATGGCAGCCAAGAACGGCTGGAAGAACATCATCTGGTTCCGTGGCGGCTTCCCTGAATGGAAAGCCGCGGGTTATTCAGTGGAGTCAGGCAAGCCTAATAAGACAGCTTCCAAGTGATGCGCTCACCTGCCCTGAGCGGTACGAGCTTGTCTGCGCCCATTGAGAAGATTTCCGGCACGTCCCAGCTTTCTCTTTTAAGTGTGACTTTCTGAGAGTTGCGCGGTAGGCCATAGAAATCCGGGCCAAAAAAACTGGCGAAGGCTTCAAGCTTGTTGAGCGCGCCAGCGTTTTCAAATACTTCCACATACAACTCGATAGCGGCATGCGCCGAATAGATGCCCGCGCAGCCGCAGGCGGTTTCCTTCGCATTCTGGGCATGCGGCGCGGAATCGGTGCCAAGGAAATATTTCGGATTGCCCGAAATGGCAGCGGCAATCAAGGCTTCACGGTGCGCTTCGCGCTTCAACACCGGCAAGCAGTAATAGTGCGGGCGAATGCCGCCCTTGAACATAGCATTTCGATTGAAAAGCAGATGATGCGCCGTAATCGTGGCGCCGACATTCGCGGGTGCAGACTTGACAAATTCAGCAGCCTGCCGTGTCGTAATGTGTTCCAGCACGATTCTGAGTTTGGGAAAATCCCTGATCAGACGCGTGAGCGTGCGGTCAATGAATACCGCCTCGCGGTCGAACACATCAACCTCGGCATCTGTCACCTCACCATGCAGTAATAATGGCATGCCGTGCTCTTCCATGGCTGCGATGGCAGGATAGGCCTTGTGCATGTCCGTCACACCGGAGTCGGAATTGGTGGTGGCGCCGGCGGGATAGTATTTGACGGCATGGATGAAACCACTTTGCCGGGCTTTGGCGATTTCTTCCGCTGGTGTGTTGTCGGTTAGATAAAGCGTCATCAACGGCTCGAAGGAAGCACCGGAGGGCACAGCCGAAATGATGCGATCGCGATAGCCGCGCGCGGCTTCCACCGTAGTCACCGGCGGCTTAAGGTTGGGCATGACAATGGCGCGCGCAAAGCGTTTTGCGGTATCGGGCAGCACGTTTTTCATGGCATCACCATCTCGCAAATGCAGGTGCCAGTCATCTGGGCGAGTAATCGTCAGTTCATTCATGTTCTTGCATCAACAAGGCATAGAGTTCGGATTTCCTGAGGCCAGTGATTTTTGCGGCAAGTTTGGCCGCCTGGCTTGCCGGCAGTTCTTCGGCCAGCAGCCGGGCAATACGCCCAGCCTCGGCCATCACTGGAGTTTCATTTTCCTCGCCTTCCACAACCAGCACAAATTCGCCTTTCTCGTGAAAATCGCTGGCATCCAGCCAGACGGCTGTTTCTGCAAGTTTCATCACTGCCAGCTCTTCAAATTGCTTGGTCAGCTCGCGCGCGATGAAAATCCTGCGATTTCTGCCAAGCACCCGCGCCATGTCAGCCAGGGTTTCTCGAACGCGATGCGGCGCTTCATAAAAAACCAGTGAACAGGGCAGCGGTTTCAGGGAAGCAAGCGCTTCCTGCCGGGCTTTTGCCTTGGGCGGCAAAAAGCCCGCAAACAGCCAGGGACCACCAGACAATCCCGAAACCGACAACGCGGTAACTGCCGCGCTGGCGCCAGGCAGAGGAATCACGAGAAATCCGGCACCACGAACAGCCTCAACCAGTCTGCTTCCCGGATCTGATATGGCAGGAGTGCCCGCATCAGTCACATACGCCACGGACTCGCCATTGCGGATGATTTCGATCAGCTTTTCCGCGCCCTGCTGTTCGTTGTGCGCCCGAACCGAGAGCAGCGGTTTGCTGATGCCAAGCATCGACAGTAATTGCCCGCTGACGCGGGTATCTTCCGCGGCCACCCGATCCACCCGCTTCAATACATCCAGCGCGCGCACGGTAATGTCGCCCAGATTTCCGATGGGCGTGGCGACTACGTACAATCCCGGGGGTAATGGACCTTCATTCATTTTTCTATTGTCGCAAATGCTGAAGCAACTATTGGGGAAATTCGCCGAAAATCGCGCGGAGAATTTACTGAAATCCGCCGGCCTCATCATCGAAGCGCGCAACTGGTGTTGCCGTCAAGGTGAAATTGACCTGATTGCACGCGAGGGCAGCGTTCTGGTGTTTGTGGAAGTGCGCAGCCGAAAGCATGCTGAATTCGGTACCGCCGCCGACAGCATCACCCTTGCCAAGCAGCGCCGCATCATCAAGGCGGCCAGGCATTACCTGGCCTCGCTGCCAACGGTCCCCGCATGCCGCTTCGATGTAATCACTCTGGATAAAGGACAAGATCCCGAATGGATCAAATCGGCTTTCGATGATTTCGGATAATCGGAGATAATGCCTGCATGATTGACCGCATCATCGAACAATTCAATGAGTCAGCGCGTTTAAAGCTGGATATGTCTGACCTGCTTCCGCCTGCAATCGCACGGGCGGCGGATCAAATCCTGCAATGCATTCTGCGAGACGGCAAGATTCTGACCTGTGGTAATGGCGGTTCGGCCGCGGATGCGCAGCACTTTGCCTCGCTGATGGTCAATCGCTACGAGCTCGACCGCCCGGGACTTGCAGCCATTGCCCTGAGCACCGACTCATCGGTACTGACATCAATTGCCAATGACGATGCTTTCGATCAGATATTTGCCCGCCAGGTCTCGGCGCTGGGCCATCAGGGTGACATTCTGCTGGCTATTTCCACCAGCGGCCATTCACCCAACATATTGGCCGCTGCCGAAGCCGCGCGCCGGCGAGACATGACAGTCATTGCCCTGACAGGACGCGATGGAGGCGGACTTGCGGAACAATTGAGCGATCATGATGTTCTTATCTGCGTGCCGGCGGATTCCACCGCCCGCATTCACGAAATCCATTTATTGACCCTGCACTGTCTGTGCGATGCCGTGGACAGTGCCTTGCTTGGAGTTGAAACATGAAAAAATTTATCTGGGTCGCATTGCTTGCCGCCAGCCTGCCCGTTGTCCATGGATGTGCCGCCGTTGTTGTCGGCGGCGCCGCAACCGGCGTTATGGTGGCGGATGACCGCCGCAAGACCGGCGTGTATCTGAAAGATGAAGAAATCGAGTTGCGCGCAATGGACCGACTGCGCGGCCAGTTTCCGGAAAAAACCGTCAGCGTATCCGTGACCAGTTACAACCATCAGGTCCTGCTGACCGGTCAGGTGCCCGACCTGGAAACCAAGACCCGGGTTCAGGAAGCCATCCGTGTCATTCCCAACGTTGCCAAGGTGTATGACGAAACCACGGTTTCAGGCGTGACCTCGCTGACTTCGGAAACCAATGACACAGCGATCACGACAAAAGTCAAAGCCCGCATGGTTCAAAGCGACAAGGTTTCCTCCAACCACGTAAAAGTAGTAACGGAAGCAAGCGTGGTTTATTTGATGGGGCTGGTAACCAAGGAAGAAGGAGAGGATGCCGCGCAAATCGCGGCGTCCACCAAAGGCGTCACACGGGTGGTGAAAGTATTTGAATACCTGAATTGATCGCAACCTGCTCGAACAAACCCCACGCCCAGCCATGAAATACCGCGACCTGCGTGATTTCGTCGCCCAGCTTGAACAGATGGGCGAACTGAAGCGCATTGCGCTCGAAGTCGATCCCCATCTGGAGATGACCGAGTTCTGCGACCGGATACTCAAGCAGGAAGGCCCTGCCATCCTGTTTGAAAAACCCAAAGGCCACGGCATGCCGGTTTTGGGTAATTTGTTCGGCACTGTCAGGCGGGTAGCACTGGGCATGGGCGAGGAAGACCCGGCGAAACTTCGCGAAATTGGCAGACTGCTTGCCTACCTGAAAGAGCCGGAACCGCCGAAGGGACTTAAAGACGCCTGGGAAAAGTGGCCGCTACTCAAGCAAGTGATGAACATGTCGCCGAAGGAAGTGGGCGGCGCGCCCTGTCAGGACATTGTGTGGGAGGGCAAGGATGTGGATTTGTCACGCTTGCCCATTCAGACCTGCTGGCCGGGTGACGCCGGACCATTGATCACGTGGGGACTCGTGATCACCAAAGGCCCGCATAAAAAACGCCAGAATCTGGGCATCTACCGCCAGCAGGTAATTGCTCCAAACAAAGTCATCATGCGCTGGCTGGCGCATCGCGGCGGCGCGCTGGATTTCCGCGAGTTCCAGCAGGCGCATCCCGGTCAACCGTTTCCGATTGCAGTCGCACTCGGCGCCGACCCTGCCACCATTCTGGGTGCGGTGACGCCCGTGCCGGATTCGCTTTCCGAATACCAGTTCGCCGGATTGCTGCGCGGATCAAAGACTGAAGTCGTGAAATGCATGGGCAGCGATTTGCAGGTGCCGGCCAGCGCGGAAATCGTGCTCGAGGGCCACATTCACCCGGATGAGATGGCGCCCGAAGGTCCTTTCGGCGACCACACCGGCTATTACAACGAAGTCGAACGCTTCCCTGTTTTCACCATCGACCGCGTCACCATGCGGCGCGATCCCATCTACCACAGCACTTACACCGGCAAGCCGCCGGACGAGCCTGCCATTCTGGGTGTCGCGCTGAATGAAGTCTTCGTGCCGCTGCTGCAAAAACAGTTTTCGGAAATTTCCGATTTCTATCTGCCGCCGGAAGGGTGCAGTTACCGCATGGCGGTGGTCAGCATGAAAAAGCAGTATCCCGGCCACGCCAAGCGCGTCATGTTCGGCGTGTGGAGTTTCCTGCGCCAGTTCATGTACACCAAATTCATCCTCGTGACGGATGAGGATGTGAACGTGCGCGACTGGAAGGAAGTGATCTGGGCGCTGACTACGCGCGTCGATCCGGCGCGCGACACCTTGATTGTCGAAAACACACCGATCGACTACCTTGATTTCGCCAGCCCGGTTTCAGGACTGGGCAGCAAGATGGGCATCGACGCCACCAACAAGTGGCCGGGCGAAACCCAGCGGGAATGGGGCACGCCGATTACGATGGACAATGCGGTCAAGGCGAGGGTGGATACGCTGTTCAGCCAGCTGGGGCTTTAGAATTTCCCTCGACCACAGGTCAGGGATTCGCCGGGCCCATCTGGATGTTTCTCCGAACTTCAATTTCCGTATGCGTCAGCGTGACCTCCACGGGTTTGGCGGGCGTGATGCGCAGTTCATATTCGCCCGTCTCGGGAGAAATCACTCGCAGCATCGTTTGCGTCACATAAGTCGCTCCCATCGGTGAATCAATCGTGCCGGTGTGATTGATGTTGAACATGCCGCTGGCGACCACCGAACCATTTCTGCTCAGGCTGGCCTGATAGGCATTCCACTTGCCGATCTCATTTGGATCGTCGCCATGCTGCGCCTTGAAGTTGATCGCAACGGGTGACATGTCGGGCGAAAGCTGGATCAACACCGGTCCGATGCTGCCATCTTCGCTCGCCTCCACGGGGATCAGAAAATCCCGCTCGCCCGTTGTTACGCCCTCGCAACCTGCCAGCACGAAGGCCACCAATACTGCCCAGCCCACACTGGTATTGAGTATTCCGGTCATGCGTTCATTTCCCCTGGCAACTTGTACACCCCTTCCTGAAAATCGAATAACGCGTAATGAACAGGTAAAGCAGCACCGGATAGATCGCCAACAGGCCATACTCCCATCGCGCAAGCGCTTCGCCCTGCCACCAGCGGACAACGACAACCAGTCCGTGAATCATCGCCAGACCGAAAGCCATAAAATAAACCAGACGCAGCAGTGCCTTCACTGCGGCATGCCCTGATACACCCATTCAACCAGCGCATCCTGCGCGGTCCCGCCACGTTCGGCATTGGGATGGTTGATGAAGTTGACCACCACCCAGCGGCGTCCCTGATTGTCCAGTACATAACCTGCCAGATTCTTTGCGCCATTGAGTGAACCGGTCTTGAGGTGCGCATTGCCTGCAACGCCATTTTTTCTGGCGCGCGTTTTCATGGTGCCATCGACAGCGGCAATCGGCAGGGAAGACTCCAGTTCCGAAAACAGCGGGCTTTGATGGGCCGCCTGCAGCAGCCTGGCCATCGAATGAGGGCTGATGCGTTCGATCCGCGAAAGGCCCGAGCCATTCTCAAGCACCAGTTCCGCGAATTGCAGACCCTTGCCACTCAGCCATTCACGCACCACCTTCGCGCCTTTCTCGGGTGTGCCGGGCGAGTCGAGTTTTTCCGCCCCCAGCGTCAACAACAGCTGGCGCGTCATGACGTTATTGCTCCACTTGTTGATGTCGCGGATGGCATAAGAAAGAGGTGGCGAATCCAGCCTGGCCAGCAGCAGAGATGTGGCTGGTGTTGTGCCTTGCGCAAGTTGTCCGGACAGGACACCGCCAGCTTCCTTCCACAGGGCCAGGAACATGCCCGCAGCGGTGAGCGCGGGGTCACCAAGATTGACCGGGTAGCTTTTTTCTCCGCACAGCCGCGAGAAATTGCCTGACACAACCAGCTGCTGCCCCCCGTTTCCAGGCAGCAGATCAAATCCCGGCCGGCTCTCGTCATTGCAGTAGCCGTTAGTCAACCGCATCTGGTTTACCAGAGTGTATCCCGTTGGCATCGGGTCGACGTTCAGCTTTACGCCTGAATTTTCAACACTCACGCGAACCGTAGCTGAATTGAAATTGGCCAGCAAGGCGGAAGGTGGCGTGTTGTAAGCCCGGCGAGGATCGCCGTCAAACCGCCCAGGATCGAAGGCGGGCAAATCGAACCAGGTGACATCCGCCACCACGTCACCTTCAATTGTCATCAGGCCGCGTTGCCTGAGTTCTCGCACCAGCAGCCATACTCGCTCAAGCGTTAGCGTCGGATCGCCATAGCCCTTCAGGTACAGATTTCCCGAAAGTCTTCCATTCACCACCGGGCCATCGGCATACACTTCAGTCTTCCAGGCATACGCCGGACCCAGAATTTCGAGACCCGCATACGTTGTCAGCAACTTCATGACCGAAGCCGGGTTGAAGGCGGATTGCGCCTGGTGCATAAAAGCCGGTTCGGCCTTGCCTGCTTCCCAGATCACCACGCCAAAGCGGCTTTCCGGAATGCCCGCAGTCTTGAGCGCACCGCTGATTTGCGGGGGCAAATTCTGCGCAACCGCCAGCAAGGGCAGCATGGCCAGCAGAAATGCGGTACGGCGGATCAAAAAAAATGGGGCCTTCATCGGCCCCATTATGCCAAGCAATTATGCAATCAGCTCAGGTCGTTCACATACCACGCCATCGCTTCCTTGAGTCCTTCAGCCATGCGGTGAGACGGTTCATACCCCAGCAAGGTGCGCGCTTTACTGACATCGGCCTGTGAATGACGCACATCACCCGCTCGGAAATCGCGGTAAGTGGGTTTGAAATTCTGCAGATGGGGGAAATGCGGCAACAGGCTGACGCGAATGGCCTCGAACAAGTCGTTCAAGGTAGTGCGGTCGCCCACCGCCACGTTGTAGACCTGATTGGATGCTTCAGCATTCTCCGCGGTAGCGGACAGGATGTTGGCCTGAATGACGTTGTCGATGTAACAGAAGTCGCGGCTCGTTTCACCGTCGCCGTTTACATACACCGTTTCGTTGTGGATCATGCTGGCGACCCATTTCGGAATCACCGCAGCATAGGCGCCTTCCGGGTCCTGGCGTCGGCCGAAGATATTGAAATAGCGCAGACCGATCGACTGCATGCCATAGGCACGGCCAAACACATCAGCGTACAGCTCGTTCACATATTTGGTAACGGCATAGGGAGAAAGGGGCTTGCCGATAATGTCCTCCACCTTGGGCAGCCCGGGATGATCGCCATAGGTGGAACTGGATGCCGCATAGACAAAACGCTTGACGCCCGAGTCCCGCGACGCCACCAGCATGTAGATGAAACCATCAATGTTTGAGGCATTGGTGGTCAGCGGGTCTTCGATGGAACGCGGCACCGATCCCAGCGCAGCCTGGTGCAGCACATAATCCACCCCGGACACGGCCTTGCGGCAGGTTTCCAAGTTACAGATGTCGCCACGCAGAAAGGTGAAACGCGACCATTTTTCTTCACCAACACTTGC
The DNA here is from genome assembly GCA_018263115.1 of Thiobacillus sp. GTDB lineage: Bacteria > Pseudomonadota > Gammaproteobacteria > Burkholderiales > Thiobacillaceae > UBA6918. Next base: position 22,017 of record JADFDC010000010.1, read on the forward strand.
AGCGACTTCATCCAGGTTCTTCTGATGGCCAGTGGCAAAATTGTCCAGACCGACCACATGCTGATTGAGGTTCAACAGCGCTTCGACCAGATTGCAGCCAATGAACCCTGCCGCGCCGGTTACCAGCCAGGTCCTGGGCGCGGCAAGGAGCTGCGCCCGCACATCCTGATAGCGTGACATCTATAGTCTCCAGAGCTTGAAGCCGGCACCCGCCACGGTGGCAGGATCATAAGCGGATTTCACATCCGTAAACACACCGCCCTTTTTCAGCCTGATGGTCAAATCGCCAAAGGGTTTGTCCAGATACGCTTTGTGCGCCACAGCAGCGACAATCGCGTCGCATTCGGGCATGTTTTCCCATTTTGTCAGGCTGATGCCGTATTCGTGCTCGGCTTCCCTTGGCTCACCCAGCGGATCGTGCACATTCACTACACAGCCGAAGGATTGCAGTTCACGAATCACATCGACGACTTTGGAGTTGCGCAGATCGGGGCAGTTTTCCTTGAAGGTCAGCCCCAGTACATTGACCTTGGCACCCTTCACCTGCACCCCGTTGCCGATCATCTGCTTGACGGTTTCCTGCGCCACATAAGCGCCCATGCCATCGTTGATGCGGCGGCCAGCCAGAATCACCTGCGGATGGTAGCCCAGCATGTCGGCCTTGTGCGTGAGGTAATACGGATCAACACCGATGCAATGGCCGCCAACCAGACCGGGACGGAAAGGCAGGAAGTTCCATTTCGTGCCAGCGGCCTTCAGCACTTCCAGCGTGTCGATGCCGAGGCGATGGAAAATCAGCGACAGCTCATTCATCAAGGCTATGTTCAAATCGCGCTGCGTGTTTTCAATCACCTTGGCGGCTTCGCCCACCTTGATGGAGCTGGCCTTGTGTATGCCGGCGGTGATGACGCTGCCATAGAGCCCGGCCACTTTTTCCAGCGTGGCGGCATCGTCGCCCGACACCACTTTCACGATCTTGGTAATGGTACGTTCCTTGTCGCCCGGATTCACCCGCTCGGGCGAATAACCGACATGGAAATCCTGCATCCATTTCATGCCGGAATTCTTTTCCAGAATGGGAATGCAGACTTCTTCGGTCGCACCGGGATACACCGTGGATTCGTACACCACGGTGGCGCCCCTTTTCATGTATTTGCCGACAGTCGTGGAAGAACCGACAAGCGGGGAAAAATCCGGGATGTGCGCTTCATCAACGGGCGTGGGTACGGCAACAATGATGAAGTCGGCTTTGGAAAGCTCGGACGGGTCGGTCGTCACCTTGAGGCGAGTGGCCGCCTTGAGATCATCTGTTGAAACTTCGCCGGTGGGGTCGCAAAATCGACGGTAGCTGTCAATTTTTTCAGTCGACAAGTCATAGCCGATGGTGTCATATTTCTTGCCAAACTCGACCGCGAGGGGCAGGCCGACATAGCCCAACCCGACCACTGCAACCACACTCATGAAAGCGCTCCTATGAAAAAAGTGAATAGCCTAGCCGGTCGATTTTACCCAAAGATGATGGCTTTACTGACCGGATTGATGGTTTGTTCGGGGTTTTTCCTGAGCAAGGCCCATGCCGAAGTCGCCGATACCCTGCACAAAATCAAGCCCGCCGTGATCGGCATCGGCACCTACCAGCCCTTGCGCAGCCCGCGAGGTCAACTTAAGGGAACTGGATTTTCCGTCGCGGACGGCCGCCACGTTGTAACCTGTTACCACATTGTGAAAGCGCTGCCAGACGTCGAGAAAAATGAAACCTGGGCAGTGTTTGTAGGCCAGGGGCGCAATATCCAGTACCGCCCCGCAAGCAAGGTCGTCATTGATGAAGAAAACGATCTCGTCCTGCTTAAAATCGAAGGTGACCCGCTTCCCGTACTGAAGCTTGGCGATGAAACCGCGGCGCGGGAAGGCGAGCAGCTCTATTTCACCGGCTATCCCATTGGTTCGGTACTCGGCCTCAATGCTTCCACTCACCGGGCCGGGCTGGCTGCCATCGTGCCCATCTTTCAACCATTGGGTCAGGCGGGCAGGCTCAATGCCCGCACCATCCGTCAGGCCGACAATCCCTACCGAATTTTCCAGCTGGATGCCATCGCCTATCCTGGCAACAGTGGCAGCCCCCTCTGGCACCCGCAAACCGGTGAAGTAATGGGCGTGGTCAACTCGGTATTCGTCAAGGGCGCGAAGGAGACCGTGCTCACCGATCCCAGCGGCATCAGTTATGCCATCCCCGCCACTTACATCAGGGACTTGATGAAGCGGGCAGGGTTAAGCCAGTAGATATTTCCCGCCCGCTTCCGGCACCTGCGCTTCCCAGCCCAGGTCATGCCGGATTTTTCCAGCGAACAGCACCGCGGTTTCAGCCTCGCCATGCACCACAAAACATTGTCGGGGAGCCGCGCGAAACCTGCCAAGCCAGCCCATCAATGCAGCCTGGTCAGCATGGGCAGACAGGCCGCCAATGGTATACCTGCGCGCGTGCACCGGCACTTCCTCGCCCATGATGCGCACGCTTTTCGCGCCATCCACCAGCCGCCGTCCCAGCGTGCCTTGTGCCTGAAAACCGACAAAAATCACGCTGTTCTCATCGCGCGGCAAATTGTGCCGAAGGTGATGCTTGATACGCCCCGCATCGCACATGCCGGACGCCGCGATGATGATGGCACCTCCAGAAATACGATTGATGGCCTTTGAATCCTCCACCGATTCGGTAAACGTTACCGGCAACGGCGTATGCCGTCCCGATTGCATATGCAGGACGAATCCGCGTGCTTCTTCGTCCAGCAGACGGTGGTGCCTGAGCGTGATTTCGGTTGCCGCGCGCGCCATGGGCGAGTCCACGAAAATACGCGGCTTGCCAACGAGTCTCCCCTCCTGTGCCAGGTCCGACAGGATGAACAGCAGATCCTGCGTACGGCCTACAGCAAAAGCGGGAATCACAATGTTGCCGCGCCGGCGCTCCAGCGTTTCGTTGACGGCTTCCACCAGTTCATCGAAGGTTTCGCTCATCGGCTTGTGCAGACGGTTGCCATAGGTCGACTCAACAACCAGATAATCCGCCTGTTCGATGGGCGTCGGATCCTTTACCAGGGGATGGCCAGGTTGCCCAAGATCGCCGGAGAAAACGATCTTGCGCGTAACGCCTTCCGTTTCCAGCCAGACTTCCAGAATCGACGAACCCAGGATATGGCCCGCATCCCTGAACCGCACCTTCACGGAAGCATGTGGCTTGATTTCCATGTCATACCCCACGCCATGCAACTGGCGCAGACTGTCTCGCGCCTGCGCCACGGTGTAGATGGCGTTCACGCTATCGGGGTCGCGCAGCGTCTCGCCTCGCCGCTGCCACTCGCGTGCGCGCTCCGCTTCCTTTTCCTGGATATGCGCGGAATCCAGCAGCATCACTTCCAGCAGGTCACAAGTTGCGCGCGTCGCGTAGATCGGTCCGTCAAACCCCCGCGCAACCAGCAGGGGCAACAGTCCGGAGTGATCGATATGCGCATGCGTCAGCAGCACGAAATCGATCTGCCTTGCCTTCAAATGCAAAGCATCACGATTTTTTTGCGAAGCGCCCAACCCCTGAAACAGGCCGCAATCGACTAGAAACCGCACCGATTCCGTCTCCACCAGAAAACAGGAACCAGTAACTTCACCCGCTGCACCAAGAAATGTGATGTTCATTCGACTTCGTCCAGTATGATTTGAGCGGTCAACGCCATTTTCGTCATCTCGTCTTCGCCCACCACATACGGCGGCATGAAATACACCGTATTGCCGATCGGGCGCAACAGCACGCCGGTTTTCAACGCGGCTTGATAGGCGCGCGTGGAGAAGCCGGTCGCGGCGTTCGCCACATCAAAGGCCCAGATCATGCCAAGGTGGCGAAAGTGCTTTACACGTCGATGCTGTTTGACCGCATCGAGCAGTTGACTGAATTGATTCGCTTTCAGACGGTTATTCTCCAGCACCTTGTCCTGCTCGAAGGTATCCAGCACAGCCAGGGCCGCACGACAGGCCAATGGATTGCCGGTGTAGGAATGCGAGTGCAAAAAACCCTTCGCCGTTTCGTCCGCATAAAACGCCAGGTACACCTCATCCGTGGTTAGCACGCATGACAGCGAGAGATAGCCACCGGTGATGCCTTTGGACAGACAGATGAAATCCGGCTTCACGCCAGCTTGTTCGCACGCGAACATCGTTCCGGTCCGGCCAAATCCAACCGCGATTTCATCCGCGATCAAATGCACCCGGTACTTCGTGCACAACTCACGCGCGCGCGCAAGATAAACCGGGTGATACATGGCCATGCCCGCCGCGCCCTGCACCAGCGGTTCCAGAATGAAGGCAGCTGTCGTTTCGGCATGCTGTCGCAAATAATCTTCCAGCGCCTCCGCGCAACGCAGCGCAAAGGCCTCGGTGCTTTCGCCGCCTTCCGCCAGCCGGATATCGGGCGACGGCATCTGAACAGAATGCCGCAACAACGGCGCGTACTGATCCTTGAATAATGCCACATCCGTCACTGACAAGGCGCCCAGCGTTTCACCGTGATAGCCGTTTTGCAGGCTGATGAATTGTGTCTTGCCGGTTTGTCCGGTATTGCGCCAATAATGGAAACTCATCTTCAGCGCGATCTCGGTGGCGGATGCGCCGTCCGAGCCAAAAAACGCATGACTCAAGCCGGTGAGTTTCGACAGGCGTTCGGACAGTTCGACCACTGGCTCGTGCGTGCAGCCGGCCAGAATGACATGCTCGATTTTCGCAAGCTGATCGATGATGGCTGCATTGATGCGTGGATTGGCATGTCCGAACAGATTCACCCACCAGGATGAAATCGCATCGACGTGGCGATTGCCTGCATCATCAAACAGCCATGCTCCCTCACCACGCACGATAGCCAGCGGCGGCACCGTCTCCAGATTTTTCATCTGCGTGCAGGGATGCCAGAGGAAATGGCGAGAACGGTCTTGCAGGGAAGACATGGGGGCTATGGGTTATGGGCTGGGGGAAGTATAGCCTCCTCACCCTTCACGCCTGACCTCAGTTGTATTCGCCGCTGGCCGGATTCAGTTCGATGTAAAACGGCGACATGCTGGTATGGGAAACCTCTTCGTGCTCGGGCCGCCGGTTGCGCAGCGCCATTTCCACTTGCGCGGCCTTGAGTTGCGCGGGGTCAATCAGTTCCGGGTAAAGGTGATGATGCTTGATCATTTCCGCTGCCCGCATGCGGGCAAGCGTCTCCATGGCGCGCCGCGTCTCAGGCTCCAGCGTATCCAGCAACAGAAGCCAGGGTGCCTGCCAGCCCAGATAATCCGAAATCAATTGCGAATAAGGCGGCTCATGCTGGTCCGCCGCAAGAAACAAATCCGGAAACTGACTGGCCAACATGCTGCGCCCGTCCTGAAGACTGAGACCGCTGCCATCTGGCAGGCGGGCAACCCATTCCACTCCGGAAGCCTGCTGGTTAATCCAGCCATTCAGCATCCCGGCAGCATTGTGTTTACCGGAGGACGGGCTGCGAAACTGTTCCTCGGCCGCGTATCCTGCGCGCCAGTGCGCCGGCGCCTTTGAAGCCATTTCCGCTCGTGCCTCTTCTTCCGTCAGCACGCTGTGCAGAAGCGCCATAGGCTGTCTGCCTTCATCTGTCAGCCACTGCTCGAAGAAATCGGTAAATGCAAACGGAACTTCCTGATGATGTCCGCGCAGATAGGCATAAACAATGTGGCCCTGCGCTTCCAGCCGCTTGAAATCATCAGAGGGGTAAAGTGGTCCGCGCTTGAGTCCGTCGGCCTTGCTCCAGCTGCCATAACGGATATCGCTGATCTGCGCGCGGCCTTTCAACCCCGCCTGCAAACTGTCATTGGCGACGTAGATATCCCAGTGGATGCCGTCCATGGTGACGGCTTCGGCGGACTCGTACTTGATGACATTGACCACCCCGCGGAAGGGATTAAGCAACCGCTGCGCGTAGGTATGAATTTGGCCGGAGGTGGAACTCATCGCTTTTTATTCTGGATCAGCGTTCTCAAGTTTCAAAGCCGTTTTTTTCACAGGAATTATTGATCCGAAACGAATGAACTTGAATTGAGCGACATCCCATGCACATCCCCAATTCGTTCGTTTGCCTCGCCAGGTTTCGGATCAATAACAATTAAATCTCGGCGGGTTATTGAGGGGAAATTCAAGTTCTTGAATTTCCCCTCAATAACGACCGTTCGTCGGCTGGCCTTTAAAGGAAATTGGCGGGGCAATCCCCCGCATTTCGCCAATATCCCGACAGCCCTGTTGCGCTACCGTCAACATCAGTGATCGTCATGGAAAAGGTCTGCAGCGGCCAGCATGGTCCGTCAAACATTACCCATTGATAGCAAAGGATTTTCTGGTCGTGCGCGGAAACCCGTCAGATAAAAAGTTACTGCCTGGAAACATGCGGGTGCGATCCTGGAAAACCATGCCAGAACATCGACCTGGCCTGTCACCTGTTCGTCGCTTCAAGACCTGACTGGCCGCGCCGATAAGTGACTTAGGCAAATGTAAAACAAGAAAATTTTAACCCTCATGCAACCCCAGGCCAAACAACTTCCGCCCAGTCAGGCACACGCTACGCCCGCTCAGCCAAAAATGGCTGTCCAGGCATCGCGCGCGGTGCTGTCGGCCGAGCAGCTGCTGCAATTGCAGGCCGAGTTGCTGGGCCGCAAGCGATTCAACGAAGCGGCCACCGCCCTGGCCCAGCAACTGGCCAGCAGTCTGAAATGCGACCGCGCCAGCATCGGCTGGCAGGAAAAAAACGGCATGAACATTGTGGCGGCTTCCTATGTCGCAGAAGTACACATCCGTCAGGAAACCGCCCGGCTGATCGCGGCCGCGATGGAAGAAGCCGCCGAACAGGGCATCCGGCTTGTCCATCCCGAACCCGACAACAGCAAGCCGCACATCCTGCTGGCGCATGACGAGCTGGCGCGCCGCCAGGGTTATTCGATATGCACCGTTCCGCTGGCATACGATGGACGCATCGTCGGCGCGCTGACCATGGAGCGCCGCGACCGGGAGTTCACCCCGGCGGAAGCTTCACATATCGAACGCGTGGGGGCGATGCTGGCTCCCTCGCTGACGCTGAAATATGAAAACAGCCTGTCGCTCTGGCGCCGTTTCTACACAGGCCTCAAAAGCGGATTCGATCACCTTCTTAAAACCGATACCCCAGCGCGCAAACCGGTCGCGATCGGTATCGCCAGCGCATTTGTGCTGCTGGCCGCCGTGTTGCTGGTTCCGGTCAGCTACCACGTCAGCGCACCCGCGCAACTGGAAGGCGCCATTCAGCGAGTGCTTACTGCACCCGCGGATGGTTATTTGCATCAGGTTCATGTACGCCCCGGCGACCGTGTGACCGCGGGTCAGGTGCTGGCCGAACTGGCCGACCAGGACATGCAGGTGGAACTGCGCGGACTGGAAGCCGAACTGGCCCAGCATCAAAACGCGCTGATTTCCGCCCAGGCACACGGTGACCGCGCGGAATACAGCGTCAGCCAGGGCCGCGCCGAAGCCGCCCGCGCCCGGCTCGAACTGCTGCAGCAGCAGATCGAACGCAGCCAGTTGCGCGCGCCGTTTGACGGCGTGGTGATCAAGGGCGACCTGACCCAGTCGATCGGCACCCCGGTCGAACGCGGCGCGGAACTCATTACCCTGGCGCCTTCAACGGGCTATCGCGTGATGATCGAAGCCGAAGAATCCGAAGTCGCCGATCTCAAGACCGGCCAGACCGGCCGGCTGATCCTGGCCGCCCTGCCTTCCCAAGCCTTGCCTGTGCAGATTGAACGCATCACCCCGCTTGCCAGTACCGAAGCGGGGCGTCACTTCTTCGCGGTCTACGCCACACTGGAAGGCAGGCAGCCTGCGCTGCGTCCGGGCATGCAGGGTTTCGCCAAAATCGAAGTGGACAAGCGGCCCCTGCTGGTGAACTGGGCCAGCCGCCTGTTGAACTGGAGCCGTATCCAACTGTGGTCCTGGGGGGCATAAGGTGTCCACCGATTCGCTGTTCAGTCCCAACTGGTTTCGTGTCGCCAACCTGCACCCGCAACTGGGCGGCCACGTGCAGGTGCGCCGCCAGTCCAGCCGCGACGCGCTGTGGTATGTGTTTACCGATACCGCCACCGGCCGCCAGCATCGGCTGAATGACATCGCCTATCAGTTCGCCGGCCGCTGCAACGGCCGCCATTCCGCCAACGAAATCTGGGAAGCCCTGCTGCGGAAACTGGGCGACCACGCGCCCTCGCAGGAAGAAATCATTCATCTCATCGGACAGCTGACTGAAGGCGGCATGCTGCAGGTCGAAAAACTGTCGGATGTCGAAGCCCTGTTCGAGCGGCATGAAGAACGCGCCAGCAAGCAGCGGCGAAGCGCGCTGAATCCGCTGTCATTCCGCCTCAACCTGTTCAACCCTGATCGCCTGCTGCGCAGATTCGATGGCATTGGCCAGCAGTTGTTTCGCACCTGGGTGCTGGGCGTGTGGGCGCTGGCCGTTGGCCTGGCGCTGTTCAGCGGATTCGCGCACTGGGATGAACTGCGCGCCCATGCCGCCACCTACCTGCTTACACCGCGTTATCTGATCCTGATGTGGCTGTGCTTTCCCGTCATCAAGGCCGTGCACGAACTGGCACATGGCCTGGCGGTACGCCGCTGGGGCGGCGAAGTCACGCAAATGGGCATCGCCCTGCTGGTGCTGATCCCGGCGCCGTTTGTCGATGCCTCGGCGGCTTCCGCATTCCGGCCTGCATATCAGCGCGTCATGGTCAGCGCCGCCGGCATCATGGTCGAGCTGCTGATCGCCGCCCTGGCGCTGTTCGTCTGGCTCAATGTCGAACCCGGCCTGCTGCGCGACATCGCCTTTGTCTTCGCCTTCATCGGCAGCGTGTCCACCGTGCTGTTCAACGGCAATCCGCTATTGCGCTTCGACGGTTATTACATGCTCAGCGATGCGCTCAATCTCCCCAATCTTGCCCCGCGCAGCAGCCGCTACTGGGCCTACCTTGCGCAGCGTTACCTGCTCAAGCTGCCCGGCGCGCAATCGCCCGAACCCGCAAGCGGCGAGCGCGTGTGGCTGCTGATCTACGCGCCGCTGTCCTGGCTGTACAAACTGTTCATCGGCATGATGATCACGTTCTGGATCGCGTCGAAATCGTTTTTCCTCGGCCTCGCCGCCGGTCTGTTCCTGCTTGTCACCACCCTCGCGCAGCCGCTACACAAAGTGCTGCGTTTCGCGTTTTTTTCGCCCGTGCTGGGCACGCAGCGCATGCGCGCCCGCATGATCACGACCGGGGTGGCGGCGCTTGTCCTGCTTGCCATTGGCGTCATGCCCATGCCCTCGACCACCGTGGCGGAAGGCGTGGTGTGGCTGCCCGAACGCGCGCAGCTTCGCGCGGAAACCGGCGGCTTCGTTGTCAGCGTGGCGGCGCGCGATGGCGACACCGTCAAGCCGGGCCAGTTGATCGCCGTGCTCGAAGACCCTGCCCTGGAAGCCAGCCGCCGCGAATTGCAGGGCAAGCTGGATGGCCTGCGCGCCGAGCACTATCAGACTTTTCTCAGTGACCCGTTCAAGGCCAAAAACGCCGACGAAGCCATGCTGCGGGTCAGCGCCGAACTGGCTCGCATCGAGGAGCGGCTGGCGCAGCTTGAAGTGCGGGCCCAGATCGAAGGGCGGCTGGTCATGCCGCGCCAGCAGAACCTGCCGGGCGCGTTCATGAAGCAGGGTGCGCTGCTGGGCTATGTGTTCAGCCCCGATCAGGTTCGCGTGCGTGCCGTGGTCGACGAGCACGACATCGCCCTGGTGCGCGAGCGCACCCGGTCCGTTGACGTGCTGCTGGCCGATCGCGCATGGCAGCGGCTCGATGCCGGGTTGACCCGCGAAACACCCGCCGCAACACAAACCCTGCCCAGCCCGGCACTGGGCGACCGCGCGGGCGGCAGCCGGATCACCGACCCCGCCGACAAGGACGGCGTCAAAATCCTGGAGCCCGTGTTTCTGGTCGACCTGACCCTGCCGCCCCTCGCGACGAACCGGGTCGGTGGACGCGCCTGGGTGCATTTCGATCATGGCGCCGCGCCGCTCGCCGTGCAGTGGACTCGCCGCGTACGGCAGCTTTTCCTCAAGCATTTCAGCGCGGCGGAGTAGCGGATGACCATGCAGACACACGCGCTTCCGCAACCCGGACTCATTTGGGGCCTGTATCCGGAGAATCGCCAGCCGGAGAACAACAGCGCCTGGCTCAGGCGTTTGAATGCCCTCGGCCAGCTTGCTGGCCGCTCGGGATTGCGGCGTTACGAACAGATCGCCCGGCATTCGCTGGAACTGGAACAGCATGTGAGTACGCTTTCCAGCACCGCATTCAGCGAAGCTGTTCGCGGCCTGAAACAGCAGTTGAAAAAGGAAGGCTTCAACGCGGAAACCATCGCTCAGGCTTTCGCGCTGACCGGCGATGCCTGCCGCCGTCATCTGGGCATGTCGCCCTTCGTCACCCAGCGCATGGCTGCCGCCATCATGCTCGACAACCAGCTTGCCGAAATGGCGACCGGCGAAGGCAAAACGCTGGTGGCCGCGCTGACTGCCGCCGCCGGCGCGCTGGCGGGCATGCCCGTACACGTCATCACCGCCAACGAATATCTGGTCACACGCGACGCCGCCAAACTGCGGCCAGTATATGCCGCGCTGGGGTTGACAGTGGGCGCCATCCAGCAAAGCCTGGAAAGCAACTGGCGCCGCGCGGAATACGCCCGCGACATCACCTACTGCACGGCCAAGGAACTGGTATTCGATTACCTGCGCGATATGCCCGTGCGCAGCCAGCACCGCACCGACCTGGCCTGGCATGCCGCGCAGTTCCCGGAGACCGAAACAAGCCAGAAGCCCCTGCTGCGCGGCCTGTGCATGGCCGTCATCGACGAAGCCGACAGCATCCTCATCGACGAAGCCCGCGTGCCGCTGATCATTTCCGAGCTGCACGAAAACGCGGGCAAGCAGGAAGCGGCCGCGGAAATCCTGCACCTTGCCGCCACCCTGCGGCCGCAAATTGATTTCAGACTCGACCACCACGCGCACACCGCGGTGCTGACAGACACCGGCAGGGCAATGCTCGATGGAAAAGCCGACTCGCTGCATCCGGCCTGGCACAACCGTCGTCATCGCGACGAGAACCTGTGCCTGGCGCTGGCAGCGCTGCACCTGTTCCAGCGCGACCTTCATTATCTGGTGCGCGATGACGGCGTACACATCATCGACGAAACCACCGGCCGACTCGCGCCCGGGCGCACCTGGTCGCGCGGCCTGCACCAGTTCATCGAAATGAAGGAAGGCTGCAAGGTGAGTGGCGAGGCCGTCACCCGCGCGCAAATCACCTATCAGCGCTTCTTCCCGAGATATCTGCGGCTGTGCGGCATGAGCGGCACGCTGGCTGAATCGCGCGGCGAACTGTCGCGCGTGTATGGTCTCAACGTCGTGCGCGTTCCGCTGCGCAAACCCAGCCGCAGGACAGAACTTGGCCAACGCGTATTCCTGCAACGCACCCAGCAATGGAATGCCGTGGCGCAGCGTGCGGCAGCGTTGGCCGGTCAAGGCCGGCCGGTACTGATCGGTACCGATTCGGTCGCCGATTCCGACAGCCTGTCCGCGCACCTCACCCAGCAAGGCATTGCCCACACCGTACTCAATGCGCGCAATGATCAGCAGGAGGCTGCCATTGTCGCGCTTGCCGGTTATCGCGGCCGCGTCACCGTGGCCACCAACATGGCGGGGCGCGGCACTGACATTCCGCTGGGCCCGGGTGTGGAAAATCGCGGCGGCCTGCACGTCATCTCCTGCCAGATGAACAGCTCGCGCCGCATCGACCGCCAGTTGAAAGGCCGTTGCGCGCGCCAGGGCGACCCCGGAAGCGTGGAAGCCATGCTGTGCCTGGAAGCGCCGTTGATGCAGCGCAGCCTGCCTGCCTGGCTCAAGCGCTTCGCCGAAAAATACGCGGACAAAAACACCGGCCAACTGCCCGGCTGGCTTGGCAAGTCAATGACCGCCCACACCCAGCGCATGGAAGAATCCCGCCAGCAGGCGCAGCGCGCGCAACTCCTCCACAGCGACCGGCAGCTCGACCGCCAGGCGGTGTTCAGGGATTAAGCATGCTGAACATTCCTTTCCGCCGCCGCCCGCTGATCGAAGAACTGGAGCCCCGCCTCCTGTATTCGGCCGACCTCGCGCCGCTGGCGCTGGACGGCGTGCAGCCCGCGCCAGAACAACGCGTGGTCAATGAAACGGGTGAGTTTTCCGACACAGTCACCGCAGTTCGACACGAGCTGGTCATCGTCGATACCGGCGTCGGAAACTACCAGACCCTGATCGATGACATCCTGAAGCAGACGGGCAACCGCCGCATCGAGGTCGTTGTGCTGGACACCAACCGTGATGGCGTCGATCAGATCACTGAAATCCTTGGCCAGCACAACAACCTCGATGCCCTGCATCTTATTTCCCACGGCGATTCGGGCATGTTGCAACTCGGTAACGGCGTGCTCGACAGCAGTGCCCTGCAAACCCGCGCGGAAGAACTCGCCGCCTGGAAATCCGCCTTTGGCGAGCAGGCTGACATTCTGCTTTATGGCTGCGAGGTCGCGGCCGACAATGCGGGACAGACGCTGATTCATGACCTCGCCGCTTTGACCGGCGCCGACGTCGCGGCCAGCACGGACAACACCGGCAGTCAGGTCGGTGGCAACTGGGAACTCGAACATCGTGCCGGCAGCATTGAAACCGGCATGCTGCTCGGCGAGGTGCAGATGGTGTGGCAGGGTCAGCTCAATATCAATCCTGAAACTGATCAAAGTGTCAGCAACGCCGTCAATCCCAATGCCCAGGATACTGCGCCTTCCGCCAGACAGGTGGCCATGCACAGCGATGGCAGCTTTGTCGTGGTGTGGACCAGCAATAGCCAGGACGGCAGCGGCTATGGCGTCTATGCCCGCCATTTCGATGCGAGCGGCAACCCGCTCACCGGCGAAACCAAGGTCAATACCACTACCAGCGACGATCAGAGCGCACCTGTCATCGCCATGGATGCAAGCGGCAACTTTGTTGTGGTCTGGCAAAGTGCCAAACAGGAAACCGGCGGAGGTAATACGTGGGGCATTTTCGCCCAGCGATTCGACTCTTCATGCAACAAGCTGGGAAGCGAATTCCAGGTCAATAGCACGGTAAGCAATGATCAAATGTCCCCATCGGTTGCCATGGATGCAGCAGGCAATTTTGTCGTGGTGTGGGAAAGCAATAACCAGGATGGCGACGGCCTGGGGATTTACGCCCAGCGCTTCGATTCCCTTGGCAACACGATTTTGACTGCCGGTGAAAATGAGTTTCTGGTCAACAGTACGACCGGCCTCAACCAGTCGCAGCCCGCGGTCGCCATGAATGCGTCAGGCGCTTTTGTGATTGCCTGGACCAGCCAGGACATCGACAGCGGCACCAGCGACGGTGTAGTCGCCCGCCTGTTTGATTCTTCCGGCAACACGGTAAAGGATGAATTCAAGTTCCACCCCTTGCCCGCCAATAACCAGCACTCGCCGGATGTGGCCATGAACGACAACGGCGAGTTTGTCATTGCGCTGGTCGATGAATTCTGGGGCAATGCCAATGTCAGCGCCTGGCTGTTCGACGCCGCCGGTAACCGTCAAGGAATTGGCGCCCAGCTCAACCAGTATTCAAGCGGTACCCAGCAGAACCCGTCGGTTGCGATCAACAACGCTGGCGATTTCATCGTCGTCTGGGAAAGCCAGAACCAGGATGGCGATGGCTATGGCATCGTGGCCCGGCATTTCAATTCCAGTTATTCGGCTTATGAAGACGAGCAGATCATCAATGCCGTGACGGTGGCGAATCAGTATGCACCCAGCCTTGCCTGGAAAGACAATCAAGCGATCATCGTCTGGAGCGGTTTTGGCACGGAAGACAGCCAGGGCGTGTATTTCCGGCAGGCGGAAATCAACACCCCGCCGGCGATCACCTCCGATGGAGGGGGATCAAGCGCGAATCTTTCCATTGCGGAAAACACGATCTTCGTCACAACAGTAACCGCATCCGATATGGATGTTCCGGCGCAGGTCCTTTCCTACAGCCTGACAGGCGGTACTGATCTCACGAAATTCACCATCGACTCCGTCACGGGTGCACTAACTTTCATTTCTCCACCCGACTACGAGTCGCCAGCCGACAGCAATGCCAATAACAGTTATCAGGTCATCGTTCAGGTGGATGATGGCCACGGCGGCACCGATACGCAAACCATCAACATTACCGTCGGCAATGCCGCACCGACGGCGCAGGATGACAGCTATACCGTCCTTCAGGATGCCTCGCTTACGGTTACGGCGGGAACAGGCCTGCTCGGCAACGATGCTGATCCTGCTGGCGGCTCGCTCACTGTTCTATCGGCCACCCAGCCGGCACATGGCACGGTGTCGCTTGTACCTGCCGTCATAACCAGCTTTATCAACCTCACCAACAACGCCGCAATTGATACGCGGGCCGACTGGTCGCCGGATGGCAGCAAGATCGCCTTCGACACCGACCGCAATGGCAACAATGAAATTTATGTCATGAATGCCAACGGCACCGGCCTGACACGCCTGACCAACAACAGTTACGACGACAGCCAGGCGGCCTGGTCCCCCAACGGCAGCAAGATCGCGTATATGTCGAACAGCAGCGGCACCTACGACGTCTGGGTGATGGATGCCAACGGAAGCAACAAGACCAAGCTCACCACCTCCGGCAGCGGCAAGGTCAGCGGGCAGCCCGCCTGGTCACCCGACGGCAGCCAAATCGCATTCACCTCCAATCGCACCGGCAGCACGGGCTACGACATTTACGTCATGGACGCGGACGGCAGCAATGTCACGAAATTGACGACCGCTTCTGGAGACGACTCGGAACCGGTGTGGTCGCCGGATGGATCGAAGATCGCTTTCTACTCCAATCGCGACGGCAATACCGAAATCTACGTCATGAACGCGGACGGCTCCGGTCAGACACGGCTGACCAGCAGCAGCGGAACGGATAAATCACCAGTGTGGTCGCCGGATGGATCGAAGATCGCTTTCGCCTCCAACCGCACCGGCACCTATCAGATCTATATGGTGGATGCCGATGGCTCGAACCCGGTCCAGGTCACCAGCGCCGCCACCGATGTCACTTTCCCGGATTGGTCGCTTGACGGAAAAAAACTGCTGTTCACCCACGGCAACGAGATCAAGGCTGGCGGGGTGGTGTTTGGTGGCTCATTCATCTACACCCCTGACTCCGGCTATTCCGGCACCGACAGCTTCACCTATACGGTAAGCGACCCAGGCGGCTTGACCAGTATGGCCACGGTGACGATCAATATCACCCCGACCAATATCGCACCCACGACGACCCCGGTCACGCTCTCGGCAATCGCGGAGGACAGCGGCGCACGCCTCATCACCCAGGCGGAACTGCTGACCAACGCCAGCGATGCCAACGGTGACACGTTGATCGCCAGCGCACTGGCCATCACCAGCGGTACCGGTGTGCTGGTGGACAACGGTAACGGCACCTGGACTTACACGCCCGCAGCCAATGACAACAGCGCGGTCAGCTTCAGCTACACCATCACCGACGGGCAGGGCGGTTCAGCAGCAGGCAGCGCGACGCTGGACATTACGCCCGTGAACGACGCGCCGGTTGCCGTCAACGACAGCGCCTCCGGTAATGAAGATACCGCCATCACCGGCAATGTGCTGGGTAACGACACGGATGTCGAAGGCGATGCGTTGACTGCGGCCGTGGTCAGCGGACCTGCCCATGGCAGCCTGACACTCAACCCTGATGGCAGCTTCACCTACACGCCCACCGCCAACTGGAACGGCACCGACACCTTCACCTATCGGGCCAATGACGGCTCGGACAGTTCCAATACCGCCACGGTGACGATCACGGTTGCCTCCGTCAACGATGCCCCCGCTGGCACCGACAAGACCGTGACGACCAACGAAGATACCCCTTACATCTTCAGCACGAGTGATTTTGGTTTTACCGACCCCAACGATACGCCCGCCAACAGCCTGAATGCGGTCAGAATCGCCACCCTGCCCTCTGCAGGAACCCTGTGGATTGACAACGATCCCGTGTCAGCGGGTCAGGTGCTCAGTGCATCGGATATTGCCAGCGGCAAGCTCAAATACACTCCGCCGGCCAATGCAAATGGCAGCAATTTTGCCAGTTTCAGCTTTCAGGTCCGCGACAACGGCGGAACGGTCAACGGCGGCGTCAGGCTCGATCCCACGCCCAACACACTCACCATCAACGTCACGCCGGGGAATGACGCGCCGACCGCAGCCAATTACAACTTCGATATTCCAATCAATCTGCTTTACTCCGGCACGCTGCCCGCTGCCACGGATGTGGATGGCGACACGGTCACTTACACGCTGGCCACACCAGCAAGTCATGGTATTGCCTCGGTCAACACAGATGGCTCATTCACCTATCTGCCGGTTCTGAGCTATTTTGGTTCCGACAGCTTTACCTACACGGTGTCGGACGGCAACGGCGGCAGCAACAGCTATAGCGTGACCATCAATGTCGGCTCGATCAACACGGCGCCCGTCGCATCGGACGACACCGCGTCCAACCTTGAAGACAATGCCATCACCGGCAATGTGCTGGGCAACGATACCGATGCCGACGGCAACCCATTGACGGCCACACTGGCAGGGGGGCCATCCCACGGTGTCCTTATATTCAATAGCAACGGCAGCTTTACCTATACCCCCAACGCCAACTGGAACGGGACAGACAGCTTTACCTATCTCGCCAATGATGGCGCGTCTGACTCCAATATGGCGACCGTCACTCTCACCATCACCGCCGTCAATGACGCCCCCGTGGCTGCTGACGACAGCGCCTCGGGCGATGAGGACTCCACCATCACCGGCAATGTGCTGGGTAACGACACGGATGTCGAAGGCGATGCGTTGACTGCGGCCGTGGTCAGCGGACCCGCCCATGGCAGCCTGGCGCTCAATCCGGATGGCAGCTTCACCTACACGCCCACCGCCAACTGGAACGGCACCGACACTTTCACCTATCGGGCCAATGACGGCTCGGACAATTCAAATACAGCCACGGTGACAATTGCGGTCAATCCGCTCAGCGACACGCCTGAAACCAGCCTCGTGACGCTCGCGCCGATTGCGGAAGACAGTGGTTCGCGCCTGATCACGCAAGCGGAATTGCTTGCCAATGCCAGTGATGCCGACGGCGATACGCTGACCGCGACCAGCCTCGCCATCACCAGCGGCAATGGCACATTGATCAACAACGGCAACGGTACCTGGACATACACCCCCGCACTTCATGACGGAAGCGATGTGAGCTTCAGTTATACCGTAACGGATGGCAGCCTGGCTGCACCCGGCACCGCCTTCCTCGACATCACGCCAGTCAACGAGGCGCCTGTTGCAGCCACATACAGCTTCGAAGCCAAAGAGGACACGCTCTACATCGGGGCGTTGCCCATTGCAGCCGATACGGATGGCGATGCCATCACCTACGCGTTGGCTGTGCCGGCAAGCCACGGCATCGTCAGCATCGCGGCGGATGGCAGCTTTACGTACACCCCTGCCGGCAATTTCAATGGCGCCGACAGCTTCAGTTTTTCCGTCAGTGACGGCAATGGTGGCAGCAATACCTATGCAGTCGACGTGTCGGTAACGCCGGTCAACGATGCGCCAGTCAGCGCTAATGGCGTCGTGAGCACAAACGAGGATACGACCTACACCTTCCAGATCACCGATTTCGCTTTCAGCGACCCCAGCGACAGCCCGTCTGACAACCTGTTGTCGGTCACCATTGTCTCCCTGCCTTCGGCGGGTACACTGCTATATGAAGGCTCGCCCGTAACACCGGGGCAGACTATCGACGCTTTTGAAATTGGCCTTGGCAAGTTGCAGTTCGCCGCGGTTGCCAATGAGAGTGGTGCGACTTATGCCAGCTTCAGCTTCCAGATCCATGATAGCGGCGGCATTGCCGATGGCGGAATCGATACCGACCCGATCTCCCGCACCCTGACCATCAACGTCACAGCAGTCAACGACACACCCACGACGAGTGGCATCGCCGACATCTCGGTGAGCGAGGATGCGCCCGACACGGTGATCGATCTGTTCGCGGCTTTTGCCGATATCGAGGATGCCGATGCATCGCTCAACTACACGGTCGTCGCCAACACCAACCCCTCCCTGTTCAGTGCGACTGTCATTGATGGCATCGCTGGCACGCTCACCCTTGGCCACGCGGCCAATGCCCACGGATCAGCGGACATCACGATTCGCGCCACTGACATGGGCGGATTGTGGGTGGAAAGCACATTCACCATGACGGTCGATCCGGTCAACGATGCGCCGACCTCCGGCAATACAAATTTCAGCACACAGGAAGACACGGTTCACAGCGGGAATCTGCCACCAGCCTCTGATGTTGACGGCGATGTCGTGTCCTACACGCTCACCGTGGCAGCCAGCCATGGCACGGTATCCATCGGCGCGGATGGAAGCTTCAGTTACACGCCAGCTGTTAATTTCAGCGGCAGTGACAGTTTTGCTTTCACCGTCTCCGACGGCAATGGCGGAAGCAATGCCTACACTGCATTCATCAACGTGCAATCCGTAAACGATGCCCCCACGCTTGCAATGGGTTCGCTGGCTGTCGCCCAGGGCGGCACCCTCATTCTGGATGGCAGCAAACTCTCGGCAAACGACGCGGACAACACGGTTGGCGAGTTGACCTATGTTGTGACGGCCCTCCCCGCAGAAGGCACGCTTGCGCTGAATGGCGGGGCGCTGGCAGTCAACGACACCTTTACCCAGGCCGACATCGACGCAGGACTTGTCACCTACACGCACACCTCCGCCACCGCATCGCCCGACAGCCTCGGCATCAAGGTAATCGATCCTGCCAGCGCGGAAACACCCGGCGTGCTGGCCATCGCCATCTCGGCGCCGCCTCCCGATCTTGCTGAAGCGGGCGCCCCGATGCCCGAGCCGGAGCCAGCACCTGAACCCACGGCAAAATCTCCCGCCAGCGAGACTGAAACCGTTACTGAAGAGGCATCCGCCACAATCGGCGATTTGCCCGCTGGCTCGCTGACCGAGGATGAGGACGACAAGGAAAAAACCAGCGGCTTCTTCGAGGAAGACGGGGAAAGCAGTTTTACCGAAGCCTACCGGCGGGCCAGCACGCTCAATCCGCTTCAAATCGCTTTCAACAGCTATCTGCTGCAAAACGAAGCGCCCATCACGACACCGCTGCTGGCTACGCTGAACCGCGCGCTGGATGCCATCGCCAGTGACATGAATGCGCTGGAGTCTCTGAAAACCAGCCTGGGCAGCGACAGTTTCCAGCAGCAGCTCAACCAGTTGCAGGAGGACATCCGCCAGCAGCTGAGTCTGGACAAGAACACCGTGGCCTCGACCCTGGCGGTGTCCACCGGCCTGTCGGTGGGCTATGTGCTGTGGCTGGTGCGCGGCGGCGTGCTGCTGTCCAGTCTTTTGTCGTCCCTGCCGGCATGGCGGCTGATCGATCCGCTGCCCATCCTCGGCCACCTCAACCGCCAGAAACATGGGGATGACGAAGACGATTCCCTTGAGGGCATGCTGAAAAAATCCGCTAACAGGGACAAGACACCCGCCAAGGATACCCACGCCTCATGAAACGACTATTAAGAAAACTGAGCGCTCGCTTCTATCTCAGCCTGGGGCTGGTGTCCCTGGTCATGAGCCTGCTGCTGCTGGCCTTTTTCTTCGGCATTGTGCCGGATGCGAACAAGGCCGCCCGCGAAGGCCGTGCCGCGCTGGCCGAATCCATCGCCGCGTACAGCACGGCCCTGATCAGCCAGGACCAGACCGAGGAATTGCAGGCAACCCTGGGCTTCATCGTCGAGCGCAACCCCGACCTGTTGTCCGCCGGCATCCGCACGGTGGACGGTCAGGTCGTCGCCGCCCTGGGCGAACACGACAAACACTGGATCAACGCGGGCAACACCGCCTCCACCGAAGCGCACATCCATGTGCCGATCTATGCTGGAGACAATGCATGGGGCCAGGTCGAACTGGCGTTCGAGCCAATGAACCCTCAAGGCATACTGGGCTACGCTTATGACAAACGCGTGCAGCTCTCACTGTTCCTGGCTCTGTCCGGATTCGTGGTGTTCTATTTCTATCTGGGCCGCATGCTCAAGCACCTCGATCCTTCGCGCGCCGTGCCCGAGCGCGTTCGCTCCGCGCTCGACACCCTGACCGAGGGTCTGCTGGTCATGGATACCGAAGGCCACATCGTATTGGCCAACCAGGCGTTCGCCGACCTGATCGGACGCGAGCAAATCAGCCTCACCGGCGAAACCGTCGAAGGACTGGCGTGGGAAAACGACTCGGGCGCGAAACCGGCTTCAACGGATTTCCCCTGGCAGCAGGCATTGCAAAATGGAGCGCCCATCCGCAACAGCATGCTGTGGCTGACCGGCGCTGACGGCAAGC
Organism: Thiobacillus sp.; assembly: GCA_018263115.1. Classification (GTDB taxonomy): domain Bacteria; phylum Pseudomonadota; class Gammaproteobacteria; order Burkholderiales; family Thiobacillaceae; genus UBA6918. Next base: position 42,597 of record JADFDC010000010.1, read on the forward strand.
GCCGCACCTTCATGACCAACTGCTCGCCGATTCTGGTCGGCAAGGGTGAATACGGCGGCGTGATGGTCTCGCTCGACGATGTGACGCTGCTGGAAGAAAAGGAAATCGAGCTGCGCAAATCGCAGCAGGAGGCGGAAAACGCCAACCAGGCCAAGAGCGATTTTCTCGCCAACATGAGCCACGAAATCCGCTCGCCGATGAACGCGATTCTCGGCTTTACCGAACTGCTGCGGCGTGGCCAGGCCAAGAGCGAAACCGAGTACCGCAAACATCTGGACATCGTGCATGCCAGCGGCACGCATTTGCTGGGGCTGATCAACGACATTCTTGACCTGTCCAAGGTCGAGGCGGGGCGTCTGGATGTCGAACAGATTGCCTGCTCGCCCTGGCGGATCGCGCACGAAGTGGTGCAGTCGCAAGGCGTGAAGGCGGCCGAGAAAGGCATCAGCATCGCGCTTGAATGCCCTGGCTCGGCGCCGGAAAACATCGATACCGACCCTGCGCGCCTGCGGCAGATCCTGACCAACCTGATCGGCAACGCCATCAAGTTCACCGAAAAGGGCGGCGTTAAACTTGCATTGCGTTTTGTGCCCAGCCGCCCCGTGGCTCAGTTGCAATTTGAAGTAAGCGATACCGGCATCGGCATCGCCGCCGACAAGCTGGATAGCGTGTTCGAGCCTTTCACCCAGGCCGAAAACTCCATCACCCGCCGCTTTGGCGGCACGGGCCTTGGCCTCACCATCAGCCGCCGCTTCGCCCGCGCAATGGGCGGCGACATCACCCTGAAAAGCGCGCCGGGCGCAGGCAGCACTTTCACGGTAACCCTGCCCGCCGGACCAATCGAACAGATCAGGCTGCTGACGCCGGAAGAAATCACCCGCCAGCAATCGGATGCCGTTATCCCCACAGGCGCAAGCTGGAAACTGCCCAAGGCCCATGTGCTGATCGTCGACGACGGCGAGGAAAACCGCGAGCTGGTGCGTCTGGTGCTGGAAGAGGCTGGCGCGCTCACCGAACAGGCCGAAAACGGCCGCGTTGCGGTCGAAAAAGCCCTGGCCCGGCCTTACGACCTCATCCTCATGGATTTGCAAATGCCGGAAATGGATGGCGAGACCGCCACCCGACTGCTGCGCAGCCGTGGACTGAAAACCCCCATCGTCGCGCTGACCGCCCATGCCATGAAGGGCTTTGAGGACAGCATCCTTGCCGCCGGCTGCACGGCTTACCTCACCAAGCCCATCGATCTGGACAAGCTGATGGCCACGGTCGCCCGATTAACCGGTGGCGAGCAGGTTTCGTCCAGCATGAAGAAGCCCCCCCAGATGCCGATAACCACATATAAGGCAGGCAGCGTGCCGAGGGCTCAAATCGCCTCGCGTCTGGCTGGCAACCCCCGGTTGCGGCCGGCGGTCGTGAAATTTGTCGACCGGCTGCCCGAGCAGCTCGACGCCATGGAAAGCGCCTGGAAAGCGCACGATTTCAGGGCCCTGTCTGAACTGGCGCACTGGCTGAAAGGGGCAGGCGGCACGGTCGGGTTCGATGTCTTTACCGAACCCGCAAAAGAACTGGAACAACTGGCGAAAGCCGGTACGGAGGATGGCATGAATGAAGTGATCGGCGAACTGCGCGACCTGGCCTCGCGCCTTGTCCGTCCTGTGGAAGCAGAGAACAACAACACGCAGGCGCCCGTTTCGGCGCTGAAATAGGGACTAAATCATGGCAGCGAACCCTTTATCCGCCCTTTCCCTGAACGACACCACGGACATTGACGCGCAGTCTCCCGAACGGCTGGTCTCGATGCAGGCCTTGCGAGACGCCCGGGTCATGATCGTCGACGACGAACCCATCATGATGGATGTGGTGCAGGCCTTTCTGGAAGACGCGGGCTACACCAATTTTCTGACCACGGATGACTCCGATGGCGCGCTGGACATGATGCTCAAGGAGCGGCCCGACGTACTCCTGCTGGATCTGATCATGCCCGGCAAATCCGGTTTTGAACTGCTGGCTGAAATCCGCAGCGAACCCACGCTGCGCTACATGCCGGTGATCGTACTTACCGCGGCAAGTGATTCCGACACCAAGCTGCAGGCGCTGGAGCTGGGCGCCACCGATTTTCTGGCCAAGCCGGTCGATCCGAGCGAGCTGAACCTGCGCATCCGCAACGCCCTCGCGTTCAAGGCCTACCAGGACCAGCTGGCCTACAACGACGCACTGACCGGCCTGCCCAATCGCCAGCTGTTTCTTGAGCGCCTGTCGTGGACCTTGCGTCTGGCCCGCCGCCACAACAAGCAATGCGCTTTGCTGCAAATCGGTCTGGACCGCTTCAAGCAGATCAACGATACGCTGGGCCATGAAACAGGCGATGAAGTGCTGAAAGCGGTTTCAAAGCGGCTTGCCGCGACACTGCGCGAATCCGACACGCTCAGCATGCTGGACGACCGCGAGGACGCCATCAGCCTGTCGCGCCTCGCCGGCGACGAGTTCATGGTGCTGGTATCGGAAATCAAGCATCCGGAAGACGCCTCGATCATCGCGCGCCGCCTGCTGGAGACGATGAAGTCCCCGCTGATGCTGAACGGGCATGAGCTGTTCATCACCATCAGCGTGGGCATCGTGCTGTTTCCGCAGGATGGCCAGCAGGGCACGGACCTGCTGACCAATGTCGACCTGGCCATGGGCCAGGCCAAGCTGCATGGCCGCAATACCTATGCGTTTTATTCGCCGGAAACCAACGCCCGTTCCTTCGAACGGCTGACGCTGGAAACGGCTTTGCGCAAGGCCATGGAAAGAAACGAGCTGGAACTGTATTACCAGCCCAAGGTGGAAACCGCCACCGGCCGCATCATCGGCGCCGAGGCCCTGCTGCGCTGGACTCACAAGGAGCTGGGCGCGATTTCTCCCGCGCGCTTCATCCCGCTTGCGGAAGAAACTGGTCTTATCCTGCCACTGGGAGAATTGGTCTTGCGCCAGGCCTGCCAGGATGCCGTCAAGTGGCAGCAAGGCGGCTGCAACCTGCCGGTGTCGGTCAACGTCTCCAGCCTGCAATTCCGCCGTGGCGACATGCCCGCCATCATCCAGTCCGTTTTGCAGTCCAGCGGACTTCAGGCAGGCAATCTCATCATCGAGCTGACGGAAAGCCTGTTGATGGAGAACGCGAAAGCCAACATCGACATGCTGCGCGCCATCAAGCTCCTGGGCGTGCGGCTGTCCATGGACGACTTCGGCACGGGTTACTCGTCCCTTTCCTATCTCAAGCGTTTTCCGCTGGACGAACTCAAGATCGACCAGGTGTTTGTACGCGACCTGCCGGATGATCCGGGCAATGCCGCCATTGTCGGCTCGGTCATTTCCATGGCGCGCGGGCTGGGCCTGACGGTGACGGCCGAAGGCGTGGAAACCCCCGCGCAAATGAACTTCCTGAAAATGCACGGCTGCGACCTGTTCCAGGGCTACCTGTTCAGCCGTCCGCTGCCCCTGAACGAATTTACCGCCCTGCTGGCGCAAAAAACCAACTGTTTTTCCAAATCAAACATGAACTGAAGAGGCCTTCCATGAACACCTTTACCCTGCGTACCCTTTCCCGATCCCTGCTGTTTGCTGTCATGGCAACTGCCAGCCAACTGGCGCTTGCCGGCCAACCATTGGTCTGCCTGATCCAGCCCTCGAAAATCGCCGAAGTCGGCACCTCGGTTACCGGCGTCATCGAAGACATCCGCGTCGAGCGTGGCGACTACGTTAAAAAAGGCCAGGTCATCGCCGTGCTGCGCGGCGATGTCGAGCGCGCGGCGCTGGATGTGGCCAAGAGCAAGGCCCAGGCCGATGCCGATGTGCAGGCGGCGCTGGCCAATGTCGACTACTCGCGCCAGCGGCTCGATCGCGCCATCGATCTGTACAAGAAGAAATTCATCTCCGAGCAGGCGCTGGACCAGACCCGCACCGAATTCCAGGTGGCGGAGCAGAAACTCGCGCAGGCAAAAGAACAGCGCCGCATCTGGGAACGTGAAATGGGCCTGGCCAAAAGCCAGCTTGCCGAGCGCACCATCACCAGCCCCATCAGCGGCATCGTGGCGGAGCGTTATCTTTCCACCGGCGAGCGCGTGGAAGAGCGTTCCGTGGCCCGCGTGGTCAGCATCAACCCGCTGCATGTCGAAGTCATGGTGCCCTCCGCGCACTTTGGCAAGGTCAAGACCGGCATGACCGCCACGGTCATGCCCGATCTGCCCGACGCGCCGCCGGTTGAAGCCAAAGTCACTTTGGTGGATAAGCTGATTGACGGCGCCAGTAACACCTTCCGCGTGCGCCTCAATGTACCCAATGCCGACCAGTCACTGCCCGCCGGGCTGCGCTGCAAGGCCGATCTGGGACTTGAACCCGTTGCATCCAGCAGCGGCATGGCCAAGCCGGCGTCTTTCCGTTCGGGCCAGCCCGCGCCTGCCAAGGCTGTCAGTTACCGGCAGTAAGAATGTGAGAGCCAGTACGAAAAAATCTGGATTGCCACGCGCCACGCAAAAAACGCGTGGCGCTCGCAATGACGTCATTGCGAGGAGGCAAAGCCGACGAAGCAATCCAGTTTTTTATGGCGCCAAACGAATCGAAAGCTGACAAATCATGCCCCCCGCCCCCTTCCCGCGCCGCGCGCTGATCGAAGAACTGGAGCCCCGGCTCCTGTTCTCGGCCGACTTCGCCCCGGGGGTAGCGGATGTGCTCAGCCCGCAAACCGAGCAGCGTCTTATCGGCAGCGATGGCGAATTCGCGAACGCCACCGACAGCCAGCAAGCCCAGCACGCACGCCTGGAAGTCGTGTTCATCGACCTGCGCGTGCAGGATTACGACAAAATCCTGGCCGACATCCACGAGCAGAACACCGATGGCCACTCAATCGAAATTGTTTTACTGGATTCAGAACGTGACGGCGTGGCCCAGATCGGCGAGTTCCTCAGCCAGCGGCAGGACATCGACGCCATCCACCTGATTTCCCACGGCACGGCCGGTTCAGTTCAATTGGGTTCAGGTGAACTGAATTTCGATTCACTTCTTTCCAACGCGGCAACAATCAAGCAGTGGGGCAATGCCCTCTCCGCCGAAGCAGACATCCTGATCTACGGCTGCGACCTTGCCAGCACCGAATCAGGTCAGTCGCTCATCAACGCCCTGGGTAAACTGACTGGCGCCGATGTGGCGGCAAGCGACGACAAGACTGGTGCCGCCGAACAGGGTGGCGACTGGGTGCTGGAGTACAAGACCGGCACGATCCAGACCGGGCTCGTGTTGAGTACGGCCATGCAGCAGAACTGGGAAAACGTGCTGGCTATCACAGCGAATGGCACGGCCTCTTCCACCCAGACCACCAACGCAACCAGTCTGACCTGGTCGCATACCGTAGCCAGTGGCACAGATCGCCTGCTGGTGGTCGAGCTGGCCATCGATGGGCTCGGCGCCGGGGTTTCCTCAGTCACCTATGGCGGCGTCGCGATGACCCAGATCGGGCGAGGCACAGGCAACCACGCTGTCGAGATATGGGGATTGGTCAACCCCACCGTGGGAACCGCGAACATCGTCGTATCGTTCGGCGGAACGACGGCGGCAGCGGGTGGTGCCACAAGCTTCAATGGCGTCAACCAGTCAACGCCATTCGGTACCTTCGTCAGCGCCACTGGCACAGGAACTGCGGCATCGGTCACCGTGGCCAGTGCGACGGGCGACCTGGTCATTGACGCGCAGTACTGGAAGCTCAACACCGCAAATGTTAATGGAGCGGGGCAGACTACACAGTGGTCTCAAGCAAATGCTTCAATGCTGGGTGGATCGACCACAGAAACCGGGGCAGCATCGGTAACCATGAGCGGTTCTTCCGCAAGTTCGTCGCAATGGGAAATCGGCGCCGTATCAATCAAGGCTGCAACCACGCCCGCAGGCATCACAGTGTCACCCATATCGGGCCTGGTCACGACTGAAAGCGGAGGCACCGCCCAGTTCAGTGTGGTACTGGACAGAGCGCCAACCGCCAATGTCACAATCGGGCTGAGCAGCTCGGACATCACCGAGGGCACGCTGTCAGCATCCAGCCTGACTTTCACCACCGCCAACTGGAGCACGCCACAGACGGTAACCATCACCGGCGTCGACGACACGCTGGATGATGGTGACATTGCCTACACTATCGTTACCGCAGCCGCGACCAGCGCCGATACAAGCTACAACGGACTGAACGCAGCTGATATTTCGGTCGCGAATACCGACAACGACACGTACAACACTATCGTTGTCGACACCACGAACGATACGCTTGACGGCAACACCACGAGCATTTCGGCGCTGATTTCCAACAAAGGCGCAGATGGCAAGATCAGCCTGCGTGAAGCGATCACCGCAGCCAACAATACCGCCAATGGCGCGGGGGGGGCAGACCGCATCGCCTTCAGCATCGCAGGTACCGGCGTCCATACGATCACGCTGAGCTCCTTGCTGCCTACGATTTCCCAAGCAGTTGTTATCGATGCCACCACGGATGATAGTTACGCCGCCAACGGCAATCGTCCGGCCATCGTGATCAACGGCAACAACACGGTGCAGGATGGCTTCCAGCTCTATACCAACTCCAGCGGCACCACAATCCGCGGCTTCGTGATCCAGAATTTCACGCAGGACGGCATCGACATTTCCGGCAGCAACGGCAATACCATCGCCGGCAACTGGATCGGCCTCAACAGCGCCGGCACGGGAGCCGCCGGCAACCAGCAAGGCATCAACCTCTGGAACTCGAACAACAACATCATCGGCGGTTCGGCGGCGGCCGACCGCAACGTGATTTCGGCCAACAGCGGGCCGGGCATCTCGATCAATACCAACAACGGCACCAGCACCGGCAACCAGATTCGCGGCAACTACATCGGTACCAACGCGGCTGGCACAGCGGCCGTTGGCAACGGCAACCAGGGCGTCTTTATCAATGCCGCCAATAACGTTGTGGGCGGTACGGTCACCGGCTACGGCAATGTCATCAGCGGCACGGTGAACTGGGCGGGGATCGGACTGGATACGCAGGCTTCCGGTACCCTGGTCGCGGGCAACCTGATCGGTCTGAATGCTGCGGGCACGGCGGCGCTGGCCAACAACGGCGGCGGCATTACTGTGCTGTCGGCCAACAACACCATCGGCGGGGTCACGGCCGAGACGCGCAATGTGATTTCGGGCAACAACAGTCGGGGCATTTACATCTATGGCGCTGCAGCCACGGGCAACGTGGTGATCGGCAACTACATTGGAACCAATGCGGCCGGCACCGGCGACGTCAACGGCACCTTGCAGGTGAATGGCAACAGCGGCGTGGTGATCGACGGCGGCGCCAGCAACAACCGCATCGGCACCAACGCGGACGGTTCAAATGACGTAGCCGAGCGCAACCTCATTTCGGGCAACAACTGGTATGGCGTCGAGATGATCGGCGCCGGCACCACCGGCAACGTGGTGCAGGGCAACTTCATCGGCACCGATGTGACCGGCCTTACGGCGCTGGGCAACAGCAACGGCGGCGTGTCGTTCTGGGGCGGCTCGGGCAACACACTGGGCTCGGGCCTGAGCGGCGCCGGCAACGTCATCTCCGGCAACGATACCGGTGTGCTGGTGGCCAATGCCGCGACGAATAACAAGGTGCAGGGCAATATCATCGGCCTGGGTGCCGACGGCAGCACGGTAGTCGGTAATACCGGCGACGGGGTGTATTTCTACAACGGCGGCAACGCTTCGCTGGTGACGGGCAACATCATCGGCACCGATGCAGACGGCAGCAACGATGCCGGCGAACGCAACGTCATCTCAGGCAACTACAGCGGCGTTGCCATGGAGAACACCGAGGTAACCGGTAACACGGTTGCGGGCAACTACATCGGCACTGACGCAACCGGAACTCTGGATCGGGGCAACACGCACAGCGGTGTATATGCAGACAGCAATGGCAACACCTTTGGCGGAGACACCCCAGCTGAACGCAATCTGATCTCAGGAAACAACGGCTACGGCTTTTACGTGGCGGGCAGCAACAACGTCATTACCGGCAACTGGATCGGCCTGGACTCAACAGGCAATGTGGGCATGGGCAACACCTGGAATGGTGTGTACCTGGGCGGTGGCACCAATAATCGGGTTGGCGGAACGGCAGCGGGAGAAGGAAACGTTATCTCCGGCCACGGCGATATCGCGGTTCGCCTGGAAGGCGGCAGCGGGCACATCATTCAGGGCAACCTGATCGGCACCAACCATGATGGCTCGGCGCTGATCGGCAATCTGGTGGGCTTCTCTGCGCGTTTCGGCGCCACCAATGTTCTCTTTGGCGGTACGGCTGCTGGTGCAGGTAACGTGGTGGCTGGCAACGGCCATGGCGTACTGATCGACGACAACACCACCTCGAACATCGCTGTTCTTGGCAACCGCATCTACTCGAACACCAATCTCGGCATCGACCTGGGCAGCAACGGTGTGACTGCCAACGACGCCCTCGATACCGACACCGGCGCCAACAACCTGCAGAACTTCCCGGTGCTGGCGGCGGCGGGCACCGACGGCAGCAAGCTCTCCGTGGTCGGCTCCATCAACTCCACCGCCAACACCGCGCTGCGCCTGGAGTTCTTCGCCAATGCCACGGGTGACGCCAGCGGCTACGGCGAGGGCCAGACCTACCTGGGCTACGCCACGGTCGTCACCGACGGCAGCGGCAACAGCAACTTCGTCGTCAGCTTCAGCAAGGTGGTGACTGCCGGGCAGGCCATCAGCGCCACCGCCACGGTGATGAATGCCAACGGCACTTTCGGGTCCACCTCCGAGTTCTCGCTGAACGTGAGCGCAACCAGCGCGCTAATCGTCGACACCACCAATGACGTGGTGGACGGCAGCACCACCTCGATCGCCAACCTGCTGGCCAGCAAAGGCGCGGACGGAAAGATCTCGTTGCGCGAAGCGATCATCGCTACCAACAACACCGCCGGGCAGGACACCATCTTCCTGCCAGCGGGAACCTACGCGCTCACGCGCACAGGCGCCAGCGAAAACCTCGCCTCAACCGGCGACCTGGACATCCTGCAGAGCCTAAGTCTGATCGGCGCAGGAGCTTCGTCCACCACCGTCAACGCCACCGGCCTCAACGACCGTGTATTCGAGGTTTCGGGCACCGGCACCTCAGCCTACCTCAGCGGCATCACGGTGACAGGCGGGACCATCAGCAATGGCAGCGGCATCCTCACGAACAGCAATACGTCCCTGACGCTGTGGGACAGCGTGATCGCCAACAACACCACGGGTACCACCGGCGGTGGCCTCTACGCGAGCGGCACGACGTTCATCAACAACGTCACGGTGTCCGGCAACGTCGGCGCAAGCGGCGCTGGTATCTACAGCAACAACACTCTGGTGATCAGCAATTCGACCATCAGTGCCAATACCGCCAGCAACCAAGGCGGGGGCATCTGGAGCAGCGGCGCCAATGCCGATCTGAGCTTGATCAACACAACGATCAGCGGCAATACCAGTGGCAACCAGGGCGGCGGCTTGTACAACGGCAATCTCGCGAGCCTGATGAACGTCACCATTGCCGGCAACACCGCCGCCCAGGGCGGCGGCATTAACAGGGGCACCGGCACTGTCACGACCACGCTGCTGAACACCATCGTCGCCGGCAACACCGCTACTGGCGGCACCGGGCCGGACGTCAGCGGCGCGATCACCAGTTCAGGCAACAACATCATCGGCAACACCACCAGCAGCAGCGGCTGGGTCGCCAGCGACCAGCAGAACGTCAATCCGCTGCTGGGTACCCTGCAGGACAATGGCGGCCCGACCCTCACCCGCGCCCTGCTGGCCGGCAGCCCGGCCATCAACACAGGTTCGGCCACGGGCGCACCGGTCATCGACCAGCGTGGCTACTTGCGCGACGCCACCGTCGACATCGGTGCCTACGAATACAACGGCACCGATCCCAGCCCCAACACGGCGCCGGTGATCACCAGCAACGGCGGTGGTGCCACGGCGTCTGTTTCGGTCGCCGAGAACACCCCGGCGGTCACGACGGTGACGAGCAGCGACATCGACGGCGGCACGGCGGTGTATTCGATCTCTGGCGGCACGGATGCTGCGAAATTCAGCATCAACAGCTCGACCGGCGTGCTGAGCTTTGTCGCGGCACCGGACTACGAAACGCCGACCGATGCTGGTGCCGACAATGTCTACGATGTGACGGTGCAGGTCAGCGACGGTAATGGCGGCACCGATACGCAGGCGATCGCCGTGACGGTAAGCAACCAGGCCCTTACGACGGTCAGCGCCAGCGGTTCGGCCACGTCTGCCGCGGGTGGCGTCTACACCCTGAACCTGAACGCGGACGAGGATGCCACCAGCTGGACCATCAACTGGGGCGACGGCACGATCGAAACCATCGCGGGCGATCCCACCACCGCCACGCATACCTATGCGGCGGCCAATGCCGGGCTGACGTTCAATATTATGGTCAGCGCCACGGACGCAGCCGGGACGCATTTTGGCAACGGCCTGATCGCCCCCACCGCGTTTCTTACCGGCGAGGGACTCTATCGCTACTCAGGTCAGACGGGAACGTTCACCCAGTTCTTCAGTGGCGGAGAGCTGACCAATCCGTATGCCGTCATCGTCGGCCCGGACGGCCTGATTTATGCAGCCGGCCATACCTCCGACAACATTGTTCGATACAACGCGGCGACCGGCGCCTATGTGGATACCTTTGTCGCGGCAGGCAGCGGCGGACTCAATGCCGCCACCGGGCTTGCCTTCGGTCCCGACGGCCACCTGTATGTCAGCAACCAGATCGGCGACTCGATTCTCAAGTTCAACGGGACGACCGGCGCTTTCATGTCGGCCTTTGTTTCCGCCGGCAGCGGCGGGCTCAACGCCCCGGTTGCGTTGACGTTCCGGCCGGATGGCTATTTGTACGTCAGCAGCTACAACACCAACAGCATCCTTCGTTACAACGCGACTACGGGGGCATTCGTAGGCACCTTCGTTGCTGCGGGTAGCGGCGGCCTCGTTGGACCGGCGGGAATGGCGTGGGGGGCCGACGGCAATCTCTATGTGGCCAGCAACGATGCAACGGTAAAGCGTTACAACGGAACGACCGGCGCCTTCATCAATAATTTCGTCACAACGGGCAGCGGTGGTTTGGGCGAGGCGGTCGGGCTGGCATTCGGTCCGGATGGCAACCTGTATGTGTCCAGCTATTCGACTGACAAGATCATCAGGTACAACGGCACGACCGGTGCGCTGATTGGCGATTATGTCACCACGGGCAGCGGCGGACTGGACGGACCGACTGGATTCACCTTCCTGCCCAGCCATCAGGTACGCGTTGTTTCGACCAACGTCAGCCCGGTACTTGATTCCAGCAAGAGCCCCACGCTCGCATCCGTCAATGAAGATGCCAGCGCCCCGGTAGGCGCGGTCGGCACGCTGGTCTCGTCGCTGGTGGATTTCGCCTCGCCTGCGGGCCAGGTCGACAACGTCACCGACTCCAATGTTGGCGCGCAGTTGGGCATCGCGGTGACTGCCGCCGACACCGGTAACGGCACGTGGTACTTCTCGACCAACGGCGGCACCAACTGGAGCGCGCTTGGCGCGGTCAGCGAAGCCAGCGCCCGACTGCTGGCCGCCGACGCCAACACACGCCTCTACTTCCAGCCCAATGCCGACTGGAATGGCACGATCACGAATGCCATTACCTTCCGCGCCTGGGACCAGACTAGCGGCAGCAACGGCGGAACGGCCGACACGAGCACGAACGGCGGAACTACGGCTTTCTCGGCCGCCACCGACATGGCCAGCCTGACCGTCAGCGCGGTCAACGACGCCCCATCGCTGATTGCCTCGGCTCCGTTGAATGGTATTGCCGAAGACGATGTGAACAACAGCGGAACCTTGGTCTCGCAACTGATTGCCACCTCCATCAGCGATGTCGATGCCGGCCCGCTGAAGGGCATCGCGATCACTTCAGTGGATAACACGAACGGCTCCTGGCAATACACGCTCAATGGCACAACCTGGCTTTCGGTCGGCAGCCCTTCGACCAGTGCGGCTCTGCTACTGCCGAGTGACGCGACGACAGCGATACGTTATGTGCCGAACGCCAACTACAACGGCACATCCGGCTTGCTTTACTACAAGGCCTGGGACCAGACTACTGGCTTGGCCGGAGGAACGCATGACGTCACTGTCAGCGGCGGCACTACTGCCTTCAGTTCTACCGCCAACGGCACGAGCGTCGGCGTCGCCGCCGTCAACGACGCCCCGGTGAACACGCTTGCAAGTGCCGGTGCTTCAGTGCCCGAAGACTCGGTGGTTCAGCTGCTGAACGTGCTCTCGATCGCGGATGTGGACGCCGGTGTCGGCAGCTTTACGGTCACTCTGTCCGTCACGCCCGCCGCGGGTACTCTCTCGGCGGCGTCCGGAAGTGGCGTGATGGTGAGTGGGTCGGGCACTTCGACGCTGGTCCTGACCGGCTCCCTCGCCTCGATCAATGCCTACTTTGCCTCGGCCGCCACCGCGCCCGTCTTCACGGCGGTTGCAGACTATAACGGCGCCGTCTCCTTGACTGCAGTGACCAACGACAATGGCAACACCGGCAGCGGCAGCGCCCTGACCGACTCGGATACGTCCGGCGGAACCATCTTGGCAGTTGCAGATATCGCCGACGACAGCGTCACGACCAACGAGGACACGCCCGTCAGCTTCGCACCCTTGAGCAACGACAGCTTCGAGGACGCCGGCCGTACAATCACCCATATCAACGGAACGGCCATAGCCACCGGCGGCTCGCTTGCGGTGACCGGCGGCACCGTCACGCTCAACGCAGACAGTACGCTGACCTTTACGCCGACGGCCAACTACAATGGCGCCCCGAGCTTCACGTACACGGTTACCTCCGGCGGCGTGACGGAGACCGCATCGGTCAGCGTCACGGTGAATCCGTCCAACGATGCACCCATTGCCGCGGACGACCGGCTGGCACTCGAATTTGACGGCGTGGACGATTACGTGTCGATTGCCGACAGCGCTTCGCTGCAAATGACGTCCACCATGACCATGGAAGCGTGGGTCAATCCCGACGTATCGGGCAACGCAGTCCAGATCATCCTGAACAAGGAAGGCGAGTACGAGATGGCGATATTTGCCGATGGCTCGCTGAACTTCGCTTTCGCCGAGGGTGGCGTCTGGTCATGGCACGACACCGGCGTGGATATCGCCCGACACACCTGGACGCATATCGCGATTTCTTACGATACGGGTGTTGTCACAACCTACATCAATGGCGCATTCGTCGATAGCCAAACACTGACAGCCTCGGTTATCGATGACGTTTATCCGGCAATGAATGAATTGCGCATCGGCGGCCGCACCAACAGCCCAGCCGGGCAGTATTTTGAAGGCCAGATTGCCGATGTGCGGGTGTGGAATGTCGCCCGCAGTCAGGCAGAGATTTCTGCCGCCATGAATACGCAACTTACCGGCAGCGATGCAGGATTGGCGGGATATTGGATGCTGGATGACAAAACCGGCACCACGGCTGTGGACATGACAGCCAATGTCAACCATGGAACGCTCGTAAACGGTGCCGCCAGGGCAGGCTATCGCGTGCTCGAGGACGGCTCGCTGAATGTCCCGGCGCCAGGCGTGCTGGGAAATGATTACGACGCCGATGACGATGCATTGTCAGCCATCAAAGTTTCCGACCCCGCTCACGGGTTGCTGGTCTTGAATGCCGACGGCAGCTTCACCTACACGCCGGATGCCGACTGGCATGGCACCGACAGCTTCACCTACAAGATCAACGACAGCTCGCAGGATTCGAACGTGGCCACGGTCTACATCACCGTTGACCCGGTGCAGGATGCACCCGACGTGGCACCGGTCGATCTGGGCAATGTCAACGAGGACGACAGCCAGCTGATTACCCAGGCAATGCTGCTGGCGGGTGCAAGCGATGCCGATGGCGATTCGCTGACCGCGATCAACCTGACTCTGACCGCAGGCAGCGGTACGCTCAGCGACAATGGTAATGGCACCTGGACGTTTGCCCCGGCAGCGGACTGGAATGGTGCGGTGAGCTTCAGCTTCGACGTCAGCGACGGCATTACGGCCACGGCCAATACCGCGAGCCTCGCCGTCAACCCAATCAATGATGCGCCCATTGCTTTCGATGAAAGCGCTTCGGGCAACGAGGACACTGATATCAGCGACAATGTGCTGGCTAATGACGCGGATGTGGACAATGCCAGTCTCACCGCCTCCCTGGTCTCCGGCCCGGCCCACGGTACGCTGGTTTTGAGTGCTGATGGCAGCTTCACCTATACGCCGGATGCCGACTGGCATGGTAGCGACAGCTTCACCTACTCCGCCAATGATGGTGTACTGGATTCGAATGTGGCCACGGTTTATATCACCGTTGACCCGGTACAGGACGACCCCACTGTGGCCAATCCGATCAGTGACCAGTCGGCCACCGAGGATGCGTCGTTCAGTTTCCAGTTCGCGGCCAATACCTTCAATGATGCCGATACTGGCGATACTTTGACCTATACCGTTACCGGGCTGCCAGCCTGGCTGTCTTTTGATGCAGCCACCCGCACTTTCTCGGGCACCCCGGCCAATGGCGACGTCGGCGTTTACACCCTGACCGTGCGCGCCACCGATGGCTCCGGCGCATTCGTCGAGGACCAGTTCGACGTCACCGTGATGAACGCCAATGACGCACCCGTGCTTTCACCGATTGGCAATCAGAGCATCAACGAAGGGGCGACGCTCACGTTCACCGCCACGGCCAGCGACGCGGATGTCCCGGCCAACACCCTCACGTTCAGCCTTGGCGGCGCACCGGTCGGGGCGACCATCGACGCCGCCACCGGCGTGTTCAACTGGACGCCGACCGAAGCCCAGGGTGCGGGCATCTACAGCTTTGACGTCATCGTCAGCGATGGCGCGGGCGGCGCTGACAGCGAAACCATCACCTGTACCGTCCATGAAGTGAATTCGGCACCGGCTGGCACCGACCGGACGGTCACCACGCTTGAGGACACCCCTTACATCTTCACAGCGGCGGACTTCGGCTTTACCGACCCGGGTGACGTACCCGTCAACCTTCTGCTGGCAGTGAAAATTACCACGCTGCCAGGTGCGGGCAGCCTCACCTTGAACGGCATTGCGGTGACGGCAGGACAGACGATTTCGGTGGCCGACATCAGCGCCGGATGGCTGGTGTTCGAACCTGCGGCGGACGCCAATGGTTTGGGCTATGCCAGCCTTACCTTCCAGGTTCAGGACGATGGCGGCACGGCCAATGGCGGCGTCGATCTCGATCCGACGCCGAATATGATCACCCTCAACGTGACCGCGGTGAACGACGCGCCAACCGTTACACCGATCAATCTGGGTGCAATCGACGAGGACGGCTCGCTTCTGATTACGCAGGCCTTGTTGCTGTCGGGCACCAACGATGTCGATCTGGATTCATTGACCGCGATCAATCTGACCCTGACCGCCGGCAGCGGCACGTTCACGGACAACGGCGACGGCACCTGGACCTTCACGCCCGACACCGACTGGAGCGGCAGCGCCAACTTCAGCTTCGATGTGTACGATGGCACGGACAGCACACCCAACACTGCCAGCCTTGTCGTCAACCCGGTGAACGATGAGCCGGCCACCAGCCCGGTGATGCTGGCGCCGATTTCCGAGGACAGCGGCCCGCGAATCATCACCCAGGCAGAACTTTTATCAAACGCCAGCGACGTCGACGGCCCGGCGCTGACCGCGATCAATCTGTCCATCACCAGCGGCACCGGCACGCTCACCGACAATGGCGACGGCACCTGGACCTATACGCCTGCTTCGAATGACGACACTTCAGTCACATTCAGTTACGTTGTGACCGATGGCAGCCTGACCACCAGCGGCTCTGCAGCGCTGGATATCACACCGGTCAACGATGCGCCCACGGCAGGTGACATCAGCTTTGCCACTGATGAAGACAACGTCTATTCCGGAACCCTGCCCGCCGCCAGCGACATCGACAGCGCGCTCATCACCTATGCGCTTGATGTGGATGCGACGCACGGCAACGTGCTTCTCAATAGCGACGGCAGCTTCAGCTACACGCCGGACAGCAATTATTTTGGCGCGGACAACTTCAGCTACACGGTTTCCGATGGTGCGGGCGGCAGCAACACCTATACCGTTACGATCACGGTCAACCCCGTCAATGACGCGCCCACGATCGTCGCGCCCGTCGACCTGGGCGCCCTCAACGAAGATGGCAGCCTGGTCATCACGCAAGCGATGCTGCTGGCCGGCTCTTCCGACATTGAAAACAATCCCCTGACGGCAATCAATCTGATTCTGACTGCCGGCAACGGCACGCTCACCGACAATGGGAACGGCACCTGGACCTTCATCCCCACCGCTGACTGGAATGGCGCGGTCAGTTTCGGCTTCGACATCACGGATGGCATGGACAGCACGTCCAATACGGCCGATCTCGTTGTAAATCCGGTCAACGATGCGCCGCTCGCCGTGGACAATGCCTTCTCCGGCAACGAGGACAACGATATCGGCGGCAATGTGCTGGCCAACGACAGCGATGTCGACAACGCCAGCCTCACCGCCACCCTGGTCGCCGGCCCGGCCCACGGTACGCTGGTTTTGAATGCGGACGGCTCGTTCACCTACACCCCGGATGCGAACTGGCATGGCGGCGACAGCTTTACCTATGTCGCCAACGACGGCGCGCTGGACTCGAATGTGGCCACGGTCAACCTCACGGTCAACCCGGTCAACGATGCGCCGACGGTGGCGCCGATCGATCTGGGCGCGATCAGCGAGGATGGCAGTCTGCTGATCACCCAGGCCACGCTGCTCTCCGGCGCGAACGATGTCGACGGCGACAGCCTGACCGCCATCAGCCTCACCCTGACCGCCGGCAGTGGCACGCTCACGGACAATGGCGACGGCAGCTGGACCTTCACACCCGATGCCGACTGGAACGGCAGCGCCGGCTTCAGCTTCGCGGTCGACGACGGCACCACGATCACCGCCAATACCGCCAGCCTCACGGTCAACCCGGTCAACGATGCGCCGACGGTGGCGCCGATCGATCTGGGCGCGATCAGCGAGGATGGCAGTCTGCTGATCACCCAGGCCATGCTGCTCTCCGGCGCGAACGATGTCGACGGCGACAGCCTCACCGCCATCAGCCTCACCCTGACCGCCGGCAGTGGCACGCTCACGGACAATGGCGACGGCAGCTGGACCTTCACACCCGATGCCGACTGGAGCGGCAGCGCTGGCTTCAGCTTCGCGGTCGATGACGGCACCACGACCACAGCCAATACCGCCAGCCTGACTGTCGATCCGGTCAACGACGCACCCGTGATCACCAGCAATGTCCTGAATATTGTCGAAGGCGGCACCGTGGTTTTGAGCAACACCGATCTGAGTGTTGCCGATGTTGAGCAGAGCGCCGCTCAACTGACTTTCACCATCAGTAATGTGACGCATGGCCAGTTCGAGTGGGCGGCCGTGCCAGGCGCTGCCATCACCAGCTTTACCCAGGCGGACATCGATGCCGGCCTGGTTGTGTTTGTTCACGACGCCAGCGATATGGCGCCATCCTATGACGTAAGTGTCAGCGACGGCACCACGACGACCGGCCCTCAAGCCGCCACCATCACTTTCACGCCGGTTGATGAAGGCATTAACGTGACGGCGCTGTCCGGGATGAGCACAACCGAGGCAGGCGGCGCCGTGACCTTTGATGTCGCGCTCAATTCGCAACCCATCGCCGACGTGACGGTGTTCATCGCTTCCGGCAATCCGGCTGAAGGTACGGCATCGGTTTCCAGCCTGACTTTTACTTCAGCCAACTGGAGCATTGCCCAACAGATCACCGTTACCGGCGTGGATGATTTTGTCGACGATGGCGACCAGAATTACACCATTCAAATCGATGCAAACTCAACCGACCGTAATTATCATTTGCTTGCTGCGCCGGGTGTTGCGCTGACCAGCCTGGATGACGATACAGCCGGTATCCTCATCACTCCTGCCAGCGGCCTGGTCACAGACGAGTCCGGCGCCAGCGACACCTTCTCTGTCGTGCTGACTTCGCAACCGCTGGCAAACGTCATTATCGATCTAAGTTCATCCAATCCGGCCGAGGGCACGTTGTCGACGTCATCGCTGACCTTCACGCCCGGCAACTGGAATATTCCGCAGGTTGTGGCCGTAACCGGTGTGAATGACATTCCAGACGATGGTGACATTGCCTATCAGGCCGTTGCCGCGCCAGCCAGCAGTGCCGACGCGAACTACAACGGCCTGGCCGCCGGCGCTGTCGATCTCACCAACAGGGATGTGGCGGAGCCGGTCGTGGTTGATACACCGCCGATTGAACCCGCACCCGAGCCTGATCCCCAGACGCCTCCCGGCGAAGAAGCAGGTGCGCCCCAGTCCCCGGAAGACTCTTCGCCTTCCGTAACGGAATCCGGCTTAGCGCCTGTATTGCAGGGTCAGCCCATTGATGAATCTGGTTTTGCCGTGGAAACCGCCCCCGAAAGCCAGTCTGAAACTGCACTCAATGCCGGATTGAAGAGCGGTGCGCCTTTATCCGTTAACAACGAATCCGTCAGGCATGACGTGCTGACCAATCCTGAATCTCAGGGCGGAGTATTGCTGCGCCTGTTGGAAATCATCCAGGCCGATTTCACCCTGGGCGAGGATGGCGGCAACAGGATTTCTCCTGCCATCCAGGTGGACATTGTTCAGGACGAGCAATTCAGGGTGGACATCCTGTCTCAGGGCGCGCAGATCACCGCAGTATCGCTGTCTGTTGGCGCGGTTTGGTGGGCATTGCGGGCGGGCGGCTTGTTTGCCAGCCTGCTGACTTCGCTGCCAGCCTGGCGGTCTTTTGATGTGCTGCCGGTGTTGAGCCGTGACGAAGATGATGATGATGCATCCTGGAGTTTTGGCGACGAGCCGGAAGACGATGACAACAAAGATGACACGCGCATGCCGGAGTTGACGCCATGAAGGTGCGCATGCCTCACTTTACCCCCGCCGTGCGCATTGCACTGGGGCTGATTTCGCTGATTGTCACGCTGCTGCTGCTCATCGACATCGCGCTGAATCTGGTGCCTGACCAGACCGACATGCAGCGCAAGATTCGCGAAAGCACCAGCGAGCGGCTGGCCGTGCAGGTCACCAGCCTGATTCAGGCCCAGGAATGGGATGCGCTGAAGCTGACGATCAGCGAGGCGCTTTCACGCGACAAGGAAATCCTGTCGCTGGCGGTTCGTCAGGAAGATGGGAAAATTGTCGTGAAAGCGGGTGATCACCACCGTCATTGGGTGTCGCCGGCGGAAGGCAAGTCCACGCTTACCCATGTTCGCGTTCCCGTTTACGCAAGAAATGCGCACTGGGGCGATGTGGAAATCAGCTACGTGCCCG
This sequence comes from Thiobacillus sp., assembly GCA_018263115.1. GTDB lineage: Bacteria > Pseudomonadota > Gammaproteobacteria > Burkholderiales > Thiobacillaceae > UBA6918. The sequence goes on from JADFDC010000010.1 coordinate 62,109, forward strand.
TCACGCCGCAAACGCTCAGAGAATGGCTGCAAACGCCGCTGGTGGCGCTTGGGCTGGTGATCGTACCAGCAGGGTTTCTGGCATTTTATTTGTACATGCGACGGACCCTGCAATACCTGGATCCGACCTCGGCGATTCCCGATCGCGTTCGCGTGGCCTTCGATGCGCTGACCGAAGGCGTGACGGTCATCGATCGGTCCGGCCGCATCATGCTGCACAACAAGGCCTTCCGGCAGCTTCACCCCTACGCTACCGATGACATGATGGGCAAGAACCTGTCGCAGCTGCCCTGGCTGGTGGGAAGCGGCGAGGCGCCGGAAGTCCCCTGGGAATACGCCATGAAAAGCCAGACCAATACCAGCGGGCATCTATTCACCATTACCCAGCCCGACCAGGGCGTAATAAAAGTCATCGTTAATGCCGCGCCCATCGAGGACGCCCGCGGAAGACTTCGCGGCTGCATGGTGACCTTTTATGACGTCACACAGTTGCATCGCGCCAATGAAAAAATGCGCAGCGCGCTGGTTGCCCTCGAGGCTTCACGCGAACAGGTGGAAAAGCAGAACGAGGAATTGATGCGCCTGGCCACGCGCGATTCGCTGACCGGCTGCCTCAACCGCCGCGCCTTCTTCTCGGCGGCCGAGCCGCTGCTCGACAAGCTGCAACAGGAAGCGCGCAACATGTGCTGCATCATGGCCGACATCGACTCCTTCAAACTGGTCAACGACACCCATGGCCATCAGGTGGGCGACCAGGTCATCGTGGCCGTGGCGCGCGCGCTAACCCTGCACATGCGTGGCGGCGACCTGCTTTGCCGGTATGGCGGCGAGGAATTCTGCATGGTATTGCCCGGCGCTTCCGAAGAAGTCGCCATGGAAATCGCCGAACGGCTGCGCAACGAAATCGAGGCGCATGTCGGCACCAGCATCCGCACCATTGAGGGATTGCGCATCACCTCCAGCTTTGGCGTCGCCAGCCTGAAATCCGGTGCGGACAATCTGTCCGAACTGATCGAACTCGCCGACTTCGCGCTTTACACCTCCAAGCGGGGCGGCCGCAACCGATCCACGCTGTGGAGCGAAAAGCTGGGTCAGGAAACCGCTACCAACGAGACATCCGGCGCTGTCGCCGGAAACCGTACCTGAGTTTTCATCGCAATTCCTTGCAGGGACCGGGTTTTATTCTTGTCGCCCCCTTGAAATCCTCTTTCTCCAGCCCTATTATTAGCAGCCTCTGACCGAGAGTGCTAACAGCAGCTCGGCCATTATTTTTTGGCTCCGCATTCGCGGAATATCTATAACTCATTGATTTTCAATGGAGACAATGTATGAAAATCCGTCCTTTGCATGACCGCGTGATCGTCAAGCGCATGGAAGAAGAGCGCAAGACCGCATCCGGCATCGTCATTCCCGATACCGCTACCGAAAAACCCGACCAGGGCGAAGTCATCGCCGTGGGCCCCGGCAAGAAAGATGACAGCGGCAAGACCATCGCCATGGACGTGAAAGTCGGCGATCGCGTGCTGTTCGGCAAGTACGCCGGCCAGGGCGTCAAGGTCGAGGGCGAGGAAGTCCTCGTCATGCGCGAAGAAGACATCATGGGCGTGATCGAGAAGTAACCTCGATTCGCTCATCAGTAAGCACACGCTAACAAACAGTTTCAAGGAGCTTTGACAATGGCTGCAAAAATGGTGAAATTTGGCGACGAAGCGCGCCACAAGATGGTTGCCGGGGTGAACATCCTGGCCAACGCGGTAAAAGCCACCCTGGGCCCCAAGGGCCGCAATGTGGTGCTGGATCGTTCCTTTGGCGCCCCCACGGTAACCAAGGACGGCGTTTCCGTCGCCAAGGAAATCGAACTGAAAGACAAGCTGGAGAACATGGGCGCGCAGATGGTGAAGGAAGTCGCTTCCAAGACTTCCGACGTGGCCGGTGACGGTACCACCACCGCCACCGTGCTGGCCCAGTCCATCCTCAACGAAGGCATGAAGTTCGTTGCCGCCGGCATGAACCCGATGGACCTCAAGCGCGGCATCGACAAGGCCGTGATCGCCATCACCGAAGAACTCAAGAAAATCTCCAAACCCTGCTCGACCAGCAAGGAAATCGCCCAGGTTGGCTCCATCTCCGCCAACTCCGACGAGAGCATTGGCAAGATCATCGCCGACGCCATGGACAAGGTCGGCAAGGAAGGCGTCATCACCGTTGAAGACGGCTCCGGTCTGGAAAACGAACTGGATGTTGTGGAAGGCATGCAGTTCGACCGTGGCTACCTGTCACCCTACTTCATCAACCACGCCGACAAGCAGATGGCCGTGATGGAAGATCCCTTCGTGCTGCTGCACGACAAGAAAATCTCCAACATCCGCGACCTGCTGCCGGTGCTGGAACAAGTCGCCAAGGCCGGCAAGCCGCTGCTGATCATTGCTGAAGACGTCGATGGCGAAGCGCTGGCGACCCTGGTGGTCAACAACATCCGCGGCATTCTCAAGACCGTGGCCGTCAAGGCGCCCGGCTTCGGCGACCGCAGAAAGGCAATGCTTGAGGACATCGCCATTCTGACCGGCGGCACCGTCATTGCCGAGGAAGTCGGCCTGTCGCTGGAAAAAGCCACGCTGCAGGATCTGGGCCGCGCCAAGCGCATCGAAGTGGGCAAGGAAAATTCCACAATCATCGACGGCGCCGGTTCCGCCGACGCGATCAAGGCCCGCATCGGCCAGATCAACAAGCAGATCGACGAAGTCACTTCCGACTACGACAAGGAAAAACTGCAGGAGCGCAAGGCCAAGCTGGCCGGTGGCGTGGCGGTGATCAAGGTCGGCGCGGCAACCGAAGTCGAGATGAAGGAAAAGAAGGCCCGCGTGGAAGACGCGCTGCATGCCACCCGCGCTGCGGTGGAAGAAGGCATCGTGGCCGGTGGCGGCGTTGCTCTGCTGCGCGCCCGCGATGCGATCTCCGGCCTCAAGGGCTCCAACCATGACCAGGATGCCGGCATCAAGATCGTGATGCGCGCCGTGGAACAGCCCCTGCGCGAAATCGTCGCCAACTGCGGCGAGGAAGCTTCCGTCGTTGTCAACAAGGTGGTTGAAGGCAAGGGCAATTACGGCTACAACGCCGGCAATGGCACCTACGGCGACATGATGGAAATGGGCGTACTGGACCCGACCAAGGTCACCCGCACAGCGCTGCAGAACGCCGCGTCCGTTGCCGGCCTGATGCTCACCACCGAAGCCATGGTGGCCGAGCTGCCGGAAGACAAGCCCGCAGCTCCCATGGGCGGCGGCGACATGGGCGGAATGGGCGGAATGGGTTTCTGATTCAACGTTCTATCTGCTCTGCAAAAAAGCCCCGCACCTGCGGGGCTTTTTTATGCATGACCCGGCTATTCGACGGTTTTAGCCTCCCCACAAATAGGCATCCATCGACAGCCCGCCGTATGCAAACCGGGGCTGATATCGCTTGGGCGCTTGATCACCTGCCACGCCCATCGCCACGAACAGTGGCAGGAAATGATCTTCCGTGGGGTGCGCCTCCGCACCGAATCGCGCCGAACGATAGCTCAGTAATTCCTGAGTCGCGTTTGCCTCCAGCCGTTCGCCCACCCAATCCGAAAACGCGAGCGCATCGGGCAGCGGCGCGGCATCCGCGCTTGCCTGCCAGTGGAGCCAGTCAAAGTTGTGGGTGATGGCGCCAGAAGCCAGGATCAGCACGCCTTCGTCTCGTAGCGACGCCAGCGCCTGCCCCAGTGTGAAGTGCGTTTCGGGGCTAGCGTTGCGAACGAGCGAATGTTGAGTGACCGGCACATTGGCCTGCGAAAACATCACCGATAGTGGTACCCAGACGCCATGATCCAGCCCGCGGCCAGGATGCAGTTCGGCTGTAATTCCCGCAGCGGTCAGCAGTGACACCGCGCGCTCGGCCAGCGCGGGCGCACCCGGCGCGGGATAACGCATACGATGCAGCAGTGGATCAAAGCCGGAAAAATCGTGAATAGTTTCCGGCGCGCCGGACAGGCTTACTGTCGGCTGGCGTGCTTCCCAGTGCGCCGATACCGCAAGGATCGCCGAAGGTGTGCCAATCCGTTGGCCAATTTCACGCCAGCAGGCAACGGCATCCGGTGACTTCAGCAAGGCATCGGGCGCGCCGTGCGACACGAAGACGACAGGCATGCGGGCGGCCATGGTGCGTGCCTATTCCTTTACTGCTTCGACAGCGATGCTGAGCGTCACGTCATCGGAAACAAACGGTGCATGCTTGCCCATGTTGAATTCCGAGCGCTTGATCTTCGTCACCGCATTGGCGCCAATGGCGTCCACCTTCTTGATCGGATGAGGCATGGCATGGAAGGAAGTGACCTTGAGCGTCACCGGCCTGGTCACGCCCTTGATGGTCAGATTGCCTTCCACGGCCACCGGCTTGTCGCCCTTGAATTTCACTTTGGTGGATTTGAAGGTAATTGCCGGGTGGGCGGCGGTGTGGAAGAAGTCCTCGCCCTGGATGTGCTCGTTGAAGGTGGCATAGCCGGTATTCACCGACTTGGCATCGATGGTGACATCAACCGAGCCGGTTTTCGCAGCCTTGTCCAGCATGACTTTTCCGCTGGTCGTGTCGAAACGGTGAACCTGGTTGGAGTAGCCAAAATGGCTGTATTCGAAGCGCGGTGCGGTGTGAGTTGGGTCAATACTGAAAGTTTCCTGCGCAGCAAATGCGCTGGCGGCAATCATGCTCAAAGCAACCGTAATGGCAAATTTCTTCATGGAGTTCTCCTGTAAAAACTGAATATGGGTTTTATCGCCTGAAACTTGAGGCCACTTCGGCTATCCGCTGGCCAAACAGCCGTGCGGTTTCCAGGTCACCGGCGCGTGGCGCTTCGTCCGGCGAAGCATCGGAGGGTGAAATAGCCAGCGCGCCGCCAAACCCAGCCGTCCAGTTGATGTCGGCCGGGCCATGCGCCTTGGTGTTGGCGGGCAGCATCCCCGTGCCCACCCAGATCTGGCCGTGCTGCTGGGAAAGCGTCCAGAAATATTCGATGGTGGAAAATTTGTCGCCATTGACCGAAGCCGAATTGGTGAAGCCCGCCGCGATCTTGTCCTTCCATGCCTGGGCAAACCACGGCTTGGATGAGGCATCGGCGAATTTCTTGAACTGCCAGGCAGGCCCGCCCATGTAGGTGGGGCTGCCATAGACGATGGCATCCGCCTTGCCGAGTGCTTCGAACGCACCCTCGAGCAAGTCGCCATTGGCATCAATCTGGTAGACGGCTACCTGAGTGCCGGGCACAGATGCCGCGCCCGATTGAACGGCTTCCGCCTGTCTGGCCGTATGGCCATAGCCGCTGAAGTAAACGATTGCAACTGAAGTCATGTCTGGTCTCCTGTTCAAGAATTTCCAGAACGCCATTCCTCAAAACGTCCGGATGGACGAACTATAGATATTCAAGGACGCCAGAAATAGGGGACAATCAACAAATTATTGTTGCCTATAATGCAACAATAAGATGGAGGCCACATGGACCGGCTGGAAGGCATGCGGTTGTTTGTGCGGGTTGCGGAACTGGGGAGTTTTTCGGCGGTGGCGCAACAGATGAACGTGGCGCGCTCCGTCGTCACGCGGCAGGTAGCGGCGCTTGAAGCGCATCTGGGCACCATGCTGATTGCCCGCAGCACACGGCGGCTCTCCCTCACCTCGGCAGGCGCGGCCTATCTGGAGAAATGCCGCGAAATCCTGGGCCTGGTCGAAGCAGCCGAAGCAGGGCTGTCGGAAGAAAGGCAGGCGCCACGCGGCCACATCCGCATCACCCTGCCGCTCTCGTTTGGCATCCGCCAGCTGATGCCGATGTTTGGCGACTTCATGGCCGCCAATCCTGAAATTTCCATCGAGCTCGATTTCAACGACCGCCGGATTAATCTGATCGAAGGCGGTTTCGATCTCGCCATCCGCATCGCGGACCGGCTGGATCCTGGCAATGTGGCGCGCAAGATCGGCAGCAGTCAGGAGGTGGTGATCGCCTCGCGGAATTATCTGGCGCACCATGGCCACCCCAAGCATCCGCGCGATCTGGCCAGACACGAATGCTTCGGTTATTTGCTGGCAGCACGCTCAAGCTGGCCATTCGTTATCGATGGCGAAAGAAAATGGTTTCTTGTTTCCGGCAGGCTTCAGGCCAACAGCGGCGAAGCCCTGCTGGATGCCGCGATTCGCGGTCTGGGCATCACCCGCGCACCAACCTTCATCGCCGAACAGGCCGTGCGCGAAGGCAGGCTGGAAATCCTGCTGCGCAAATTTCCAGCGCCACCTCTGGGAATTTACGCAATATTTCCTAGCAATCGCCATGTACCCCATCGCGTGCGGGCGCTGGTGGAATTCATTGCGCAGCGGATTGGCCCGCAGCCGTCGTGGGACCGGATACTAAGCCTTAAAAAATAGGCCAAGGTCACTTTCAGCTTTTTTTATCTGTCAGGATTTTTTACACCCCGAATCAAGCTTGGGCATTTTGACAATTTAACCATTTGTTATTAAAAACCATTTAGCGCCAGGCACCCATGGAATAATTGTTGCTTAACGTTTTAACAGGCTTAGCAGCCTCTCGCTGAAAATCACAACGATTGCGCTGTTGTCATGAACAATAACGGGAGACCAATCCATGCTCAAACTATCCAAACTGGCTGCGCTAACGACTTTGGCGCTTTCCGCGCACGCCGGTGCCGCCGTCATCAACTATACCGATTTCTCCAGCGTGGCCGGATTGACCATCAACGCAAACGCAGCACAGGTGGGCAATGTATTGCGTGTTACGCCTGCAACTTTCAGCCAGGCGGGAAGCGCCTTTTCGACCAGCACCGTCTCGCTGGCGTCCGGCGCCTCGTTCAGCACGCACTTCCAGTTCCGCTTTACTGACGCGGGCGGTTCTTGCGACAGCTTCACGACCTGCGGTGCGGACGGCCTGGCTTTTGTTGTGCAAACCCTTGGCAACAACGTTGGCGGACTGGGTGGCGGCATCGGCTATGACGGCATAACCAACAGCATCGCCGTCGAATTCGACACCTGGAACAATGGCGGCATTGATGACTCCAGCAGTAACCACATTGGAATTGACGTCAACGGAAACATTGATTCGGTCGTGCTCGCCGAAGTCACCGAAGCCGACATGAACAATGGCGACATCTGGAACGCATGGGTTGATTACAACAGCGTCACTCAACTGCTGGAGGCGCGTCTGACACGTTCGAGCACTCGCCCAACTACGGCCATGGTGTCTCACACCATTGATCTAGCTTCCGTGCTTGGTACAACCAATGCATTTGTCGGATTTACCTCTGGAACTGGCGCGGCTTTCGCCAATCACGACCTACTAGCCTGGACGCTGGAAGACAGGTTCGCGCCCATTGGCGGAACAGTTCCGGAACCGGGGTCCCTGCTGCTTTTGGGCACTGGTCTGGCGCTTGGCAGGTTGGTGCAGAAAAAAACCAAATAATTCTCGGGCAAGACGCTAATTACAAACCCCGCCCAGACGGGGTTTGTTTTTTTCCGCTCCTCGCGTTAAGTTGAGAAGATGAACATGACGACTATCGCGCCCGCCCTCATTCAGGCAACCGTGGACGATCTGCGCCGCCACGCGCCGTTTTCCGAAATGGAAACCCCGCATCTGGAATGGATGGCAAGTCGTCTAGGTCTGGCTTATTACCCGTCGGGGGCTGTCGTTCTCGATCCTGAAGCTGGAATTCCTGGCTGGTTTTATCTGGTCAAGCAGGGTTCGGTGGAAGCGGGTGACGCGGCCAAGGTCAGCGTGATTCGATTACTTGCAGGCGAGTGTTTTCCGTTGGGCGCACTGCTCTCTGGCCGCGCGGTGGCCAACCAGTTTCGCGCGGCGGAAGACAGCTTTTGCTATCAACTGGCCAACGCGGATTTTCAGGCCTTGCTTGAAAAAAGTACCGTATTCCGCGACTTCTGCACGCGCCGCATCGCCAGTCTTCTGGAACAATCGCAAAAGGCCGTGCAGTCGGAGTATGCGCTGCGTCAGGAAGAAGACGCGCGGCTGGAACGCAGCCTGAGCGAGCTCTGCACTCGGTCTCCCATCTCGGTTACACAGGGCACGCCGTTGCGGTTTGCCTTGAATGCGATGAGCGCCGCGCGCGTGGGCTCCGTTGCTGTAACGGATCACGATCAGCGGCCCATTGGCATCCTGACGCTCAAGGATGTTTTGAGCCGCGTGACCTTGCCAGGGCTGGATCTCGATACCCCGATTGAACACGTGATGACAGCCGGCCCCGTCAGCCTGCCGGTGCAGGGCACAGCGCGCGATGCCCTGCTGGCGATGGCGCGGCACAATATTCATCACGTGTTGATCGTGAAAGACGGCCGGCTTCAATGCGTACTGTCGGAAAAGGACCTGTTCGCCCTCAAGCGCATGAGCGTGCAGGGCATTACTTCCGCGATTACGCGCGCCGCGGACCTGAACACACTCAAACAATCCGGTCGCGACATCGCCAGCCTGGCGCACAGCCTGCTGGCGCAGGGCGTGGAGGCCGAGACGCTGACGGAGCTGATCGCCACGCTGAACGATCATCTCACCCGTCGGCTGATCGAACTGGAAACCGCCACGCTGGATTTGCCCGGTGTCCGCTGGTGCTGGATTGCTCTGGGCTCCGAAGGCCGCATGGAGCAGACCCTGGCAACCGACCAGGACAACGCGCTGATTTTCACGGTTGCGGATGAAGCCGTCAGAGAAACCGTCCGCGGCAAACTGATGGAGACCGCGCTGCGAATCAACAACGGGCTGGATGCCTGCGGCTTTCCGCTGTGCAAAGGCGGCATCATGGCCAGCAATCCAAAATGGTGCATGACAGAAGAAGAATGGCGCGGCCAGTTTTCACGCTGGATCGATTCCGGCGGGCCGGAAGAATTGCTGAACGCCAGCATCTTTTTCGATTTCCGCGCGCTGGCGGGCGAAGAAGCATTGGCATTGAATCTGCGGTCATGGCTGGCGAGCAAGGTGCGCACCAATCCGCGCTTCCTGAAACAGATGGCACAAAACTCTTTGCGCAATGCGCCGCCTCTGGGGCTGGTCCGTGATTTCGTGCTGTCCGAGGATGACGCGCACCCGCACACACTGGACCTGAAACTGAATGGCGCCACACCCTTTGTCGATGGCGCGCGGATTTATGCACTGGCGAGCGGCCAGCCGGTTACCGGCACGGCACGCAGGCTTTTCCAGGCTGGCCGAAATCTGCACTTCCCCGACGAAGAAATCAAAAGCTGGGTTCAGGCATTCCATTTCATTCAACTGCTGCGGCTGCGACATCAGCATACTCAGCAGCGCCAGGGAATCGAGCCGGACAATTACCTTGATCCGGATCATCTGTCCGTGCTGGATCGACGGATTTTGAAAGAAGCCTTCCGCCAGGCGCGCAAGCTGCAAGCCCGGCTGGCGCTCGATTATGAACGCTAAGCGCAACAAGTAATGATCTGGCCATTCAGCCGCAAGAGGGGTATCGAATTGCCGGAAGTTGAATCGCGCCGGCTCGAATCCCTTAAGGCGATCAAACCGCCTTCACCACGCACACCGCTGGACAACTTGCGCTGGGTAGTGGTGGACGTGGAAACAGGCGGGTTGAATCCTCGAGTCGATCCGCTTCTATCTATCGGTGCGGTGGAAATCCTGCACGGTCATATCAATCTTGGCAGCGGATGCGAAGTCAGGCTCAGGCAGGAAACCGCTACCTCGCACGACAATATCCTGGTGCATGGCTTGACCGACAGCCAACAGTTATCAGGGCTCCCCGCAAGGGAAGCCTTGCTTGAATATGCGGAGTTTTCCCAAGCTACGCCTCGCGTGGCTTTTCACGCTGCTTTCGATCGCGATGCCCTCAACACTGCTTTTGAAAAGGAACTGGGCTGGCAGCCTTACTTCAAATGGTTGGATGCCGCCGTCATCGCACCGCTGCTTTTTCCGCAGCATGCGGCAAATTGCCGCCACCTGGATGACTGGCTGGAAACCTTGCACATTGCCAACTTCTCGCGCCACAGCGCGGTCGCCGATGCCGCTGCCACGGCTCAGCTCTGGCTCATTCTGCTGGACGCTGCCCGGCGCCAGCGGCTTTTCACACTGAAAGACCTTGAAAATCTGGCGCGTTCGCGTCACTGGCTAGGGCACTGACGTCGAGCATGTCAATCAGTATTTGCTAATTTTCTGTTTGTGAAATCCTGCTGTCATAGGCACACTCTGCACCACGCTGAGGCACAACTGCCTTGGCTATTTCTGAATCAAAAAATCTACTCATTCGGAATCGGAGGACACACTATGCAACTCACCGACAAGCACCGGGAGTACTGGAGTAAGAATCTGCGCCTTACTGCCGTGCTTCTGGCCATCTGGTTCGTCGCGACTTTCGTGGCAAGCTGGTACGCGCGCGAACTCAATGAAATCGTCATACTTGGTTTCCCGCTCGGGTTTTACATGGGTGCCCAGGGATCGCTGATCATTTTCGTTCTGATCATCTGGTTCTACGCACGCTCCATGAACAAGATGGACAAAACCTACGGCGTGCATGAAGGGGAGGAAGAGTAATGGCTACCCAGACCCAATCGCAGTTTTTCTCGCAGCTGAAGAAGTATTACAGCTTTTACACCGGCGGCTTTATTGCCTTCGTCATCATCCTGGCCATCCTCGAACAGATGGGCGTACCCAACAAGATTCTGGGCTATCTGTTCCTGCTGGCCACCATCGGTCTGTATGCCGGCATCGGCATCATGTCGAAAACGGCGGACGTGTCGGAATACTACGTCGCCGGCCGACGCGTGCCCGCCATCTTCAATGGCATGGCCACCGGCGCGGACTGGATGTCGGCAGCAAGCTTCATCGGCATGGCCGGCACACTGTATCTGTCCGGCTATGATGGCCTCGCCTTCGTAATGGGCTGGACTGGCGGCTATGTGCTGGTTGCCCTGTTCCTTGCGCCTTACCTCAGAAAATTCGGCCAGTTCACGATTCCTGATTTTCTCGGCGCGCGTTACGGCGGCAACATTCCCCGCATGATCGGCGTGGTCGCCGCCATTATCTGTTCATTCGTTTATGTGGTAGCGCAGATTTACGGCGTGGGACTGATTACCTCGCGTTTCACCGGACTGGAATTCCAGATCGGAGTCTTCGCAGGCCTGGCTGGCATTCTGGTGTGTTCTTTCCTCGGCGGCATGCGCGCGGTGACGTGGACACAGGTGGCGCAGTACATCATCCTCATCATCGCCTACATGATCCCGGTGGTATGGCTGTCCGTGAAGCACACAGGCAATCCCATTCCGCAGATCGCGTACGGACAGGCGCTTCAGGGCGTTGCCGACAAGGAAAAGGAGCTGAATGATCCCAGCACCGTGCTGGGTGCTGCCGAAGCTTCCGTACGCGCATTGCACAAGGAAAAGCAGGTGGCCGCGGAAGACAAGATCAAGGCGCTTGAGGAAGCGATGGCTGCCGGTACCGCCGCCACCATTGTTGCCGAAGCCCGCGCCAAGCTCGATACCGAGCTGGCTGAACTGAAAGCCGTGCCTGCTCCCGACGCCAAGAAGATCGCCGACAAGGAAAAGGAAATCAGCGAGCTGACCGGCCCGGACGCCCTCAAGAAGAAGCTGAAAAAGGCCGCGGATGGCGCCAAGGCCAAGGCTGGCCCGGTTGCGGCGCATGCAGTCCCGTTCTCCGGCAAGGGCGCGGAGAAAAAGCTGCTGAAGGAAAATCCGGCCGCCACGCCTGATGAAATTGCCGCAGCGAAAGCCGAGGATGAAAAAGCCTCAAACATCAAGCGCAAGAATTTCCTGGCGCTGGTGCTGTGCCTGATGGTGGGTACCGCTGCATTGCCGCACATCCTGATGCGCTACTACACCACGCCTTCCGTGCGTGAAGCGCGCCAGTCGGTGTTCTGGTCGCTGTTCTTCATCTTCCTGCTTTACTTCACCGCACCGGCGCTGGCCGTGCTGGCCAAATATGAGGTGTATACCAACCTCGTTGGCTCCAGTTTCGCCAGCCTGCCTGCCTGGGTATCAAACTGGGCGGCGGTGGATCCGACACTGATGAAGATTACCGACATGAACAAGGACGGCCTGATCCAGCTGGCCGAAATCACCATCGGCGGCGACCTCATTGTTCTGGCCACGCCGGAGATTGCAGGCTTGCCGTATGTGATCTCCGGCCTGGTGGCGGCGGGTGGTCTGGCAGCGGCGCTGTCCACCGCGGACGGATTGCTGCTGACCATCGCCAACGCGCTGTCGCATGACGTGTATTACAAGATGCTTGACCCGCATGCTTCCACCATGCGCCGCCTGTCCGTATCCAAGGCGCTGCTGCTGGTTGTTGCCGTCATCGCGGCCTCGGTCGCGGCGATGAAACCGGGCGACATCCTGTTCCTCGTCGGCGCGGCATTCTCGCTGGCGGCTTCGGCCTTCTTCCCGGCGCTGGTGCTGGGCGTGTTCTGGAAGCGCGCCAACAAGCTGGGTGCCATCATCGGCATGCTGGCGGGTCTGGGCGTGTGCATGTACTACATGTACATTACCTATGACTTCTTCGGCGGTGTCGCGGCCAACGAATGGTGGGACATCAAACCCATCGCGGCCGGCCTCTTCGGCCTGCCAGCTGGCTTCCTCGGGGTAATCATTGGCTCGATGATTTCTCCCGCGCCTTCGAAAGAAGTGCAGGAACTGGTCGACCATGTGCGTTATCCGAATCTGGAAGGCGACATCAACACCAACGCCGCGTAAGCGGTGATTACCGGCCGGGACAACCCGGCCAACAACAAGGCCCGCGATTGCGGGCCTTGTTGTTTATGGGTGTTGTACTTTCCAAAGGCCGAAAAGCAGAACCACTCAGTACACCAAGGGACACTAAGGATTCATGCGGCACGAATCTTCGTGTACTTAGTGTCCTTCGTGGTTTGGCTGGTTGCCGAATCAGTCCAGATGCGCAACCAGCAAATGCAAATCTGCCCGCTCGGTTTCGCGGATGAACACCTTGGCCCGCTGCGGGTCAAACTGTGCAAGCTGTTCTGCCGCGCGTTTCACCTGATCCGGCTCATGCAGATGATGATAAGCCATGCCCAGCGCATACCAGGCATGGCCATTCATGGGTTGCAAACGCGCCGCCTCTTCCAGGGCTTTGGCAGCCTCGTCATGCCGGCCAAGATGGGCATGCGCCATGCCCATGCCATACCAGGCACGGTCCTGGTTCGGTACCAGAGCCACCGCCTTTTGAAATGCCTCGATCGCCTCCGGCCACCGATGCGCCTTGTCGCGGACGAAACCCAGATTGAACCAGGCCTCGCCGTTACCCGGCTCCGCTTCGCACACCCGCGCCAGCCAGGACTCCGCCTCGGCATGATTGCCAGCCTGCTCATTCAGAAAACCAATCATGTGCGCGAGCCGCAATCTTGAAGGGTCCGCCGCGTACGCCTGCCGGTAAGCCGCGATCGCCTCCCCAGGCCGGCGCAATGTTTCCATCAGCCAGCCGCGCCACTCCCAACGCCACCGATCAAAATTCATGCTTGGATTTTTTAATTTCAACCCCCGCATTCTCGGCCAGCCCGCCATTCAGGACAAGTTAAAATGCAGCAAATCATGCGGAGTAACCATGGCTCAAATTGAAGTCCTCATCATTTCCATCCTGCGCGTGCTGGTCGAAGTCGCTGGATACTCCCTGCTTGGCCAGGGCCTGCTTGCCGTTCTGGCCGGCACGGGCCGGGAACAGAATATTTTCTACCGTATCCTTAAAACCATCACCCGCCCCGTCATCCGCGTTTCGCGCGCAATCTCGCCACGATTTATCGTCGATGCGCACATTCCCTTCGTCGCTTTCTTTCTGCTGTTCTGGCTATGGATCGCACTGGCAGTGCTCAAGCGCTACGTCTGCGTGACCAATGGCCTGCAATGCTAGTGCCGCCTGACAGCAGGCTTGACGAAACAGGCCGGAAAAGGTTTAATTGCGCCTCTGACCGGCCCCGCCGGTCATTCTTTTTGTCTTGATTTGAAGACAGCGGCCAGGTAGCTCAGTTGGTAGAGCAGCGGATTGAAAATCCGCGTGTCGACGGTTCGATTCCGCCCCTGGCCACCAGTATTCATAACGGCTCACAGTGATGTGGGCCGTTTTCATTTCTGAGCGACGGCCATGGCTTGCGGCTCTGGCGTCCGTATTGCAGGAGAGCCCCACTCTGGGCAACCCTGGAAAAATGAAAAAGTGCCAGGGTTTCACTCGAAAGCATCCTGCCGGGGGTACGATGGCTAATCTCCACTATCTCAAGGTGTCTCCATGAATCGAACCCGGCAGGGGCCCATACTGGCAATCATGCTCGCCACCCAGGCCGCCAATACCTGGGCCGGTGAGGCGTCATTCACCATCGATCAGACGAACACCTTCCCCAGCTTTGAGGTTGACCACCTGGGATTCTCCACACAACGCGGCCGCTTCAACCAGACGCAAGGCAAGGTTGTCATGGATGAGGAAAAGAAAACAGGGAAAGTGGATATCACCATCGACGCCAACTCCGTCGACACCGGGATCAAGCCACTGGATGATGTCCTGCGCCAACTGGATTTCCTGAATGTGGCGCACTACCCCACGCTCACCTTCAACTCATCACAATTCAAATTCAACAACGATCAACTGGTCGCCGTGGATGGCACGCTCACCATGCTGGGCATTAGCCGGCCCATTTCGCTCAACGTCACCCACTACCAGTGCGGCATGGATGACGCCAGCTCCAAATATGTCTGCAATGTCGATGCCGAAGCCAGTTTCAAACGCTCGGACCACGGGATGACCAAATTCATACCCATCGTCAGCGACAAGGTGAAGCTCAAAATAAAAGTGAGAGCGGTCCGCGACGAGTGATCTTTGCCCAATCACAGGCTTTGCAGCCAAAGCAAAAGATGGCGGCGAAAGTCGGGAACAGTCTTTTGGAAAATTGCCGCAGCTGTAGCGTGAATGTCTTTTCAGCCTGAAGACCTAGCGGCTCCGGGCGGTTTTCACGAACTCGATCGAGGCCTGAAACAGTTCGAGGTCCTTCTCGTACTCTGCCGCATCGGTGCGGTCGATCTGAATCCACTCCCTGGTGCTGGCCATGCCGGCGGGCTGAAACGGGACGACGTTGCTTCTTGAGAACTGGAGTTCGGTCGCGGTGGCAACAGGCAGGCGAAGACCGATGCCATTACCGCTGATGCAGGCGAACATCCTGTCGCTGACAAAGTAGGCATCCAGCCCGTTGATCTTTCTTGCGCTGACGCCAGGGAGCTTGAGTAGCAGGGCGTCTATCAGTGCCTTGCGGCTGGATTCGGGTGTAACAGTGTTCAAGGGGAAACCGCCTGGGTCATGAAGAAAGCAATTGAATTATAGGGGCAAAGCCTAGTTCAATCGTCCCGAAACCAGCCCAAGGAGGTGCTAGTAGACAGCGGAACTTGAGCAGCGGGGCCTCCATCGGGCAAAGTGAGATTGGTCAGGCTGATGCTACCCCTGCGGGCAAATCGAAAAGCTTGCGTGGCATACACCACGCAAGCTCGATTCACAATGTACTTCGTACGACCTGTTCAGGCAGTCGCCAGCTCTGCATGCTGGAGCGCAGGCCGTTTTTCCCTGCCACCGATGGTGAGCAAATCCCAGGCAAGCAGCACGAAGCCGGCGGCGAACATCCAGCCGAAGACCTGGCGCCACCACATGCCCTGCACAAACCAGGGGTGTGCCTGCGCGGTGAAATAACCCATCCATGTCGAACCTTCGATGGCGCGTTCGATCTGCGATTGCTCGTAGCCGGAGATCAGCATGGCCATGACCATGCCGACCATGCCCAGGTTAAGCAGGATCATGGCCCACTTCCATCGCCACGCCCCGGCGATTCCACCGCTCATCCACACATTGCCGCGCCATTTTTGCAACGCGATGTAGAAGAAGGCGATGACCAGGGTCGCGTAGGCGCCGAAGAAAGCAAGGTGGCCATGCGAGGCCGTCCATTGCGTGCCGTGGGTGTACAGGTTGATCTGCGGCAGGGTATGCATGAAGCCCCATACGCCCG
>JADFDC010000011.1 GCA_018263115.1 Thiobacillus sp.
CCAGCATGGCGTAACGCATGGCATCGTGCAGGCGTTGAGGAGCATGGGCAGCATCTGGCAGCAGCGCGGCAAGCACATTCTCGATGCGTGATTGCCTGCTTGACGCCCAGGCCAGGAAATCAATCATCGCTATCGGTGAGAAAGGGTTTAAGCACACCATTTTCCAGGACCTGAACCTGCTGCTCGGCGCGGGAAATGGCTTCCCGGCAATAATTCAGCAGCGTAGCGCCGCGTTCGTAGGCGGTCAGGGAATCTTCAAGGTCAAGCTTGCCGGACTCCATCTGGGCAACGATTTTTTCCAGTTCGGCAAGGGCGGACTCGAAGTCCTTGGGCGTAGTGGCTTTGGCCATGGGCAGGAAAGCGGGTGAGGCGAAACACAGTACTTTAACAAAAGCAGGCGGGTGAGTCTGCAACCCTGTTCAAGTAAAGAAGGATTATCCGGCAGGAAAATCTTTGCCTTGAAGGCCTGACCGTGTTATTGTCGGACCACATTGGCAAGATGCCAAATGTAATTGGGAACCTCCGGTTCATTGGGCGGATTTAGTCCGCCGGGTGTCGGGGGTTTTTGTTTTCTGTACTGATCTTGAATTGGTATTTGCCAATCAGTACTGGACCAGGGTGGGTAGGGATGAGCAATCTCGCTGATTCTGTTTCGGCGCTGTCTAAAACAACGCCTCAACTGCCGGTGTCGTGGTATCTGGACCCGGAAATATACGAACTCGAAAAGAAGTTGCTGTTCGACAATGGCCCGGGCTATGTCGGCCATGCATTGATGGTGCCGGAAGCAGGGGACTACCACGCGCTGGAACGCCATGAAGGCGCCAGGGTGCTGGTAAACAATCGCAACGGCATCGAAATGCTGTCCAACATTTGCCGGCATCGTCAGGCGATCATGCTGAATGGACGCGGCAAGCTGCCCGCGGACAATATCGTTTGCCCTATCCACCGCTGGACCTACGATGCAACGGGCCAGTTGTTGGGCGCGCCCCACTTTCCCGGCAATCCCTGCATGAACCTGTCACGGTCGCCGCTGCAGAACTGGAATGGTCTGCTGTTCAATGGCCCGCGTGATGTCCGTGCCGATCTTGCCAATGTTGGTGTTGCAAGGGACATGGATTTTTCCAGTTACATGCTGGACAAGGTCTGGGTGGAACACGCGCCTTACAACTGGAAAACCTTCATCGAGGTTTATCTCGAGGACTATCACGTCGAACCTTTCCATCCGGGCCTGGGCAGCTTTGTCACTTGCGACGACCTGCGCTGGGAATACGGCGAATGGTATTCGGTGCAGACCGTGGGACTTGCCAATGCGTTTGGCCGTAAATTCGGCTCGCCGGTTTACCAGAAGTGGCAGGAACAGGTACTGCAATATGGAAGCGGCGAAAAGCCGCGTCATGGCGCGATCTGGCTGACCTACTATCCCAACATCATGGTGGAGTGGTATCCGAATGTGCTGGTGGTGTCGAGTGTCTGGCCCACCGGCATCGAGTCCATGGTCAATATCGTCGAATTTTATTATCCCGAGGACATCGTACTGTTTGAACGCGAATTCGTTGAAGCCGAACAGGCAGCCTACATGGAAACAGCGGTGGAAGATCACGAAATTGCCCAGCGCATGCATGATGGGCGCCGCGCGCTGTATCGCCAGGGAATCAGCGAGGAAGGCCCTTATCAATCGCCGATGGAAGATGGTCTGGTGCATTTCCATGAGTTCATGCGAAAGCAGATCGAGTCGCATCGGGCATAAAATTGACTCGGTTATAAGACTAAGGCAAAAAAAGCCAAACCACCAAGTACACGAAGGACACCAAGGAAACCGGCGCAAGAAAACTTCGTGTCCTTGGTGACCTTTGTGGTTCTGGCTTTTGAATTTCTTCGCGCCCATGCATCCAACCGGTTTTAATCAACAATGAAATCCTCCTGGATGCTGGTGGCGTCTTTTCTTTTTGCCGTCATGGGGGTGCTGGTCAAACTGGCTTCCGGACACTTCAGTTCGCCAGAACTGGTGTTTTATCGTTCTCTGTTCGGTTTGTTCTCGATCTATCTGTTTATCGTGCTGGGAACGCGCCAATGGCTCGTACCACTCAGGACGCAGCATTTATCAAGCCATGTCAAACGCAGCCTGTCAGGTTTCCTGGCGCTGGTCATGTTTTTTTACGCCATTGCCCATTTGCCACTGGCGACGGCGATCACGCTGAATTACACGGCGCCTTTGTTTCTGGCAGCCATTACAGCCTGGTGGCTTGAAGAGCGGCATGGAAAAGGTCTGGTGGTGGCGCTGTTGCTTGGGTTCGTGGGCGTGGCGGTGCTGTTGCAGCCGGGTTGGCAAGACCAGGATATTTTTGCGGGGGGAATCGGTTTGACTTCAGGCTTGCTTGCGGCCGTGGCCTACCTCAATGTGCGCACGCTGGGAAGGCAGGGTGAACCGGAATGGCGGGTAGTGTTTTATTTCACCCTGATCGCCACGCTGGGCGCCGCGCTATGGATGCTGACAGCCGGTTTTTCCAGGCCACGTCCACAGGACTGGCCACTCTTGCTGGCGATGGGGCTGACGGCCACACTGGCGCAACTGGCCATGACGCGTGCATACCGTCTGGGCAATACGCTGACCGTCGGCACGCTGGCATACTCCAATGTGACATTTTCAGCGGGATATGGCGTGCTGCTGTTTGGCGACCGTCTGCCGCTTGGCGCATGGATCGGCATGGCGCTTATCGTTCTGGCGGGTCTGGTCAGTGTTTGGGCGGGCCGGGCGGTTGCCGCGCCAGAATGAAGCTATAGTAAAGTGAAACCATTTCGCAGAAGAGGCGACCATGATTTCTGTAAACGTAAACAACAATGTCATCAGCATGACGGTAATGGGCCAGTTCACGCTGGATGATTACAAGGAATTCGAAGAAGCAGTGCTTTATGGAATCAAGTTCCAGGGGGTGGTGAACCTGCTGATTGATTTGCGGGACATGCTTTCCTTCAGCCTGGATGTGGCGTGGGAAGAGATCAGGTTTTCGCGCCAGCACGCGAATGATTTTGACCGCGTGGCGGTGTTGACCAGCAACGAGTGGATTGCCTGGAGCACCTGGATCAACCGCTTGTTCGTCAATGCCGATATCCAGTTGTTTGACGATGTGGCGGATGCGGAAACCTGGGTAAGGGAAACTGTTGTCGCGCCACATGCCGGATGAAACAGGCTGGGCACATTGCCTGCGGAATGCTGCTGGTCGGCGTGATGGGCGCCGCGCAGGGCGGCGAGGCCTGGCAAGCGGTTTTCGAGGACGCAACGGTAAGCGTGGCGGTGGATGTGGCCAGCCTTCGTCGTGAAAAGCAAACGGTGTCGTTTCGCGAGCGCCATGCCTTGGCAGTTTCTAAAGTTGACCCCGAGTCTCTGCGGCGCATAGTCGAGGTACAGTACCGGCGACTGGCTGATTGCCGTAAAAAACGGCTGGCCGTGTTGTCGCAAGCCATGTTTTCTGATCAGGATGCGCTGGTACATTACGAAGCCAGCCGTCCCGGCAAGCTGAACTGGCAGGTGCCGCGCAACGAGCAGGAAATCAGGCTTTACGAATGGGTTTGTGGTGCCAGGCACGGTTGACTGGGGTCGGTCCTGAATATTTGGGTGTTCTGGTAATAACGGATGTTATTGTTGTCGTCCCAGCCCGGAATCCCCAGAATGGGCAAAGGTGGCAGCGTCAGCATTGAAGCCTGATCAACCTCGCTGGCGGCAAGCGAGTCCAGTTTTTCCGGTGTGGTTTCCCCAGTTTCAATCAGCAGGCATTTCCCCGTCATGGCGGCAAAAGGCTGGATGCATTTTTCCAGCAACCCGTGACCTACAACAATGAAGGTCATGTGCTTCACAACTTCCTTACGGGCTTGCCAGAACAGTTCCACCCAGCGTTTTTCCTGCAGCAGGCCAAGCAGATCACGCCTTGGCGAGGCGACCAGTACGCCACTTTCATCCAGCAGGGTTAGCTGATCCCGCAATTTGCCGCGCAGCCTGTGTTCTTCGGGATTTGCCAGTCTCTCGCAGTGCCTGATGTTCAAGGCCGATTTCAATTCGGGAAAACTCAGCCAGACCAGTGCGTTCAGGAAATCGTGCGGATTGTTTTCACGTGTGGGAATACGTCCGCTGCTGAAAATTCCCTGCTCATACTCCGCCGCATGGCCCGGCAAGTCGCCGGATTCAAAACTGAGCGCATTGCCATTTTGATGATGGATATTGCGGCTAGCGGCCAGCGCGTTGAGCGAGTCAATCGAATACGGTGATTCGATTTGATCGAGTAAGGGGTAAAAGGGTGTGAAGGCGGGGTGCGAAGAATTCATCAGCTCAAATTGAGCGCGAGCCGGGCGCGGTATGTTTTGACAAGCGGGTGTCCGGCACCAAGCAGGTCAAAAAGGGCAAGCAATGCCTTTCGCGGCAAGCTGTTTCGATAATGCGGGTGGTCGGCGTCAAGCTTCAGTAAAAGATCAAGCGCGGCTTCCATCTCGTCATGAGCAAGCATGACGGCAGCCTGCTGGAAGCGCGCATCGGCGTTTTCGGGCTGCGCGGCATCGTCGTGCAGACTTTCCGGCGGATTTTCCGCGGCCAGGGCCAGCGAAAAATGTCCGTACAGGCGAGAAATTTCCCTATTCGCGCGGAGTTCCTCAGGCAAACTTTCAAGCAATGCAAGCGCCTGTTCACGCTCGCCGTTTGCCCAGAGTGTTTTTGCCAGATCGCGCGGTATTGCCGGGTTGCCGGGTTCTTCCACCGCTGCTGCTGCAAGCAGCCTCTTGGCGTCCTCGATTCTGTCAAGGTGCCTTGCTTTCAGGGCCTGAGAATAAAGACCGTCGGTATTTCTGATAATGAGCCGATCGAGTGCTTCGCGGAAACTGCGATCAGATTCGGCGCCGTGTATGGTATGAACCACCTCGGCGCGCAGAAAGAATTTGACGGTTGGTACGCTGTTTACGCCATATTGCCGGGCGATTCTTCCAAGTTCGTCGGTGTTGAGCATGACCAGCAGAAATTTCCCGCCATATTCCGATGCCAGTTTTACCAGCCGGGGCATGAGAATCATGCAGGGGCCGGCCTTGGGCGTCCAGAAATGCACCAGTACTGGACCGCGATGGGAATTTTCCAGGACCAGACGCTGGAAGTTCTCCGCGGATGCATCGTAGACATGCGGCGAGAGATTCATTTTGCCGCAGACTTTTTGCGTACTTGTTTTTTCCGCGCAGCCGGTTTTTTTCTGCTTGTTTGGCTGGGGGTGATGCCTGGCATGTCCTTGAAGGCTTCCATAGCGTCAATCAGTGCGCGGGCAATACCGGGCTCGAATGCCGAATGCCCCGCATCCGGCACGATTTCATAAAACGCTTCCGGCCAGGCGCGAGCCAGCTCATCGGCAGTGACAATCGGGCAGACACCGTCGTAGCGCCCTTGCACAATGACAGCGGGCAGATGGCGGATCTTGTACAGGTTGTCCAGCAGGCTGTTTTCGGGAAGAAAAATATCGTTCAGAAAATAATGCGCTTCGATGCGGGCAAGCGACAAGGCAATTGCATCTGATTCAAAGCTGTTTATCAGCGATTCGTTCGGCAGCAGGTTGGAACAGGCGGCTTCGTAATGCGCCCAGGCTCGTGCCGCCGGAATATGAACAGACGGATCGGGATCAACCAGGCGCGCATGATAGGCAGTCAGCAAATCGCTTCGCTCGCTTTCGGGGATGCGGCCGGAAAATTCCCGCCAGGCTTCGGGGAAAATCGCGCGCATGCCGTACAGGAACCACTCGATTTCGCTTTTACGGCAGAGGAAAATTCCGCGCAGGACAAACCCCAGACATGCCTCTGGATGCGCTTCACCATAGGCCAGTGCCAGCGTCGAGCCCCAGGAGCCTCCAAAGATCAGCCATTTTTCAATCTCAAGAGTTTTGCGCAACATCTCGATATCAGCTATCAAGTGCGGCGTGGTGTTGTCCGAAATTGAGGCATAAGGCGTGGATTTTCCCGAGCCGCGCTGATCAAAAAGGATAATCCGGTAATGCGCGGGATCGAAAAACCGCCGTTGCAGCGGCGACGTGCCAGAACCCGGACCGCCGTGCAGAAACAGCACGGGGATTCCATCCGGGTTGCCGCTTTCCTCCCAGTAGATGCGATGCAGGGAGTCGGGCTCTAGAAAGCCGTTGTGGTTGGGGAGTATTTCCGGAAACAAATCAGGCTGGACAGGCATGGTCAGTTGAAACGGGCAGGGGTGTCATTATCGCCCGGCCAGGGCTGATTGGCGAATGGTGGTGGTAAAAAGCTGGGAAGGCTTCGGGATTTCGCCCGGGCCGGAAATATGGTTACACTCACTTGAAGTTGATTGACAATGAGGAGGCAACATGACTGTCCATGCGCTCAAAAACGAAGAAGTCCAACTGCTGCGTAAGGAAATTGAAATGCTGATGGGGGAGCGGCAAAATTTGCTGCAGGTGGTGGGCGCGGCCGCCGTGCTGGTCGCAAATCTGGATAGCGATGCCCTGCCTGACGATGAAGACACGATCGATGCGGCGGAAATGCTGGCTGAACAATTGAACAGCCTGTCCGAAGAGACGTTGAAGGATGCACTGGAGTCCGTCCGGGCCCAGATGGATGACAGGGTTGGCGCCTGATCCGGCCCGGTTCATGTAGTAGTGTTTTGATTTCTCCGGGAAAGGGCCACCGGGCATGAAAATGCCAGCCCTGCCTTCTTCACGCCAGATCAAGGTATTCCTGTTTCGAATCCTGGCCACCGCGGCTGTCTACTATATCGCTGCGCATCTGGGTCTGTATCTCAGTGCCATGGTCAATGGCGCGGTTTCCGCGATCTGGCCGGCAGCAGGGGTGGCAGCGGCGGCTTCAATCCGCTTTCGCTTTGCCGGGCTGGTTGGCGTATTCATTGGCGCTTATTTTGCTAACAGCGGTGTTGTCCCGGAACAGTCTCTGCCCTATGTTGTTCTGGGCGTGACTCTTGGCGCCTGGCTGATGGCGTGGATTCCGCGAAAGTTAGGCGACTCAGACTTGTCACTGGAGTCGATAGGCGATATAGCCCGTTTCTGTCTTATGGGATTGCCGGTTGGCGCAGCTGTTTCCGCGCTGTTTGGCGTGACAGCCATCCTGTATTACGAGGGCATGGGTAGCGGCGACTTCATCCGTACTTTGTGGTTCTGGTGGTCGGGGGATTTGGTTGGAGCCATCCTGCTTGCACCGGTTTTGTTGACCGCCAAATCGTCAAGCTGGATAACAGGCGCACGCGCATACTGGCTGGAGTGGGTAGCTGCAGCCGCCGCCGCGGTCGTTGTTGGTGTGATGTTGCTAGGGGGAGTGGGCGGGCAAACCATCCAGACCGCTGACTTTCTCCTGTTTCCACTGATGATGTGGGTGGCGTTGCGTTTTCCCATCGGGGCCACGTCACTGCTGATTCTGTTCATTGGAGTGGTCCGCATTGCCGCTGCCCTTACGCAACATGGACCATTGGGGCCCATGGTCGATCTATCAACCATATTGTCCCTGCAAGTCACGCTTGCCAGCCTGAGCGTGGGCGGCCTGCTGGTTTCGGCCGCATTTTCTGAAAGACGTTTGTCGGAAATCAGGCTGGACATGCTGGCCAATCATGATCCCTTGACCGGATTGCCCAACCGGTCCTATTTCCAGGATTTTCTCCAGCATGCCATCGCGCAATGCCTTCGTCAGGGAGGTCAGGTGTCTCTGCTGTTTATCGATCTGGATCGTTTCAAGCATATCAACGATTCCCGCGGTCACGAGGTGGGTGACCAGGTATTGCGAATTGTCGCCAGCAGGCTGATTGATACGCTTCGGTCGGATGATTTCGTCGGCCGCCTTGGCGGAGATGAATTTGCCGTGGTGATTACCCATCCCAAGACGCATCGCGGTGCAGGGCGTGTAGCCATGAAACTGATCGAAGCCCTTTCACAATCTTTCAAGGTGGAGAATGTCCGCTATGCGATTTCGGCCAGTGTCGGCATCACTGTGTGCCCGGACGACGGAAACGATGCCAATACCCTGTTGAGGCAGGCGGATCTGGCGATGTACCAGGCCAAGCAGCGCAAGAGCGGGTTTGAGTATTTCAGCGATGAAATGAACAAGTTCGCGCATGAGCAGCTTCTGATTGAAAACGGCTTGCGCCAGGCATTGCAAAAGCAGGAATTCTCCCTGCTTTATCAGCCCAAGGTGGATTTGCGTACCGGAAAGGTGGTTGGCCTTGAGGCATTGATACGCTGGCTGACGCCAGGTGGTAAGGGTTTGACAGGGCCGGAACGTTTTATTCCCGTAGCGGAAGATACCGGCCTCATCATTCCGATTGGCCGCTGGGCGATGCGCCAGGCCTGCAGGCAATGGGTCAGCTGGCACAAGGCCGGCCTGAATCCGCCGACGATTTCGGTCAACCTGTCACCAAGGCAATTCAGCCAGGGCGATCTCGCTCAGGATTTGTTGAATGCACTTGAGGAAACAGGAATGGATCCATCATTTCTTGGCCTGGAAATCACCGAAAGCGCAGCCATGGACAACCCTGACATGACTCTAGAAGTTCTGGAACAGCTGGGCGGCCGCGGGATAAAGGTCATGATCGATGACTTTGGTACGGGGCATTCAAACCTGCGGCAATTGAAACGCCTGCCCATCGATACGCTGAAAATTGACAAGGGATTTGTGCGCGATGTGCTGGTAGATCGTGAGGACGCGGAAATTGCCAGTGCCATCATCGGACTGGCTCACACGCTCAACTTGCGTGTGATTGCTGAAGGTGTGGAAACCCCGGAAATTGCCACCTTCCTGAAACAGCGGAATTGTGACGTAATCCAGGGTTATCTGATTTCCCGGCCGTTGCCGCCGGAAATTGCCCAGACTGTATTCGACAAGACCTACAACATCAATTGAGCGGGTTGCCGGATTTCTGTCTGTCTTGCCTATAGTGGACGGCGGATGACAATCGCGCCGCGCAAATCACCCGGCTGATATCCGGTTGCCTGATCGTTGGGATATTCCTGCTTCAGACGAGCCCTGACACCTTCAGGAATGGCTTCAGCGGCGCCATGGCAGGTCACGCACATCGGCTGCAAAGCAATGGCTTTCGCGTAGCGCAGATAATGCTTGCCACCATCCTTTTCAATCTGGGTGAATTCCATAGCATCAGGTTTTTCTCCCTTGGCAAGCCGCTCGGAAAACTGCTTGAGCGCTTCCTGCTGCCAGTTGTTCGGCGCATTCGCGGCATTGCGCAAACGGGTTCCCACACGGCCGACCTGCCAGTTCTTTTCAGCGGAAAGCTTGCCGGCAATTTCAGGCGCGACCTGTTTGCATACCGGGATGGCTGCTTCCGGGCCATTCGCGGTTAATTCCGCTTTCAGCCGACCGCCCAACTGTGTGGCCAACTGGCCAGCAACGGCGCGGGTTTCTTCCAGCGCCTTGGCGTCAACTGCTTTCTCGGCAGGCTGAAACGTCGAGCAGCCGGCAACGCTAATCGTGCAAAGTGTCAGTACGAGAGAGTAAGAACGGGTCATCGGGTTTCTCCAGTCAGGGTGAACAATTAAATCGTGATTGATGGCCGGATGTTATTTCAGGTTTTCCTGTTCCATCAGCAGGTAGGTATTGTAGGCGTTTGGCCGGTTGGCTTCCTCGAATGCCGGCATGTTTTTATATTTCGACCAGTCCGTGCGCGCGTAAGCTTCCTCGAAGCTGATCAGATCATCGACGGCCTTGCCCATTTCCGAACGCAGAAAAATCAGATAGTCGCGCGTCAGGGTCAAGTCCTTGAGCGGGGTTGTGCTGGCCGCGCCGTGGCCGGGGACCAGCACGCGCGGCTTCAATGCGATCAGCTTGTCGAGCGAGTTCAGCCAGGCTTTGGAATCCGCCTCGCCAACAAAAGGCACGCGGCCCTTGAACACCAGATCGCCCGCGAACAGCACCCGGTCTTCCTTTACCAGCATGGCCAGATCCTCGTCGCTATGGGCAGGCCCGACATGGCGGATATTGAAATGCACGCCGCCGAGTTCAAAGTCGGTATCGCCTTCCAGGAATTTGTCCGGCTCAGTCAGTTTCGTGTTTTCGTTGACCCATGGAAACAGCACTTCCTTGCGCTGCTCAAAGCGTAACGCGGCATTTTCCGTGCGGGTCTGGCCTTCCGCGTTGCGGTGCGCCCAGATTTCCGCGCCCTGTTCCTTGAAAACCTGAACGCCATAATAGTGGTCGGCGTGGTAGTGGCTGACGATGGCAATTTTGACGGGCTGCTTCGTAATCTTGCGGATGAGTCCCAGCATTTTTTGCGCCAGCGGCGGCGTGCCGAGCGTGTCGAACACCACGACACCTTTTCGTGTGACGACGAAACCCGCGTTAGACATGAACCCCTGGTTCTCATTGGAGGCGGCGCCGGACAGGCCCTGAATGTAGTAACTGTGCGTGCCCACGCGCGTGGCTTTCATGGGCACGCTCACGCTGGTATCGACAGCTTGGACAAGACTGCATGAGAACAACAGGATCATCAAACTGAGTATTCGCGGCATAAACACTCCTTAATTCGAGATTGAATTATAGTGGGGCAGCATGTCTGTGCTATCTTCGCTGGTAAAGAAAACCGGAGAATCAGGATTGTTCAAAAAGCAGTGGCCAGCTTTTCTGCTGGCATTTGTTCTTCCTCTAATTGGCGTCTACTGGTGGTGGGGCGGTTTCAATTCGGCAACGGTTTCAGAAGGCGAATCGGGCCCCTATTTTTATGCCTATATCGAGCACAGCGGCGATATCGCCAAGCTGCCCAAAACGCAGGAAAAAGTCTTCAGGTTGCTGAAACAGGCGGGCATCGTACCAGCCGAAACTGTTACGGTCTTATTGAACGACCCCCGCAAGACCGCCAAGCCAGATCAACGGGCCAGAACTGGTTACCGCATTCCGCTTGATGCAAAACTACCCGCCGAACTTTTTAGCGATGTGCTGCCACGGCGGCGCGTGTTGTCCGCCAAAGTGCAGGCGGCAGCGATGCTGGCGCCTGGCAAGGCCTATCAGGCGCTCCACGATTATCTAAAAAAACGGGGGCTGGATATCACCCTGCCCGCAGTGGAAATCTATCGTCCGTCCGGAACGCCAACCCGGGTGGGCGAACTGACCGTGGAAATTGAGCAGCCATGATTTTTTTCAGCCTGTTGATCACGCTTGCCCTGGAGCACTACCGTCCGCTCAAGCAGCCGCTGCCGCATTATGTGACCTACGCGCAGTATGCGCGCCTGCTGCAGGACAAGCTGGATGGTGGCGAATCCTTTCATGGCATGCTGGCCTGGAGCGCGGGCGTGTTGCCCTTGGTGCTGGCGGTATGGCTGCTGGAAACATGGCTGTCGGGGCTGGGGTCGCTGCTCGGCCTGGCGTGGAGCATCGGCGTGCTCTACTTCACCATGGGGTTCCGGTACTACAGCCTCATCGCGGAGGAAATTGCCGACAGGCTGCGCAGCGGCAATCTGGCCGAGGCGCGGCAGATGCTGGAAAACTGGCGTGGCGGAGAGACCGCCGATTTCAGCGAACATGAAATTGCCGCCCTGACGATCGAACAGGTATTCAGCCACAGTCAT
This sequence comes from Thiobacillus sp., assembly GCA_018263115.1. Taxonomy (GTDB): domain Bacteria; phylum Pseudomonadota; class Gammaproteobacteria; order Burkholderiales; family Thiobacillaceae; genus UBA6918. The sequence goes on from JADFDC010000011.1 coordinate 11,559, forward strand.
CGCCAGATGTTCGGCGTGCTGTTCTGGTTTGTGCTGCTTGGCCCGGCGGGTGCGGTGCTGTTCAGGCTTTCCTCCATTCTCTCGCGCCGCTGGACAGAAGCCTCGCCCGCGTTCAGCCAGGCCGCGGCCTCGACTTTCCATTTCATCAACTGGCTGCCCGCTCGTTTGACCGGACTGACGTATGCCGTGGCCGGAAACTTCGAGGACGCCATGTATTGCTGGCGCACCCAGCCGCATGCCTGGGCTGAACCCGAGGAGAGCATCGTGCTGGCTGCTGGCGCGGGCGCCATGGGCGTCAAGCTGGGCCAGCCGCTGAACGTGGACGGGCAGTGGATCGCGCGTGCCGAAATCGGTCTGGGGGAAGAGCCGGATGCCGACCAGATCGACAGCACTGTCAGCATGGTATGGCGCGGACTGGTGGTGTGGCTGGTGATTGGATTGTTGGTGCTTGTGGCAAGCTGGGCGACCTGATTCATGCTGAACGCCATCTGGGTGGGTTTTTTTCTTACCGCATTCCTGATCGCGCTGGCCCAGTTTTTATTCGCAGACAATTCGACAATCTTTGCCGAATTGATGAAAGCCGTATTCGACGGCAGCAAGACCGCGTTTGAAATCGCGCTGGGTCTGACCGGCGTGATGAGCCTGTGGCTGGGTGTAATGAAGGTGGGCGAGAAGGCAGGATTTCTCGAGCTGCTGACGCGCCTGCTGGCGCCGCTGTTTGCCAGACTGTTTCCCGAAGTGCCGCGCAATCATCCCGCGCTGGGCGCCATCACCATGAACATGGCGGCGAATGTCATGGGCCTGGATAATGCCGCCACGCCGCTGGGTATCAAGGCCATGAAGGAACTGCAAACGCTGAATCCTTCGCAGGACACCGCCAGCGATGCGCAAGTTTTGTTTCTGGTCATCAACACCGCTTCGGTCACGCTGCTGCCGGTCACCATCTTCACCTACCGGGCGCAACTCGGTGCCGCCGACCCGACCGATGTGTTCATCCCGCTGCTGATCACTACTTATTGCGGCACACTTATCGGTCTGCTGACTACGGCGTTCTTCCAGCGTATCCGCCTGTTCGACCCGGTGACGCTGCTGTATTTCGGCGGCATGACGGCGGGGGTGGCGGGGATCGCGGCATATTTTTATTCCCTGCCGCCGGATGAAATGCAGCGCCAATCTTCGCTGCTGTCGAACTTCATCCTGTTTTCCATCGTCGTGGCTTTCCTGGGCGGCGCCGTCATTCGCAAGGTCAATGCCTACGAAGCCTTCATCGAAGGTGCAAAAGAGGGCTTTCAAACAGCTGTCACGATCATCCCGTATCTTGTCGCCATGCTGGTGGGCATAGCCGTGTTCCGTGCCAGTGGCGGGCTGGAAATGCTCACCGACGGCATGCGCTGGCTGGCGGTGCAGATGGGCTGGGACACGCGCTTTGTCGACGGCCTGCCCACCGCGCTGATGAAACCGCTTTCCGGCAGTGGCGCGCGCGCCATGATGATTGATACCATGGGCACGCACGGCGCCGATTCGTTTGCCGGCAGGCTGGCTTCCATCATTCAGGGCAGCACCGAGACCACGTTTTACGTGCTGGCCGTGTATTTCGGCGCCGTCGGCATCCAGCGCATCCGTCATGCTGTTACCTGCGGACTGATTGCCGACCTGGGCGGAATCATCGCCGCCATTGGTGTGGCGTATTTGTTTTTTGGCTGAAAGAAATGTCTTATCAAACACTCGCCGCGGTTGACCTTGGCTCCAACAGTTTCAAATTGCAGGTTGCCCGCGTGCAGGGCGAACAGCTTTATCTGCTGGATGCGTTGAAAGAGCCGGTGCGTCTGGCCGCCGGGCTGGACAAGAAGAAGCGTCTGGACATGGACTCGCAGCAGCGGTCTATCGAATGCCTCAAGCGTTTCAGTGAACGCTTGCGAGGCCTGTCGCCAGAAGCTGTCAGGTGCGTTGGCACCAGTGCATTAAGAGTAGCGAAGAACGCTTCCGAGTTTCTCGACCAGGCCGAACAGGCGCTGGGGTTTCCGATTGAAATCATCGCCGGCCGCGAGGAAGCGCGGCTGATTTATCTGGGCGTGGTGCACAGCCTGCCGGCTTCCGGCAACAAGCGGCTGGTGGTCGACATCGGCGGTGGTTCCACCGAATGCATCATCGGCGCCGGACTCAAACAGCAAAGCCGCGAAAGCCTGCTGATGGGCTGCGTCAATTTCTCCATGCGGTTTTTCCCCGGCGGACGCATCGAAAAATCCGCCATGAAGGAAGCCGAGCTGGAAGCGCGACTGATCGCGCAGAGCGTCGAAGCGGACTTCAGCCGTGGCAACTGGGAGGAAGCCATCGGCTCGTCTGGCAGCATCCGCGCGGTGGCCGACCTGATCGAAGCCAACGGCTGGGGCAGCGGCATCACCGCGGACGGTATGGCAAAAGTGCGCGAGGCGCTGTTGAAGGCGGGCCATGCGGACAAACTGGAACTGCCCGGCATGCGAGTGGACAGGCGACCCGTCATCGCAGGCGGCTATGCCATTCTCTCCGGCCTGTTTGCCGAACTTGGCATCCAGAGCATGGTTCCGGCGGCCGGCGCCTTGCGCGAAGGTATTCTGTACGACCTGCTGGGCCGCATGTCCGATCAGGACATGCGCGAAGTCACCGTGGCCGAATTCGCACGCCGCTACCACGTCGATGAGAAACAGTCCGCACGCGTTGAAAAGCTTGCCTTACAACTCTTCAACGGCATCGCGCCAAAAAACGAAGCGGAAAAGGAGGAATCGCGCAGGTTCCTTTCCTGGTCCGCGCGGCTGCATGAAATCGGCATCTCCATCGCGCATTCCAGCTACCACAAGCACAGCGCCTACATCCTTGAAAACGCCGACATGCCGGGTTTTTCCCGTACCGACCAGATGCGTCTTGCCCTGCTGGCACGGGCACAGCGCGGCGCGCTGACCAAGGTGCCGCAGTTCTCGCAAGAGGGAATGCCGCCCGTGCCGGAAAGCGACCGCCTGCTGGTCTGGATGCTGCGCCAGGCCGTCATCCTCTGCCGCAACCGCGCCGAACCCGGCATCGCCGAAATGGCCGTCGAAATGACCTCGAAAGGCTACCGGCTCCGGCTGCCCAAAGGCTGGCTGGACAGCAATCCCCTGACCCAGCTCGCTCTGGAAGACGAAGCCGCCTACTGGAACGCGGTTGGGGTGAGTTGTCAGTATGAATAAAGTCTAGGTTGGAAACTGACTGCCTACTTGGATCTGGGATTATTCAACGTCTGCACACCAGCGCTCGCGTGTCACCCACCCTCATCTCGTGTCGGGCAGACGTCTAACAAACCTAAACAAATCAAGACGGTGTGGTGCTGGCGGAATGGGGCTCAAAATTGATCGCCTGAAACTTTGGCTGGACAACGGCTTCGCTTGCTTCTATGAATAAATCTTCTTGGGAAGAATCGCATACCAGACAATCAGCCAGGGAGCTCGGGTGTTGCCTGTTTATTCCAGTCACGCGGATTCTCATTTAACCCTTCTTGATGCTGGTAATGTGGGTATCCGCCAGGTATATGAGGTCCGTTATGTCCAACATGATTCTGCTCGGTACCCGTAAGGGAACTGTAATCCTTGATCGCACGAACTCCACTTGGCGCCCGCGGCCCATCGAACACGCGGGCATTCCCATCTGTTACGCGGCGCGCGATCCGCGTGACGGGACGTTGTGGGCGTCTCAGGATCATGGCCACTGGGGGCCGAAGCTGTCGCGCTCGCGCGATGGCGGGGCGACGTGGGAGGATGTGCTGTCGCTGAAATATCCAAAGGGCGCGCGCTACATAGTCAAGGTGCTGCCCACGCCGGATTTCGATCCGCTGGCGCCGGCGGGGCAGCCCGAGTACGCGGACGCAACGGTATTCAAGATCTGGCACCTTGCCTTTGGCACGGCGGCGCAGCCCGGCAGGCTGTATGTCGGTACGATTCCCGGCGGCCTGTTTGTCAGCGATGACGGCGGCGACAACTGGGCACTCAACCGGCCGCTGTGGGACCATGAAAGCCGTGGCGGCGACCTGTTCGCGGGCGATGCGACGAGTGAAAATCGCTGGTTCGGCACGCCGGCGAGCATCGATTACGGCGTGTTCGAACCGGGCATCCATTCAATTGTGATCGACCCGCGCAATCCGGAGCATATCCATGTCGCGGTCTCATCGGCCGGCGTGCTGGAAACCACGGATGGCGGCCGCACCTGGGCGGGACGCAATCGTGGCATGTTGAATGACTACATGCCGAACCCGGAAGCGGAGTGGGGCCACGATCCGCATTTCGTGACAGGCTGCGCCGGGCAGCCGGATCATCTCTGGCAGCAGAACCACTGTGGTGTGTTTTACAGCGATGATGGCGCGAAGTCCTGGCGCAAAGTCAGCCAGCCCGATGTGGGTGTGCATTTTGGCTTTCCTGTTGCGGTTGATGCGCAGGACGGCCGCACCGCGTGGGTGGTGCCAGCCCAGTCGGACATGGCGCGCATGGCAATTGACGGCGGCCTGTGCGTGGCGCGAACGACAGATGGCGGACAGTCCTGGCAAACCTTCCGCAAGGGTTTGCCGCAGGAAAATGCCTATGACATCGTGCTGAGGCACGGACTCGATGTAGCGGGTGATCGCCTCTGTTTTGGCAGTTCGACGGGCAATGTCTATCTGTCCGAAGACCGGGGAGAGACCTGGCAATGCCTGGGCAACAATTATCCGCCAGTGTATTCGGTGCGGTTTGGCTGAACCAGATGCCAACGGTAAAAATGACCCCTCATCTTTTCCGGTTCTTTCCGACACTTCAGAACCGCGCGATCCAAGTGCAAGCGGGCTCTGTTGCCGAAGTGTTGCGTGCGGTCAATGACATCGCGCCCGGGTTCACCGACTACGTGCTCGACGAAAACGGCGCACTGCGCCGACATGTCAATCTCAGCGTCAATGACACTTTGGTGATCGACCGGAAAAACCTCTCGGATCAAGTCACGGATGACGGGACGGTCTACATATTTCAGGCGCTGAGCGGGGGGTAGGCGCTCAGCCTGTCATAACAGACATCGTGAGAAACATCCGAACTTTTGCCGCAGGTCTCAAGCTGTCTGCGTAGCTGCCTTTGTCAGATCGGCTTGAGTCGCAGGTCGCAGATGACTGACAAATTGTTCTGTCGCGGCACGCCATGAAAACTTCTCCGCATGCGCGCGGGCGGTTTTGCGGTCGATTTTGAGCGCAGCAAGGCAGGCTTCTCGAAGGTCTTCGTGCATGACGCCGGCATCGGAGTCGCCCAGTACGTCGATGGGCCCGGTGACGGGATAGGCTGCCACCGGCAGGCCGCATGCCATGGCTTCCAGCAGCACGAGGCCGAAGGTGTCGGTCTTGCTGGGGAAGACAAACACATCCGCCGAGGCATAAATTTCGGCCAGTTCCGGTTGATTCAGCACACCCAGGTAATTCACATCGGGATACTTAGCGCGCAGTCCGGACATGGCGGGACCATCGCCGGCCACCCATTTCGATCCGGGCAAATCCAGTTCCAGAAACGCCTCGATATTCTTCTCGACCGCCACGCGGCCGACGTAAAGAAAAATCGGCGGCTTGGAATCCAGTTTGTGCGCTTCCTGAAGTTTGAACACGTCAAGGTCGACGCCACGCGTCCACAGCACGGCATTGGTGAAACCCCACTCCTCGAGATCGAATTTCACTTTTTGCGTTGGCGCCATCACCGCGCCGGACGGACCATGAAACCAGCGCAGGAAGCGGTAGGTCCATGACAGCGGAATGCTGAAGCGAGCCTGCACGTATTCTGGAAAGCGGGTGTGGTAGGCCGTGGTGAAGGGCAGGTTGTTGCGCAGGGCGAAGCGGCGTGCTGCGATACCCAACGGTCCCTCGGTGGCGATGTGCAGGGCGTGCGGCGCGTAGTCGCGGATTCGCTTTTCGACGGATTTTCCGGGAAGCCAGGACAGCCGAATATCCGGATAAGTGGGGCAGGGGAAGGTGCGGAATTCCAGCGGGGTGAGCAGATCGACCTCGTGCCCCATGGCTTCCATTTCGCGCTTGGTGGTGGTGATGGTTCGGACAACGCCGTTGACTTGCGGGCGCCAGGCATCAGTCACGATCATTACTTTCATTTCATTTCCTTATGCGGGGATGGTAGTTTTGCGGTTTTTTCTGGTTTTGGCTGGCGCTTCCAGACACTCAGTCCAGTAGATGATTTCCAGTTCGCCGTCGGCTGTTTCGGCCAGAGCGGACAGGCTTTCCACCCAGTCGCCGTCGTTGCAGTAGAGCAGGCCATCCATGTCGCGAATTTCCGCCTTGTGAATGTGTCCGCAGACCACGCCATCGCATTCGCGGCGTTTGGCTTCATCGGTCATGACTTTTTCGAATGCAGTGATGAAGCTGACCGCGTTCTTGACCTTGTGCTTGAGGTATTGCGACAGCGACCAGTAGGAATAGCCGAAGCGGAGGCGCACCCAGTTGAACCAGCGGTTAAGCACAAGCGTGAACGTGTAGAGCGAATCACCCAGATAGGCAAGCCAGCGAGCATGCTGCATGACGCCATCGAACATGTCGCCATGCGTGACCAGCAAACGTTTTCCATTTGCTGTGACATGGATGACCTCGTCTGCCACTTCGATATCGCCGAAAGCCAGGCCGATGAACTGCCGGGCCATGGAATCGTGATTACCGGGCACAAACACAACGCGCGTTCCCTTGCGCGCTTTGCGCAGTACTTTTTGCACCACATCGTTGTGCGCCTGTGGCCAGTACCAGCCCTTGCGCAACTGCCAGCCATCGATGATGTCGCCGACGAGATAAAGCGTGTCGGAATCGTTGTGCTTCAGAAAATCCAGCAGGAAATCCGCCTGGCAACCAGCCGTGCCGAGATGGATGTCTGAAATCCAGAGGGTTCGGTAGTGGCGGTGATTTTCGGGGGAAGGAGGAGGGTCTGAAGCGGGGGGGATTGCGAATCCGGGCAGGAAAGAATCCGCGGACAGTGGAGCTGAAAACGGCGGAGAAGTATGTGGTGTGTCTGTTTTGTAAAAAGCATGTTGCTTCATGCGAGCATGAAGCCACAGCAAGATGACAGTGCGGTTACGTTTCGATGATTTTACGGTGAAAACTACTGGGCCAGTTTGGCATCCGGACTGGACAGCGCGGCCAGCAATTCGAGCTGGGCGTTGTGTGGCTTGGCGCGCGGCGCTTTGCGCTTGTGATAGGTGCCATCGGCATCCATTTCCCAAGCCTGCTGGTTGTCGCGAAGATAGGGTTTGAGGCCTTCCTGGATTACGCGCTTCTTGAGCTTGGGGTCAAGTACCGGAAAGCATGCTTCGATGCGGCGGAAGAAGTTACGGTCCATCCAGTCGGCGCTGGAAAGATAGACCTGTTCGTTACCGCCGCTCATGAAATAGAAAATGCGGGAATGTTCCAGAAAGCGCCCAACGATGGAGCGCACGCGAATATTTTCGGACAGGCCGGGTACACCCGGACGTAGCGCGCAGACTCCGCGCACGATGAGCTCGATCTTGACGCCAGCCTGCGATGCATCATACAGCGTGGCGATGGCCTGAGGTTCGAGCAGCGCATTCATTTTTGCGATGATGGCGGCAGGTTTGCCAGCTTTGGCGGCAGCGGTTTCTCGCTGTATGGCGGCGATGACTTCCGGATGAAAGGTGAAAGGCGACTGCCACAGTCTGGCCAGTTTGCCAGCGCGACCAAGACCCGTGAGCTGGGTGAAAATCTGATTCACATCTGCCGTGATGGCCGGGTCCGTGGTCATCAATCCGAAGTCAGTATAAAGCCGAGCAGTGCGCGGATGATAGTTGCCGGTACCCAGATGCGCGTAGCGTCTCAGCTTGCCCTCTTCGCGGCGGATTACCAGGGCGAGCTTGGCGTGGGTCTTGTGCCCCACCACGCCGTACACGACATGCGCACCGGCTTCTTCCAGCTTGGCTGCCCAGTTGATGTTGGCCTCCTCGTCAAAGCGCGCCATCAGCTCCACCACGACGGTAACTTCCTTGCCGCTTTGCGCGGCGCGGATCAGCGCTTTCATCAGTTGCGAATCGGTACCGGTACGGTAAACAGTCTGCCGGATCGCCATCACCTGCGGGTCCGATGCGGCCTGATCAATGAAGTCGATCACCGGCTGGAACGATTCATAGGGATGATGAAGCAGCACGTCGCCCTTGCGGATCAACTCGAACATGTCGCCGGATTTGGCAATGCGCGGGGGCAGCGACGGTGCGAAAACCGGGAACTTCAGATCGGGCCGCTCCACCCAGTCTGGCACCTGCATCAGTCGCACCAGATTGACCGGGCCATGCGCCTGATAGAGATCGTCGCGCTCAAGATCAAACTGTTCCAGAAGGAAATCGATCATCGAATCCGAGCAGTTGTCCGCCACTTCGAGCCGGACGGCGGCGCCGAAATGACGGTGGGGCAGTTCGCCCTGTAGCGCTTGTCGAAGATTCTTGGTTTCTTCCTCGTCGACGAAGAGGTCGGAATTTCGCGTGACGCGGAACTGGTAACAGCCTTCCACCGTCATGCCGGTGAAGAGCTCGCCCACATGCGCATGCAGGATGGAGGAGAGGAATACAAAACCGTACTCGCAACCCGCGATGCTTTCGGGCAGGTGAATCACTCGGGGCAGCGCACGCGGCGCCTGGACAATGGCCGCGCCGGAATTGCGGCCAAAGGCATCCTTGCCCTTGAGTTCCACGGCGAAATTCAGGCTCTTGTTCAATACGCGCGGAAAAGGATGCGCGGGATCGAGCCCGATGGGCGTCAGCACCGGCATCAACTCTCGGAAGAAATAGTCGCGTATCCATGCGGCCTGTTCCTCGTTCCACTGGGTGCGGCGGATGAAACGTATGCCTTCGCTGGCCAGCGCAGGCAGGATGGTTTTATTGAGCAGATCATATTGCCGTGCCACGAGCTCATGTGCCATGCTGCTTACTTCGCGGAATGCCAGCTTCGGTGTCAGCCCGTCCGGTGAGGGCGCGGTAACACCTGCCTTGATCTGTTCCTTGAGCCCCGCCACGCGGACTTCGAAAAATTCGTCGAGGTTGCTGGACACGATGCACAAAAAGCGCAGGCGCTCGAGAAATGGCGTATTGCTTTCTTCGGCCTGGGCCAGCACTCGGCGCTGGAAGGCCAGGATGCCGAGTTCGCGGTTGATAAGCTGTTCGGGACGGGGTGTTTTCATGTTATGAGCTGGAAGATTCGGAGCCCCTGTCACAATTCAGGGTGTGAGCGGGGCTATAGTTGATCTGATGCTAGCAAAAAGCACTGACTTTCATCTATCGCGGAATATGACAGTTTTTCCACAGGAAACCGAACTCAAACTCTGGCTGCATCCTGAGGACGCTGACGCATTCTTGAAGCATCCGCGGCTTGGCCGGGCCAGAGCGGCGAGTCAGGCGCTGCATACACTGTACTTCGATACGCCTGATTTCAGGCTGGCAGGAAAAGGGATTGCCTTGCGTGTGCGCAGGACAGGCAATCGCTGGGTGCAGACACTCAAGACGGAAGGGGAACAGTCGGGCGGTTTGAGCAGACGCCTGGAACTGGAAACGCCGGTAGGCGGCCCTGAGCCGGATTTTTCGCTATTCCCTCGCAAGATCGTGGACAGATTGATTCCACCCAAAAGGCGAGCCAGCCTGACGCCCGTTTACGAAACGCGGTTTGGCCGCACAGCCTGGAATCTGCGCGCGCCTGACGGCAGCCGGGTCGAGGTGGCGCTGGATATGGGAGAAATCATCGCGGGCGGACGCAAAGAGCCTTTGTGCGAAGTGGAACTGGAATTGAAGTCCGGATCACCAGACGCCTTGTTTGAGCTGGCTGAAATCCTGGCGAAAAAAATTCTGCTGATTCCCTACGAGCCCAGCAAGGCGGCGCGCGGCGCGCGGCTGGCGGCGGATTTGAAGTCGCAGCCAGTCAAGGCGCTTAGTCCGCAGTTGGAAAAGAAGATGCCGGTCTGCGCCGGATTCACAGCCATTTTTCGCACGGATCTGTCCCAGTTGCAGGCCAATCTGCCGGGTCTGTTGCTGGAAAAGGACCCGGAATATTGTCATCAGGCTAGAGTGGCGATCCGGCGATTGCGCTCGGCGGTCAGGCTGTTCCGCAAGATTTGCCCGGTCCCTGAGTCACAGCTTGCCGAAATCGCGGCGCTTGGCGATGCGCTCGGCAAGGTGCGTGATGCGGATGTGTTTGTACTGGAAACATTGCCGCGACTTCAAGCGAGCTTATCCCCGGAACAATTCGGGCTGTTGTCGCGGCGCGCGAAAGCTCATCGCCGGGTGCAACGAAAGGCAATACTGGCTGCCGTGCATTCACCTGCCACGGGCGCATGCCTGATCGCGCTTCAGCGATGGTTGATCAGGATGGAGTCCGGATCAACCGAAGTCAGGCTGAATCGTTACGCTGCAGGCAAGCTGGAAGTGCTGTTCGACCGCGTCGCCATTTCGGCGGGCAATTTTGCGCATTACTCGGCCGATGAACGGCATGCGCTGCGTGTTCAGGTAAAAAGGCTTCGCTATGCCTGCGAACATTTATCGACGCTGATTTCGTTGAAGAAGCCGTTTTTGTCGGGCTTGGCTGAGTTGCAGAACAGGTTGGGCATAATGAATGATGAGGTGGTGGCGCTGCATCACATTGCATTGATGAATGCGGATGGACGTCTGAAAGAAGCCCAGGCGGAAATCGAAAAGTGGGTAAATGAGAAAAACAGTGCTAAGTTGTCTTTATTAGGAGAGTGTTTACAATTGTTTTCACGCAATCGGCCTATCTGGTAAATAAGTCTATTGCGGCCAGGGGAATTCACTCGAAAAATCATGGCCATGTCTGATAACCATACAAAAATGAATAAGGAAATGGATCTGTCCATGAAAATCGCTTTTTTGGAAGACGATGCGAGTTTTGCATCAACCGTCATGGAGTGGCTGCGCGAAGCGGGCCATGAAGCCGAGTTGTTCCGGACAGGCCGCGAGTGCGTTCGTGCCATGGCAGAGAAAAAATACGATGTCTGCATCATGGACTGGACGCTGCCGGACATTAGCGGGCCGGAAGTCATGATGGGTCTCAAGCTCAAGGGCGCGCTGCCGCCGGTGATATTTCTGACTGCGCGTGATGCGGAAGAAGACGTTGTTTCAGTCATTCAGGCTGGTGCGGATGACTACATTGTCAAGCCGCCGTCAAAGGGCGTGCTGATTGCGCGCCTGCATGCCGTCGCCCGGCGCTGCGCCGCCAAGATCAGGCCGGAGCCGATCCAGGATTTCGGTCAGATCATCGTGGACTTCGGCAACCGGCAGTTCACGGTGAAGGAAGCCCCGATCCGTCTCACCGAAAAAGAAACCGAACTGGCACTGTATTTCTTCAGCCGCGTTGGGCAGTTGCTGCCGCGCGGACATTTGATTCAGGTCGTTTGGGGCTCCAGCCCTGATATTGATACCCGCACGGTGGATGTGCATGTCAGCCATCTGCGCAGCAAGCTGGGTCTGTCGCCAGAAAATGGCTGGCGTCTGACTTCCGTGTATCGCCAGGGCTACCGGCTCGAAAGGTTAGAGGAGCCGGCTTGATCAGATGGGTGATACTGGCGCTCACCCTTCTGCCGGCATGGTTGGCGGCAGCGCCTGTAGAGCCCGTCCCGGAGTGGCGATATACCGTTCGTCCTGGCGATACCCTGATCGGAATCGGGCGGGCCTATCTCAATCAGCCTGAAGACTGGCGCCAGCTTCAGCGTCTCAATAATGTAATCAACCCTCACAGGCTAATGCCAGGAAGTGGCCTGCGCGTTCCGCTGGTTTTGCTGAAGCAGCAGCCCGCGCCCGCCAAAGTGGTTTCCGTCTCAGGCCAGGTGACCGTCACGCTTCCCGGCGCGGCCGCCAGTTCTCTGGCAGCGGGCGGCACGCTACCAGCCGGCGCTGCCATTCAGTCACGAAATGGATCCGCAGTCATTGAATTTGCCGATGGTTCCAGATTGATTATTCAGCCGAATTCCAGCCTGAGGCTTGATACGCTCAGTGTCTACGCTGGCGGCGGCATGGTCGATACGCGTGTCCGGCTGCAGCAGGGCAGGGCGGAACTGTCCGCCAATCCGCGCAAGCAGCAGGGCAACCGGTTACAGGTCATAACTCCATCCGCCGTGGCGGCGGTGCGCGGCACGGTTTTTCGCGTTTCCGCGGATGATGCTGTCATGCGCGAAGAAACCCTTGAAGGGCAGGTAGGCGTAGAGGCTTCTGGTCAAGAAGTCGTCGTAGCCAATGCGCAGGGTACGCTGGCCGAAACGGGCAAACCGCCGAAGCCGCCCGTTGCGTTGCTTGGCGCGCCGGATGTATCCAAATTACCGGCAAAACTGGATCGCTATCCCTTGAGGTTTCCCTTGCCGGAACTGAAAGGCGCCGAGAACTGGGCAGGCCAGATTGCGCCCGATGCCGGTTTCGGCGCCATTCTTCTGGAAAAGGAAAGCAAGGGCCCGGTGCTGGCTTTTGCCGAATTGCCCGATGGAAAATATTTTCTGCGGCTGCGCGGTGTGGATGGTCTGGGTCTGCATGGCCTGGACAGCCTGCATGCGTTTGAAGTCGATGTCCATCCTTTCCCGCCTCTTCCGGGCAATCCCGCGAATGAAAGCAAGGTGCGCGTGGCGCAACCCGTGATGGACTGGACGCAATCGCAGGAAGCCAGCCGCTACCAGATACAGATTTCACGCGACACGGCATTCGGGAGTCTGCTGGCTCAGGAAGTGTTGGAGAAAGCCTACTACCAGCCGGTCGCATTGCAGGAGGGCGAGTATTTCTGGCGGGTTGCCAGTATCGATGCGGCGGGCGAGCAGGGACCTTATACGGACGTTCGCCGGTTTACCTACAAGCCGGCACCCGGCGCGCCGGATCTGAGCAATTCCGCCATTCAAATTGGCGAAGACTCCGTGCGTATCGAATTGCCGGCGCTTCCTTCTGGCCAGCAATATGAAACGATCTTCGCGAAGGATGCCAACCTCAAGCAGGTGGTATGGCAGGGCAAGCCGGATGGGCTCAAGCTGGCCCTGCCACGACCGGGTGCCGGTACCTATTATCTTGGCGCGCGGGGCGTCGAGGCCGATGGTACATCAGGCCCTTACAGCGCGCAGGCCATTGAAGTTCCTCGCAAACCGTGGTGGCCTTATCTGTTTTTCCTGACGCCTTTGCTCTTGCTTTGAGATCGTTTCTTGACGAACGCTGGCGCACCGCGCTGATCCTGATGCTGGCTGGTTTGCTGGTGTCATTCAGTGGCATCCTGTTTCGTGTCGATAATCTCTTATATGACCTGGGACAGCGGCTGGCTTCGAAGCCGCCGCCATCCGATGTCATCATTGTCGCCATCGATGAAGAAAGCCTGTCTCAGTTGGGTCGCTGGCCATGGTCGCGCAGGCTGCATGCTTCGCTGATAGACCGCCTGTCTGACGAAGGCGCGAAGCTGATCGCGCTGGACCTGATCTTTGCTGAACCCGATACCGCTGACCAGCCGGCCGATGCTGAGTTGGCCCGGGCAATGGCATCCTCGCGCCGCGTTGTGTTGCCGGTGATGCTGGAACAAAGCCGGCTCAATGGACAACTGCTTGAAGTGCTGCCGCTACCCGATCTGACGAATCATGCCGCCGCGCTGGGGCGCGCACATGCTGAAATCGAGGAAGATGGCATCGCGCGAGGCCTCTATCTGCGGGAAGGTCTGGGTGTGCCGCGCTGGCCGCACTTTGCCGAGGCCATCCACGATGCGTTGAGGGGAACCAGGGATTCTGGCGCGGTTGACCAGGCAGCCAGTTCACCTTTCGTTCTGGTTCGGGAAAATTTTCGGCGAGTACCGTTTCTGGGCCCGCCCGGACATTTTCAGACGCTTTCTTACGCGCAGGTTCTGACAGGCCGTTATCCCGCGGGTATGTTCAAGGAAAAGATCATTCTGGTTGGCGCGACGGCGGCGGGTCTGGGCGACAGGCTGCCGACACCGGTTTCCGGCTTGTCAGAACCCATGCCTGGCGTGGAGTTTCACGCCAATGCGCTCGAGGCTTTCCGGCACGGCACGCTGGTGACCAATCTGTCGCGGGAAGCCAGCCTGTTGCTGACCATGATATTGAGCGTGTTGCCTGTATTCCTGCTGGCCAGACTCAGTCCGCGCATGGGCATGTTGACCAGCGTCGTATTGCTGGCGCTGGTGATGGGCGTGGCGCTGTCCTTGCCTCACGCAATGGGGGTTTGGTTCGCGCCATCCGGTGCGCTGCTGGCGATTCTGATTGCCTATCCGGTGTGGAGCTGGCGCAGGCTGGAAGTCGCCAGCCGATTCCTGGACAGGGAAATTCGCCACCTGACGCTGGATTTGCAGCAATCCGCGATTGTCGGTAGAGGCATGCCGGAAGCAGGTACGGGCGATCCGTTCCAGGCGCGCATTGCACAGATTCAGGCGGCGTCACAGCGCGTCCGCGCGCTGCGCAACCTGATCGACCAGGTGCTGGAAGGCATGCCGCATGGCGTGGTGGCGGTCGACAAATCCGGCCGGGTGCGGCTGGTCAACCGGCGTGCGCAAGACTGGCTGGGCGTTGAAAAGGATACGCCATCGCCGATTGAACTGAAGGCGGATGAAACACCCGTGCAACATGAAATAAGAAGCCGCGAAGGCATCCCGCTGCTGGTGGATGAGGCGGAATTCCCGCCTGCGATGGGCATTGCGCGCGTCATCAATCTGGTGGATATCGCCGAGGTCAAACGCCTGGAAGCGGAACGCCGCGAGACCCTGGCTTTCCTGTCGCACGATATTCGCGCGCCGCTGGCCATGGCGGTGGAACAATTGCGTTCGTCGCAGCGTTCTCCGCAAGAACTGGCAAGGCTGAGAACACAGCTGTCGAGGGCGCACGAACTGGCCGAGGAATTTCTTGCTACTTCCCGAGCAGAACTTTCCGATGAAGCGGCTTTCCAGGAAATCGATCTGTGCGGATTGCTGCATCAGGCGATTGACGCGGTCTTTCCGCTGGCGCAGTCGAGGAAGGTGGCGCTGATACGCGAAATTCCGGTCGACCCGGTTTGGGTCAGGGGCGAGTTTGGCCTGCTGGAACGTATGGCCGTCAATCTCATCCAGAATGCCGTCAAGTATTCACCGGACAACAGCCATGTCAGAATCGAACTGGAGGTGGATGGCAGCAAGGTCAGATATTGCGTGATCGATAGCGGTCCGGGCATTCCGGAAGCAGAGATGCCCAGGCTGTTCAAACGCTTCTCACGGCTGAACGAGCAGGGAAGCGCCGTGCCGGGTGCGGGACTGGGCCTGTATTTTGTACGCGTGGTGGCGGAAAAACACGGTGGCTCGGTCAGGGCGGACAATGGCCCGGAGGGTGGCGCGCGCTTCTGCGTGTCGCTGCCAAGAATCAGTTAAGGAATTCTTGATGGAACTCATACTCTGGCGCCATGCCGAGGCGGAAGACGGCTTCAATGATCTGGCGCGTGAATTGACTTTGAAAGGCCAGAAACAGGCGGCGAAAATGGCTGCATGGCTGAATGAACGCCTGCCAAATGATTGCAAGGTGCTGGTCAGCCCGACCGTGCGCGCGAAACAGACTGCCAGTGCATTGGGCAAGCCATTTCAAATCGTGCCGGCCATTTCGCCTGGCGCAAACATGGAAGATGTGATTGAAGCAGCGGGCTGGCCCGGAGATGACGATGGGTGTGTGCTGGTGACAGGTCATCAGCCCACCTTGGGAGACGTGGCCGCCTGGCTATTGGGCTCGGATGGTTCGCTGTCCATCCGCAAGGCGGGCGTCTGGTGGTTTTCCAGCCGCAACAGGGCTGCCGGCAATGAAGTGGTGCTGCGGGCGGTTATGACGCCGGATCTGCTTTGAAGCTTTCCTCTAGAAACTCGGCGACGGCGTGGCGCAGCAACGCAGGCGTGAAGGGCTTGCCCAGATAGCGCAGGCTGTCTGGAAGCTTGTCTGGTGCGGATTCGGCGCTGACCAGGATGATCGGCAGGGCTGAATGATGTTCGCTTTCCCTCACCCGCTGCACCAGCGCCCACCCATCCAGGTGCGGCATGCAGATATCGCTGATCAGCAAATCGTGCGGCGCTGATTGCAGCTTGTTCCAGGCGGACAGGCCATTTTCAGCCTCGTGAATTTCAAGATAAGGCAGGGGTTTGAGCGCGGCGCGCACCATCCGGCGCATGCTGCCAAAATCGTCGACAATCAGAACTCTCTTTTTCATTGCGTGCAGCCTGTATTGAGCCGGCCTATGACGGCTATAATCTGTCCAAAAGTGGCCGGTAGTATCTTGCTTATCGGATATGCCAGCGGCTAACTGGAGAAGAGACATCATCATTTTGCTTTTTGAATTCGCGGTGTCATGGCCGAAGGTCTGAACCTGGCGGCAGTTCCGGCGTCGCTAATGGCTGCCAGCCCCTGGAAAAAGGCAATGTGGGGGGGATTGGCGCTGCTGGTTGTTATTGGGGCAGTCCTTCTTTTCTGGGAGCGCCAGCCTGACTACCGTGTTCTGTTCGCGAACTTGTCCGATCGCGATGGCGGCGCGGTGGTGGAAGCGCTGGAACGCCTGAATATCCCTTACCGGCTGGCGGAGCCAAACGGCGCGGTTGAAGTGCCTACGGACCAGTTGCACGCCGCACGCTACAAACTGGCCGCCCAGGGATTGCCAAAAGGTGACAAGCGCGAAGGAGAGCCATCACCCATGGCAGGTTTCGGTCTCTCGCAATTCCAGGAACAAATCGGATATCAGCGCGCGCTGGAAGATGAGCTTGCGCGATCCGTGAAAGCGCTGGAAGGCGTGGAATCAGCCCGGGTTCATCTTGCCTTGCCGCGGCAAACCTCTTTTTTGCGCGAGCGCATCCCGCCTGCCGCTTCGGTGCTGATCAAACTGCAAACCGCGACGCAATTCAGCGAAGGACAGGTGGCGTCCATTCGTTACATCATCGCCAGCGGCGTGCCCGGCATGACGGCAGCGCAGGTAAGCGTGGTAGATCAGTACGGGACGTTGCTGGCAGAGGGGGTTGCGGGGCTATATCGCGGGTTGAGTCCGGACCAGCTCGAATACACGCGACGTCTGGAAAACGAGTATTCAGAGCGACTTGCAAAAGTGCTGTCGCCGGTACTGCAGGCTCATGCCTTCAAAGTTCAGATCACCGCACAGGTTGATTTCAGCGAAAGCGAGGAAACAACCGAGAATGCCAGCCAGTCTGGCAGGGCTAAGGTTTATAACCGTAAAACCACACGACATGTCCGCGAGCCCAAGGGTACGGTCAGCAGACTGTCCGTGCTTGTCGTGGTGGATGAGGCCGCGGGCCTAGAGAAAATACAGCTGGACAAGCTTGAGCGGATGGCGAGGCAGTCAGTAGGTTTTGATTCCCGCCGCAGGGACAGCGTTCAGGTCATCAAGGTGCCGTTTGCGGAGCAGACTAAAGATGCCTCGCAAGCTGTTGCCAGGCCAGAAAGCCTGCGCAATCTTTCCGAGCCATCGCCCGCAGCGAAACCGGCAGTCATCGCCAATAATTCATGGCCTGTCTATGCCGGCCTCGTGCTGGCAGTCGTTGCGGGTTTGTTGATGGTTTGGACGCTGATAAGGCGAAGCCGCCGAGGTCAGCGAGAGGAGTCAGCAGAAAACGCCGGGACGCCCACACCCGGGGAGATGTTTGAAGCCGAACTGAATTCAATCAGGCAGCATGTCATGGAAGATCCAAAATTGGCGGCCAGCGTGGTGAAGTTATGGATGCAGGCATGAACCGCGAAGGGGTCGTAAAAAGCGCAATCCTGCTGCTGTCGCTGGGCGAAGAAGCGGCGGCGCAGGTGTTTCGTCATCTTACGCCTACGGAAGTCAGCGAGCTGGGCCGCACAATGCGTGACGTCGGTGTGCTGCCGCGCGAGCGCGTCGAAACCGTCCTCCGTGAATTTGCCGACGAGGCGGGACGCCAGACCGGTTTTGGCACGGACTCGGAAGAATTTCTGGATGCAGCCCTGACGCGTGCGCTCGGTGATGATCGCGGACGTCAGCTCATGAGGCGCATTCTTGGCAAGGAAACCGATGACCTCAAACAGCTTGGCTGGATGGAGCCGTCCGAAGTGGCCGCGCTGTTGCAGGACGAACATCCGCAAGTGGTTGCGACTGTGCTGGTTCATCTCGACCGTCAACAGGCTTCCAGGATACTCGAGTGGCTGAACGCGCCGCTCCGCCACGAAGTGGTGCAGCGCGTGGCCGGGTGGCGCAGCGTGCCAGCGGAGGCCATGCGCGAGTTGAATGAATGGCTTGCCGGCAGATTGCGCAAGGAAACTTCGGAATCGGATGGCGAGGAGCTGGCAGCCGAATTGCTGCAACACCTGACGCCGGCAACACGCGCCCAGGTTGAATCCGGATTGGCCCAGGATGCGCCCGAGCTGCTGGAACAACTGAAAGCGCGTCAGCTTGGCCTTGAAGACATGAAGCGCTTGTCATCCGAAAGCCGGACACGTTTTTTCAAGGCTGTGCCAGGCAATGCCTTGTTGCTGGCCCTGAAGGGCGCCGACCCCGATCTGGTTGAATCGCTGCTTCAGCGCATGCCGGAAACGGCGGCAAGACGGCTGAAGGATGATCTCGAGTCATTGGGCGCAACCCGGCTGGACGACATTGAAACCGCCCAGAAGGAAGTAGTCATGCTGATGCGGAAAATGGCGGCACAGGGTGAACTGGATATCAGCGCATGAGCGACAAACCTGACAACGAAACGCTCGACACGCGCAGCGCTTTCGAACGCTGGGAGGGGTTGGAAGCCGTGCCTGCGCCTGATCCGGTCGAGGCTGAAGAGCGGCGGATCAAGGAAGTCTTCGAGGCCGCGCGTGAACAGGGTTACGCGGCAGGTCTTGCGCAAGCGAAGGATGAAGCCAGATCTCAGGCAGGACGGTTCAAGTCGCTGACAGAAAGTTACAGTGCCGCAATTGATTCGCTGGATTTCAGGTTGTCCGATCAGGTTCTCAACCTGGCGCTGGATGTCGCACGCCAGGTTGTGGCCGGCGAGCTGGCTGCCCGCCCCGAACGGATACTGGACGTGGTCAATCTGGCCTTGAGGCAGATGGTGGAAACCACGCGCGAGGCCCGGCTGCTGCTCAATCCCGAAGACGCGGAAATCATCCGTCCCCTGTTGAATGAAGCGCTGGACAAAAGCAGGCTGCGCATCGTCGAGGATGTGCGGATTGTGCGCGGCGGCTGCCTGATCGAAACAGCTCAGGGCGACCTGGATGCGACGCTTCAGGCGCGATGGCGCCAGGTCGTGGCGGTATTGGGCAGCAACCGGAACTGGGTCGACTGACATGGATCGCACGGTACGTTTTCGCGAATACCTTGCTGACTGCAGACGCGCTGTTGGCTATTCGCAACCCTGGCAGACCAGCGGACAGCTTACCCGCGTGGCAGGGCTGGTGATGGAAGCGGTGGGCCTGAGGCTGCCGATTGGCAGTCAATGCATGGTGCAGATTCCGGGCGGGCAAAGCGTGGATGCCGAAGTGGTGGGTTTTTCCGGTGACCGGCTGTATCTGATGCCATCGACAGACATCTATGGCGTGATGCCGGGCGCGCGTGTGATTCCTGAAAATCCCCTGGCGGCCCAGCCGCCGCGTCTTGGTCGACGTTATGTGCCACGTCGCCGCGCGCAGGATCGTGTGCGTCAGGTATCGGTGGGACCGCAACTTCTCGGCCGTGTCATGGATGGCGCGGGCCGGCCCATCGATGGACTGGGGCCATTAACCAGCGACCGGCGCGTGCCACTTTATTCGCGCCCACTGAATCCGCTGGAGCGTGCGCCGATCCGCGAACCGCTGGATGTCGGCATCGGTTCGATCAATGCCCTGCTGACCGTGGGGCGCGGCCAGCGACTTGGCCTGTTCGCGGGCAGTGGCGTTGGCAAATCGATCCTGCTGGGCATGATGGCACGTTATACCAATGCCGATGTGGTCGTGGTCGGACTGATTGGCGAACGCGGCCGCGAGGTCAAGGATTTCATCGAAAGCAATCTCGGTGCGGAAGGCATGGCACGTGCCGTGGTGGTCGCCTCACCCGCCGACAATCCGCCACTGATGCGGCTGAACGGTGCGGCCTATGCGATGGCGATTGCCGAGCATTTCCGCGATCAGGGCAAGCAGGTGCTGTTGATCATGGATTCGCTGACTCGCTACGCCATGGCGCAGCGCGAGGTGGCGCTGGCAATCGGTGAGCCTCCCGCCACCAAGGGCTATCCGCCATCCGTATTCGCCAAACTGCCGCAATTGTGCGAACGCGCGGGCAACGCCAAGAGCGGCGGCGGGTCGATCACGGCATTTTTCACCGTGCTGATGGAACAGGACGACCAGCAGGATCCGATCGCCGACGCGGCCCGTGCCATTCTCGACGGCCATATCGTGCTGTCACGCGACCTGGCGGATGCCGGGCTGTATCCCGCCATCGACATCGAATCCTCCATCAGCCGGGCCTTGCCAGACCTGGTGAAGCAGGAGGAGATGGATCGTATTCGCCGCTTCAAGTATCTGTACTCGCGATACCGCCGCAGCCGCGACCTGCTCTCGGTGGGTGCTTATGTGCCGGGCGCGGATGTAGTACTCGATGAAGCCGTTTCGCTTTATCCCGCGATGCAGAATTTCCTGATGCAGGAAATGGATGCACGCATCGACATGAATGCTGCGCGTCATGCGCTGGCTGAAATTCTTCCGTGAGCTAAGCAATGCCGCGTCCCTTTTCATTGCAACTGGTGCTTGATCTGACCGAACGGCGGGCGGAAGCAAAATCGCGCGCGGTCAAGTTGGCACATGCGGAATGGTTGCGGGCGCGGACGCAGGTGGTGCGCATGCAACAACAGCGTGCCCGGTACAATGACGGCCTGTCAGCGCGTTTAAGGCAAGGGTGTGCGTCGGATGTGGTGCAGGAAGCGAGTGAGGCGTTACGCAATTACCAGAAACGCCTGGCGGCTGGCACGCAGATGATTGAATCAACTCATGCGGCCTGGCAGCGCGCGCTTGATGTCTGGCAGAACGAAAAGAAACGGCTGGAAGCCCTGCAGGTGCTGGCGCAGCGCCATGTGCTGGAAGAGGCGCGCCGCGACGAGAAACAGGAACGCAGGCTGCATGATGAACTGGCATCCAAAGCCGCTTACATGCGCATGCCTTCTCAACAACGTGAAACCGGCTTCCTGTTTCTTGAATCCGGACGGGTTGACGGATGATATTTTCTGCGCTTGGCGCCGAGGAAAAAGTTTTTCTCGCCTCGGTCGCGGACGAGCGAAAAATTCTGGGCAGTTTGTCCGAACGTGTGCGGGGAAAAATGTCAGCTTGTTTGGGTGTGCCGGTACGTGTTACCGGCGCAAGGGTAATCCAGCATTCCAGTACAAGAACAGGCAAGGCGCTGACAATAGCGGCAAGCCGGGAAGCGGAGAATGCCTGGGTATCTGCGCGTTTTGGCGGTGGTCCTGTTTCAGGGCGGCAGGCTTCAACCGGATTGTCCAGATCGTTGATGCGTATATTGAAACGCGCCCTGGCAGAGTCGGTGATCAATCTCGGCGGGGGAGTTGTCTGGCCGAAAGCTGTCAGGCTTGAGTTCATAATTCAGGAACAGGCTGGCATGGTGGAATTCTTCTGCGAACCACAAGATTTGATGTGCTGGGCGAAAGCGGAACTGGAAAGGATGCAATGAAACATCCCGGTAAAACCTTGGCGGCGCTGAGCGCCAGTACATCTGCATTCGCAGCGGGCCCCGGCGTTTCCGGTGTTTCCGGCATGGTGTTTTCCCTGTTGCTGATATTAGGACTGTTTGTTCTGGCGGCCTGGCTGGTCAAACGCTACCTGCCGCAGGTCGGCAAGCCTGGCCCAGTCAAAGTTGTTAGCTCGACCCTGTTGAGTGCACGCGAAAAAGTAGTCGTGGTTGAAATCGAAGAAACCTGGCTGGTGCTGGGCGTTGGCGGCGGACAGGTGCGCACCCTGCACACCCTGCCCAAACCGAAGAATGCCGGGACAGAAGTCTGACATGGAACGCATGATCAGAACCTTCTTCTTTGTACTGTTCTCGTTGATGCCTGGCCTGCTGTTTGCCGCGGCAGAACCCGGTTTTACGTTATTCCAGACCACTCCCTCGCCCGGAGGGCAAGCCTATTCCATTCCCGCTGGCAGCCTGCCTTACGTGATGCTGGTGCCTTTTTTGCCGGCTTTGCTGTTGAGTCTTTCCGCATTTACGCGCGTGGTCGTGGTGTTTTTCCTGTTGCGACAGGGGTTGGGCAATCAGTACGCACCGCCCAATCTGGTATTGGTTGGCCTGGCTTTGCTGGTGGCGTATTTCGTCATGCATCCTGTGATCGGAAAAATCAACCTGGAGGCTTACGAACCTTATACAAATGGCCAGCTGGCTGCCGAGGCTGCGCGCGAGAAAGCAGGCGATGCGCTGAAGACCTTCATGATGAGACAAACACGCGCCGAAGATCTCTCGTTGTTTTTGCCAGAAGGTGCCAGTGTGGATGTAAAAAATGCCCAGGCCGTGCCTTTCCATGCGCTCGCACCCGCCTACGTCACCAGCGAACTGAAAACGGCGTTCCAGATCGGTTTCATGGTCATTCTGCCGTTTCTCATCATTGATCTGGTGGTGGCCAGCGTGCTTACCGGCATGGGCATGATCATGGTGCCGCCGCAGATGGTATCGCTGCCATTGAAACTGCTGCTGTTCGTGATGGCGGACGGCTGGCATTTGCTGGTGGGTTCCCTGGTCACGAGTTTCTGATGGAAGAGCTGCTCCGCGAAGCCCTCTGGCTTGCCTTCTGGATAGCGTTGCCGGTACTCGCTGCATTGCTCATTACGGCATTGCTGATGAGCGTGTTCCAGGCTGCCACGCAAATTCTTGAACCGACGCTATCTTTCGTACCCAAGGCGCTGGTGCTGGTCGCCGTGCTTGCCCTGCTGGGCGCCTGGATGGGCGGGCGGCTGGTGGAATTCACCCAGAGGGTGCTGGAGAGTTTTCCCGGACTTGTTCAATAGATGGCCTTGATCTTTACCCAGCCCGAACTCGCCGCCTGGCTGATGGTCTTGGCCCGGCTGCTGGGTTGGTCGTGGATCGACCCTGTCGTCAGCCGTCTGCCCTGGTTTTTGCGTCTTTTCCTCGCCGGAGCTTTGGCCTGGGTGTGGGTGCCGGGTGCTTCAGTGGCGGTTGATCCCTTGTCGTGGCCCGGTCTGATGCTGCTTGCCGGTGAGTTTCTGTTTGGTGCGGCGCTGGGGCTGATGGTGCGGCTGTTTTTCGCGATTGCCGAAGTGGCATTGCAAACAGTTGGCCTGACGGCCAGTCTGGGCCAGTCGCAGGTCGTGCCCGAACAGCAGGGCGGGATGGAATGGCCGTTGAGGCAACTGGCGTTCTGGCTGGCGCTACTGGCATTTTTTTCGGCCAATGGCCACGGACTGGTGATACAGGCGCTGTCTTCAAGCTTTTCTTCTCTTCCGGTAGCGACGCTGCCTTCACAAAGTGTTGCGATGCAACTGTCCGAGGCGGGCGGCATGATGCTGGCTGCGGGCTTGCAGCTGGCGCTGCCCATGCTGGTGCTGGTCCTGCTGGGCCATCTTGCTTTTGCCGTGTTGTCGCGCATGCTGCCAGGCGTGGAGGTCTTTTCGGTGGGACTGACGCTCGGCGCGGCCAGTCTTCTGGCCGGGCTGGCACTGGCTGCGCCGCTGCTGGCAACGGGTCTTGCACGGGTGCTGGAGCGGTTGCCAGGGCTTCTTGCGCTGCTCATTCCTTAGGCATCCTTAGGCGTCCCGAGGCGGTTTATGGGTTAAAATGCCACCTTTTACTCAGCCGCAAGAATCAATGATTAAAGGCAGTTTGGTGGCAATTGCCACCCCCATGCACGAGGATGGCAGCCTGGATTTCGCCGGGATGCGCAAATTGCTGGACTGGCATGTTGCCCAGGGAACCGATGGCATCGTGGTCGTGGGCACGACCGGCGAATCGCCGACGGTGGATTTCGACGAGCATTGCGAACTGATTCGCGTGACGGTGGCGCACATCGCCGGCCGCATTCCGGTGATCGCCGGTACCGGCGGCAACTCCACGCGCGAGGCTATCGAGCTTACACATTGCGCCAAGAGCGCAGGCGCCAATGCCGTGCTGTCCGTGGTGCCCTACTACAACAAGCCGACGCAAGAAGGCCTGTACCAGCACTTCAAGGCCATTGCTGAAGCGGTGGATATTCAGGTCATTCTCTACAACGTGCCTGGCCGTACGGTGGCCGACATGAGCAATGACACGGTGTTGCGTCTGGCGCAAATACCCAATATCACCGGCATCAAGGATGCCACCGGCAATATCGAGCGGGGCACGGATCTCATCTGTCGCGCACCTAAGGATTTCGCGCTGTATAGCGGCGACGACGCAAGCGGCCTGGTTTTCATGCTTCTGGGTGGGCATGGCGTGATTTCGGTGACGGCCAACATCGCGCCCAAACTCATGCACGAGATGTGCGAAGCGGCATTCGCGGGGAACCTGTCGCGTGCCAGGGAAATCAACATGCAATTGTTTGGCCTGCATTCCAAATTGTTTGTCGAAGCCAATCCGATTCCGGTGAAATGGGCGCTGGCTGAAATGGGGTTGATTGAGCGAGGATTGCGGTTGCCGCTGGTGCAGTTGTCTGCCGCGCAACATGAAACCGTGCGTGCCGCGATGAAACAGGCAGGAGTTCTTTGAGGATGACTATGCGTTTACTGATTGCCTTCATGGCAGCCGCCATTGCGTTGAATGGCTGCGAATTGCTCGAAACGAAAAAGATCGACTACAAATCTGCGGGCAAGGCGCCGCCGCTGGAAGTGCCGCCCGACCTGACCGCGCCAACCGGCGATAATCGTTATGCGATTCCGGATGTCGGCGGTGCAGGTTCCGCAACCTATTCAGCCTATTCCAAGGACCGTACCGAAAAACCTGCCGCAGGCACCGCGCTGCTGCCTGAACAGGAAAAGGCCCGCATTGAACGTTCCGGATCGCAGCGTTGGCTGGTGGTATCCGCAACACCCGAGCAGGTGTGGCCGGTGGTCAAGGATTTCTGGCAGGAAACCGGTTTCATCATCAACCTGGAATCGAAAGAAACCGGCGTGCTGGAAACTGACTGGGCGGAAAACCGCGCCAAGATTCCGCAGGATGCGATCCGCCGCACTTTGGGCAAGGTAATTGAGGGTTTGTATTCGACCCCGGAGCGCGACAAGTTCCGTACGCGCATCGAGAAGGCGGCGGGGGGCGGCACCGAGATTTATGTCAGCCATCGCGGCATGATGGAAGTGTATGCCACCGAGGGCAAGGACAAGACCGTGTGGCAGCCGAGGCCGGCCGATCCCGAACTGGAAGCCGAAATGCTGCGCCGGCTGATGACGCGCTTTGGCGTAGAGGAGAAGCGTGCCGAAGCCATGCTGGCCAAACAGGAAACGCCGGAACAGGCGCGCATCGTCGGCAATGATCTTGAAATGAATGAAGCCTTTGACCGTGCATGGCGACGGGTTGGCCTGGCACTGGATCGCATCGGCTTTGCCGTGGAAGACCGCGACCGTTCCAAGGGCACCTATTACGTGCGTTACATCGACCCGCAGATCGACAATGCGACCAAGAAGGACGATGGCATCTTGTCCAGGCTGGCTTTCTGGAAGAGCAAGGAAGACAAATCCTCGCCGCAGGTGCAGATCAAGCTTGCCGAGGCGGGCAGCAAGACCATGGTGGTCGTGACAGGCAACGAAGGCAAACCTGCCGATCCAGCTACGCAGAAGAAGATCATCAATTTGCTGCATAAAGAACTGAAATAATTGACGTGAGGTTCGCCAGTCTCGGCAGCGGTAGCAGTGGCAACGGGTTAGTTGTCGAAGCCGGATCGACACGGGTGCTGGTGGATTGCGGGTTCTCGCTGACTGAAACCCGCGCGCGGCTGGCCAGAATTGGCCTGGCGCCGGAAGACCTGGATGCCGTATTGATCACGCATGAACACAGCGATCATATCGGCGGTGTTGCCAGACTGGCGATCAAACATGATTTGCCGGTGTGGTGCACGCATGGCACGCTGGTCAACTGGCGCATGCAGACAGATAACCTGCCGTTTACTGAGATGATCGATTCGCATCGATCCTTTTCCATCGGTGCGCTGGAAGTTCTGCCGTTTCCAGTGCCGCATGATGCGCGCGAGCCTGTTCAGTTCGTGTTTTCCGATGGCCAGCGCAAGCTGGGCGTGTTGACCGACACCGGCCACATCACCTCGCATATTGCCGCAAGCCTCAGTGGCGTGAATGCGCTGGTGCTTGAGTGCAATCACGACGCGGACATGCTCGAAAGCGGGCCTTATCCGCCCAGTCTCAGGCGGCGGGTGGGCGGGCAGTATGGCCATCTGGAAAACCGGCAAGCCGCATCACTGTTGGGACAGATGGATGTATCGGGGTTGCGGCATGTAGTGGCTGCGCACCTGTCACAGAAGAATAACAAACCGTCACTTGCCAGAGCAGCCCTGGCTAGTGTTTTGAATTGCGAACCGGAGTGGATTAACGTGGCATGCCAGGAACAAGGGTTTGACTGGCGCTGCATCGAATAGGACGACATGGCATTTACTGACCTCGGGCTGCGTCCCGAAATTCTCAACGCGCTGACAGTCCTCGGCTACGTCGAGCCCTCGCCCATCCAGTCGGCGGTGATTCCTGTCGCCCTTCAGGGGCACGATGTGCTGGCGGCCGCGCAGACCGGCACTGGCAAGACGGCAGGGTTTGCGCTGCCCATCATCGAGAAACTGGCGCCGCAAGCCAGTACCAGCACATCACCCGCGCGCCATCCCATCCGCGCACTGATTTTGGCGCCCACGCGCGAACTCGCCATCCAGGTGGAAGAAAGCATCAAGGCCTATTGCAAATACGTGCCGCTGCGGTCGCTGTGCGTATATGGCGGCGTCAATATCGACACGCAGATTCCGGTGCTGAAAAACGGCGTCGAGATTCTGGTGGCCACGCCCGGACGCCTGCTGGATCATGTGCAGAACAAGACGCTGAGCCTGTCGCAGGTGTCCATGCTGGTGCTGGACGAAGCCGACCGCATGCTCGACATGGGTTTCATGCCGGACCTCAAGCGCATCATCGGCTTGTTACCGGAGAAGAGGCAAAATCTGATGTTCTCGGCGACGTTTCCTCAGGAAATCGAATCGCTGGCACGTTCCTTCCTGAAGAATCCACAGCGCATCGAAGTGGCCCGTCGCAACGCCACAGCAGAAAATGTCACCCAGATTCTGCATCCGGTGCATCACGAGAAAAAGCGCGCACTGCTCATTCATCTGATCCGCAGCCGTGAGCTCAAGCAAGTATTGGTGTTTACCGGCACCAAGCTGGGCGCCAACCGGCTGGCTCACGAGATCAACAAGGCCGGGATACATGCAGCGGCAATCCATGGCGACAAGACCCAGCAGGAGCGCATCAAGGCGCTGGACGAATTCAAGTCCGGCGAAGTCGGCATCCTCGTTGCAACAGACGTCGCCGCGCGCGGTCTGGATATTTCTGCGCTGCCCTATGTGGTGAATTTCGATCTGCCGCATAACCCCGAAGATTACGTGCATCGCATTGGCCGCACTGGTCGGGCTGGCGCTTCAGGCGAAGCCATTTCGCTCATGACCGAGGATGAGGCGCGATACCTGAAAGACATCGAAAAACTCATCGGCAAGACCATCGACCAGATTCTGGTGCCGGGTTATTCACCGGGGGCAGCCCAGGTTCCGGATTATCGTCCGCCTGCCGCACCGGCGATCGCGCGGCCCGTGCCGGTCAATGCGCCGTCTCGGCGTCCCGTCAAGCAGGTGGCTGCCTTGTTCCGCATGCCGGCAGCCGCCAAGGAATAAATGGATTCACGCTTCATGGCATTGGCGCAGTTGCCCGATGCCGAGATAGATCTTGCTCGCGGTGCGTTGCTGATCGCTGCGGAAGAACATCCCGGGATGGACATTGAAGACTGGCTGGCTCGTCTGGATACGTTAGGTGAACGCGCTGCCGAGCGCATGCCTGCGGGCGCGGATTGGACTACCCGGCTGTCAATTCTGAACCGTTTCCTGTTCCGTGAAGAAGGATTCACCGGCAGCGAAACCGAAGTGTTCGACCCCAGGGACAGTTTCCTCGATGAAGTCCTTACACGTAAATCAGGCATTCCCATCACGCTCTCACTCGTCTATATCGAAGTGGGGCGGCGGGCCGGAATGGAAATACAGGGTGTTTCATTTCCCGGACATTTCCTGGTGAAAATGGCCGTGCCGGGAGGTGAGGTTGTGATGGACCCATACAATGGCGGCATTCCGCTCACCGTTGAACAGATGGAAGCCAGGCTGCGGGATGTTTACCTGGACCAGCCCATTCCCCCGCTGGAAGAAGTGCTGACGGCAGCAGGGAACAAGGCCATCCTCGCCCGTATCCTGCGCAATCTCAAGACCTGGTACTTGCATGAATCGGACTGGATGCGCGCCCTGTCCGCGCTGGATCGAATGCTGATGCTTGAGCCGGATAGTCTGGACGAACTGCGCGAGCGGGGAGAGGTTTACTGGCAGCTTGAATGCTTCCGCGCTGCATACACTGACCTGGACCGTTTTCTGAAACTTGCACCGGATGCCGAAGAGGCTATTGAGTTGCGCGAAAAAATCGTGCTTTTGCAGAAACTGGCGGCCAACCTAAATTGACGGAAATCCTTGTCATTCTCCTGCTGGCAGGTGGGTTGTGGTTCATTGCCGACAGTCTCAAGGCACGTGAAGCTGCGCATGTCGCGGCACGCAAGGCTTGCGAGGAAGCCGGCGTGCAGTTTCTGGATGACACCGTCAGCCAGATGAAGATGAAGCTTGCGCGCGACAACGAAGGCCGTGCGGTGGTTGAACGATGGTTCCGCTTCGAATTCAGTCCTTCGGGTGACGACCGCCAGCAGGGCACTGTCAGGCTGAAATCCTGCCGGGTGCAGGAAATCAATCTCAACCGGCTCTGGCTGGTTCAATAAATCAGCTGTTCATGTTCATCGCAAACTGGCCAGATAGGCAGCCAGATTGTCGATGTCGTTATCCTTGAGGTTGCGCGTATAGGATTGCATTCTCGGGTCGATGCGTTCGCCGCTGCCGCTGCGGTAGCGTTTGAGTGACAGTTGCAGATAAACGGTTTGCTGGCCGGCAAGGCGCGGGATACTGTCAGATCCATATGCATTGTCGCCATGGCAGTAGACGCAAAGCTTGGCATACAGCTTGCCGCCTGTTTCTGTCTGGGCGCTGTTTCTGGCTGGTTGTGGCATCACTTTCTGCTGGGAGAAATACAGCGCGATGTTCGCGCGTTCTTCGGGCTTTAGCGCCTTGATCAATCCTTCCATGAACTCATTCTTGCGTTTCCCTGCTGCAAACTTGTTCATCTGATCGAGCAGATAAGCTGCATTCTGACCGGCCAGGTTGGGGATGTCTGGATGGAGGCTGATGCCTGCCTCGCCATGGCAATGTCGGCAGAACTGGGCACTTTCCTGGCCGCTTTTAATTGGGGTAGGGGTTGCAACAGGCGCAGGGTCAGCTGCGAGGGCTGAGAAGGACAGCAGTAAACAGGCCAGTCCGAAAGTATTGATCATGCGCTGAACAGCGTGCCGGTTACGGAGGTGTGCTGTGAACTATAGACGGCTCACCACCATTTTTCAAAAATGATCCGGCTGGCCGGAACGCCCAGTTCGCGCAGGAACTTCTCCATGTCATCGACCATGCCCGGCGGGCCGCACAAGTAGAACAAAGTGTTGGGCGGCGCATTGAGCGCGGCGATCTTGTGCTTGTTGATGCGGCCGGTTTGTCCCTGCCATCCCTCACAAGTCTGGGTGACGGTAATTTCCAGACTGACATGGGTGTACTTGCGCGCGGATTGTTCGAGTTCATCGCGGAACAGGATTTCGTCCGGGTGGCTGACGCTGTAGTACAGCGTGGCGTGGGTTTCCGGGCACGCATCGCGGACGAAGCGCCAGATGGAAAGCAAAGGTGTGACACCCACGCCACCCCCTATCAGCACGATGTCCTCGCCCATGTCGGGTACAAAGACAAACGGTCCCTGGCCACGGGTGATTTTCAGCGTATCGCCTTCCATTGCCTGATGCAGCCAGAGGGTGACCGGATGGGTGGAACTGGACTTGATGGCCAGACCTACGCCGCCACGCTGGCTAGGCGAAGTGGTGACTGAATAGCCGCTGGTTTTGATTTCGCCATCGATTTCAACGGATACTTCTATCCATTGGCCCGGCAAGTACTTGAATCCTGGGTCAGTGACTTCCAGTTCAAAGGCCTTGATGGTTGGCGTGGCTTGCGAGATGCGGGCGATTCGGGTGCTTATTAATTGCAATCTAGTCTTTCTTCTCGAAGTTCAGCGAAGCCGAGTTGATGCAATAACGCAGTCCTGTTGGATTGGGACCATCCGGAAATACATGCCCCAGATGTGCGCCGCATGACTTGCACATGACTTCAGTGCGAGTCATGCCGTGGCTGTGATCGGTTTCCTCGTCAACGGCTTCATTGTTCTTGGGCGAATAAAAGCTTGGCCATCCTGTTCCCGAATCGAACTTGGTAGACGAATCAAACAGCGGCTCTCCGCAACAAGAACACCGGTAAAGACCTTGCGCGTGGTTATCCCAGTACTTGCCAGTAAAAGGGCGCTCAGTTCCTTTCAACCGGCAGACATGAAACTGCTCGTCAGTCAGTTCGGATTGCCACTCGGCATCGGATTTGTTCACTTTACGGGTCATGATTTCGCTCCTGGAAAATGATTGAGTGACTTGGTCTGCGATGTGTTCATGGACTTTCATTGTGCCAGCAAACAGACAGATCATCGGTTCTATACTGAAAGTGGTTATTAAGAGTTCGAAGTGTTAAAAAACGTATTGACACCAGAATTGCATGAGGATTATATTTTGTTTATGAGTTAGACTTAGTCTAAGTCAAGTTGGTTTTTCCGATGGAGGACCGGAAAAATCATAAAAATTCGTCCTTCGTAAACAACTGCAAGGAGAAGCATATGGCAGCACTGAAAGGCTCCAAAACCGAAGGCAACCTGAAAGCCGCTTTTGCCGGCGAATCCCAGGCCAACCGTCGTTATCTGTATTTCGCAGCCAAGGCCGACATCGAAGGCTACAACGATGTGGCGGCTGTATTCCGCTCCACCGCGGAAGGCGAAACCGGCCATGCACACGGCCATCTGGAATATCTGGAAACCTGTGGCGATCCGGCCACCGGCATGACCTTCGGCCCCACCGCCGACAACCTGAAAACCGCGATTGCGGGTGAAACCCACGAGTACACCGACATGTACCCGGGCATGGCCAAGACCGCGCGCGATGAAGGCTTCGACGAGATCGCCGACTGGTTTGAAACCCTGGCGAAAGCCGAGCGTTCACACGCCAACAAGTTCCAGAAGACTCTGGACAGCATGTAATCGGCTATCGATTCGTGCGTGTATCGGCTTGCCTGAAGGCAGGCTGATATGCAGACAGATTGACCACAAATAGCCAACCATCATGACAACAAGAGAAGGCAGTCTCGAAGCCCCTACCCGCCATCCTCTGGACTGGAAAAACCCCGAGTTCTGGAACGAGGCCGCGCTGGAAAAGGAACTAGAACGCATCTACGATATCTGCCACGGCTGCCGCCGCTGCATCAGCTTGTGCACCGCGTTCCCGACATTGTTCGATCTGGTCGACGAATCCGAAACCATGGAAGTCGATGGCGTCAAGAAGGCGGATTACTGGAAAGTGGTCGATCAATGCTACCTGTGCGACCTGTGCTACATGACCAAGTGTCCCTATGTGCCGCCTCATCCGTGGAACCTGGATTTCCCGCACACCATGCTGCACGCCAAGGCGATCAAGTTCAAAAAGGGCGAAGTCAATTTCCGCGACAAACTGTTGTCGGCCACCGATGCCATCGGCAAGCTGGCAACGATTCCGGTAGTCGTGCAGGCGGTGAATGCTTCATTGAAGAACAAGCCACTTCGCAAAACCATCGATAACGTACTGGGCATCCACCAGGACCGCAAATTGCCTGAATACAATGGCGCGAAGTTCCGTGCCACGGCAAGGCCAGACAACAGCTTTGCGGTGAAAGATGGCGAGCGCACGCCGGGCAAGGTGGCAATCTATTCGACCTGCTACATCAATTACAACGAGCCCGGCATCGGCCATGACCTGCTGGCCATTCTCAAGCACAATGAAATTCCTGCCGTGCTGGTGGAAAAGGAAGCCTGCTGCGGTATGCCCAAGCTGGAATTGGGTGATCTCAATCGTGTGGAGGAATTGATGAACATCAACATTCCGCATCTGGTGAAACTGGCGCGTGAGGGTTACGCCATTCTCACGGCCATACCTTCCTGCACGCTGATGTACAAGCAGGAACTGCCGCTCATGTTCCCCAATGATGCGGATGTGCAGGCAGTTAAAGAAGCCATGTGGGATCCATTCGAATACCTGATGGCGCGCAATGCAGACGGCCTGCTGAAAACCGATTTCAAGAAGCCGCTGGGCAAGGTGGCCTACCACGCTCCCTGTCACCAGCGCGTGCAGAATGTCGGCCCCAAGACAAAGGAAGCGCTGCAACTGGCAGGCGCGGAGGTCACCAACATCGAGCGCTGCTCCGGACACGATGGCACCTGGGGCGTTAAGAGCGAATACTTCGCCAATTCCATGAAGATCGTGAAACCGGTTGCGCGCCTGGCCAATGAAGCCAAACCGGATTATGTGAGCTCCGACTGCGCCATCGCCGGGCGGCATATCCTGCAGGGCATGGGCGAGGGCGCAACCGCGCAGAAACAGCACCCCATTACGTTGTTGAAAATGGCTTACGGACTTTAAAAGGAACAGATCATGTCAAACGAGGGCTATCACGAACCGGTCGGAAAACTTTCCGCGGCCACCATGGACATGCATCGCGCCATCGTCTCGCTGATGGAAGAACTGGAAGCGGTGGACTGGTACAACCAGCGGGTCGATGCCTGTGCCGACCCCGACCTCAAGGCCATTCTTGCGCACAACCGTGACGAGGAAAAGGAACATGCCGTCATGGTGCTGGAATGGATACGCCGCCGCGATCCGGCGTTCGATCACGAATTGAAGGATACGTTGTTTAAAGACGGCCCGATTACCGGCCAGCATCATGAATAAGCAAGGAGTGACCTAAATGCCGCAAATCACCCGCGAATCCCTCATGACCCTGGAAGCCTACGCCAAGGCGCGCCCGGAATTTCGTAACAAGATCATGGCGCACAAAAAAAACCGCCAGGTTCATCTGGGGCAGAATCTCACACTCATTTTCGAAGATGAGCTAACCGTCCGCTATCAGATACAGGAAATGCTGCGCATCGAAAAAACCTACGAGGAGGAAGGCATCCAGGATGAACTGGAAGCCTACAATCCGCTGGTGCCGGATGGCAGCAACTGGAAGGTGACGATGATGATCGAATACCCGGAGGAAACCGAACGCCGGGTCATGCTGACCAAGCTCAAGGGCATCGAAGATCGCGTATGGGTGCAGGTGATGGATTTCATGCGCGTGCATGCGATCGCCGACGAAGATCTTGAACGCGAGAATGATGAGAAAACCTCGTCCGTGCATTTTTTGCGTTTTGAACTTACGCCTGACATGATCGCTGCCGCCAGGTCGGGTGCGGCCATTTCCGTCGGCGTCGATCACCCGGTCTACACGGCTGAAACCGTTGTCAGCCAGTCAGTTCGGGACAGTCTCGCCGCTGATCTGAAGGGCTGATTCGGGACGCTGCTTTTACGGTGGAGGTGTCATGCTGAAGCCCGCGTTGCTCAAACAACTTCAGCAGCGTATCAGCGGCCTGCCTCTGTATGTGAAATTGTGGGATGGCACGCAGGCGGGCAATGCCGATACCGCCGCCATCCACATCCGCCTGAATTCCCCCGCAGCGTTGACGGCATTCTTCAAACCCACGCTGGGCTCGCTTGCGCGAGCCTATGTCGAGGGCGAAATGGATCTGGACGGATTTCCCCGGGAAATCCTTTCATTGGGATCAAGTCTCTGTGGCGCTGAATTCTGCCGGGACAAAAAGGGATCGGACTTCTGGAAATGGTGGCGGCACACCCGAAGTCGCGACCGCAAGAACATCCAGTATCACTACGATATCTCCAATGATTTCTATGGCCTCTGGCTGGATGAGCGGCGGGTGTATTCCTGCGCCTATTACCGCGAGCCGGATATGTCCCTGGAAGATGCACAGGAAGCCAAGCTCGATTTGATTTGCAGAAAGCTTGCGCTCAAGCCGGGCGAGCGGTTGCTTGATATCGGTTGCGGCTGGGGCGGCCTGATTTTCCACGCCGCCCGGCATTACGGTGTCAGGGCGGTCGGCATCACGCTGTCCGACAACCAGCATGATCATGTTGCCGAAGAGATCAAGGCAAATAATCTGCTGGATCGCGTCGAAGTCCGCGTGATGGATTACCGGGAAATGCCAGAGGCCGGGGAGTTCGACAAGATAGCAAGCGTTGGCATGGTCGAGCATGTTGGCCGCAAGAATCTGACCACCTATTTTCAGCGGATTTACAATCTGCTGAAGCCTGGGGGACTGGTGCTTAACCACGGCATTACCGCAGCCGCGCTCAGGTCGAAGGGTCTGGGCAGCGGCATCTCGGAATTCGTGGATGACTATGTATTTCCCGGCGGCGAACTCGAACACATCTCGGAAGTGATGCAGCATGCGACTGGCGGCGGGCTGGAATGCCTGGATGCCGAGAATCTGCGCCCGCACTACGCGCGCACCTTGTGGGAATGGGTGCGCCGGCTGGATA
Organism: Thiobacillus sp.; assembly: GCA_018263115.1. Lineage (GTDB taxonomy): Bacteria > Pseudomonadota > Gammaproteobacteria > Burkholderiales > Thiobacillaceae > UBA6918. Next base: position 46,326 of record JADFDC010000011.1, read on the forward strand.
GCCGCGCCGAAGAAGCCAGAAAACTCATCGGCGAACGGAATTACCGCATCTGGCGCATTTACATGGCGGGTTCCGCCCATGCCTTCGATCAGGGCTGGATGGAGTTGTGGCAGGTACTGGCAGGAAAACCGCTGGCGCCGGGCGTGCAGCCGAATTATCCTTATCAGCGTGACTATATCTATCGTTAATACATAACGGCATGCAAAGGCGCAGCGAAGCCCAACCAGGCAGCCAGACCCGGCTGATGGCCGTGCTGGACAGCGAGCGTCGTCGCGCAACCCTGACTGCCTGGGTGTTTGCCATGCTTGCCGGTCTGCTGGGGGTCGTCCTGCTGATTCCCGGTGCCTGGCCCGAAAGGCTGTACGAATCCATCTACCGGCTCACGTGGCCGATGGGCCTGCTGTTTGCCGGCATGCTGGTTTACGAACTGGTATTGCGCTTTCGTATCCGCAGGCTTTTACTCAGAAGTCATCTGCCGGGCTGGGTATTTCGCTATACCAATTCCCTGATCGAGATTTCCGTGCCAACCGTAATCATCATCATGCTGGCGCAGGAAATGGGGCATCTCCAGGCGCTCTCTTCCGCGGCGCCGCTTTTATACCCCTTGTTTGTCGGCATGACGGTGCTGTATCTGGACAAGTGGGTGAGCCTGTTTGCCGGGTCGGTGGCAGCCTTCCAGTTAGGCTGGGTTGCCTGGTACTACCTGCATGGTCACCCGATCGAGCCCGGCATGGAGTTGCTGGCGGAGCCCAGTGCCTATGTCATCAAGAGCGCGCTGGTCTTCGCGTCCGGACTGGTGGCCGGGTTTCTCGCGGAAGAACTCAAAAAGCAACTGGCCCAAGCGGTGAATCATGCCGAAGAGCGCGACCACGCTGTCAGCGTTTTCGGCCAGCATGTGTCGCCAGAAATCGCAGAACGCCTGCTGCGCCAGAAAATCGAAATCGGCGGCGAGGAACGCGAAGCCTGCGTGATGTTTCTGGACATTCGCGACTTCAGCAAACTGGCCAGCGGCAAATCGCCAGCCGAGGTCATGGCCTATCTCAACCTGCTGTTCGGCGAGTTCATCGATATCGTCAATGCCCATCGCGGCATCGTCAACAAGTTTCTGGGGGACGGTTTCATGGCCGTGTTTGGCGCGCCGGTAGAGGACACCGACAAATGCAGTCATGGTGTGGATGCCGCTCTGGAAATCATCAGCCGCTTGCAGCAAATGAATGCAAGCGGAAGCATTTCACCCACCCGTGTGGGTATCGGCCTTCATGTCGGGCACCTGATGACGGGAAACGTGGGGGCCAGTACCCGCAAGGAATACACGCTTATTGGCGAAACCGTGAATGTGGCGGCGCGCATAGAGGAAGCCACCAAGTTGTTTAATGCAAACCTGCTGGTGTCGGACAGCGTACTGGAACGTTCCAGCGAACTCGGGACAGAGGTTGAAGACATGGGCCTGGTCGAACTCAAGGGCCAGCGGCAGGCGGTCAGACTCTACAAACTCGCCTGAGGGCATCGGCCTCACGGTAAAATAACGCCATGAAAAAATTCCTGCTACTACTGTTGATTCCGATTGCCGTTGAGGCCGCTGGCCCGCATGTGCTCAATCCATCATATGAATCAGGCTCAGACTTCATCGACGAATCCAAACCCTGGGAAGAACTCGTTGCCAGTCTGCCGGCATATCCAAAAAACGAAAACCTGGTGACCTTCAATGTCTCATCGGCGACATCCAACACGTTCATGATCGACACGGCCTCGGTGTCGGTGGGCAGCGATCAGGTCGTCCGCTATACGGTGGTCATCGAAAGTCCGCGCGGCGCCCGCACGATAAACTTTGAGGGTATGCGCTGCGACCCCGCTGAATACAAGATTTACGGCTTTGGCCAGTCGGACGGCAAGTGGACCGAGAACAAGCGCGCCAAATGGGAACCCTTCAAGCAGCGCTCTCTCCTGTCCTATCACAAGGCTCTCTTCGAAGACCATTTCTGTCCCGATGGCATCGCCATTCGCAGTGCGAAAGAAGGCGTTCGCAACCTCAAGCGGGGCGGCGGGGGAGGGTTGTTCTGATGGCGGTTTCCGCACTGGCTGCAGCCCGGCGTGTGGTTGTCAAGGTTGGCAGCAGTCTTGTCACCAACGAAGGCAAGGGGCTCGATCATGCCGCGCTTGCGCGCTGGGCAGAACAGATTGTGCAACTGGTGGAAAGCGGCAAGCAGGTGGTGCTGGTTTCCAGCGGCGCCATCGCCGAAGGCCTGCAGCGGCTTGGCTGGAGCAAACGCCCCAAGGCGCTCAACGAATTGCAGGCCGCTGCCGCCGTTGGCCAGATGGGCCTGGTGCAGGCCTACGAAAGCATTTTCCGTCAACATGGACTGCATGCCGCGCAGGTGCTGCTTACGCATGAAGACCTGGCCGACCGCACCCGCTATCTCAATGCGCGCACGACGCTGCTTACCCTGCTGGATTTGCGCGTGGTGCCGGTCATCAACGAAAACGACACGGTCTCCACCGACGAGATCAAGCTGGGTGACAACGACACGCTGGGCGCGCTGGTCACTAACCTTATCGAAGCGGATTGCCTGATCATCCTCACCGACCAGAAAGGCCTTTACACCGCCGACCCGCGCAAGCATCCCGACGCTCAGTTCGTGCACGAGGCGAGGGCTGGCGATCCGGAACTGGAACGCATGGCGGGTGGCGCGGGTTCAAACGTGGGTACCGGCGGCATGCTGACCAAAATTCTTGCTGCAAAACGCGCGGCAAGAAGCGGCGCGCACACCCTTATTGCATGGGGACGCGAAGAGAACGTGCTGCTGCGGATGGCGCAGGGTGAATTGGTCGGCACCCAGCTCATTGCACAGGAAGCAACCCTGGCTGCGCGAAAGCAATGGATGGCGGATCATCTGCAGATGCGCGGCAGGCTCATCCTCGATGACGGCGCGGCCAAGGCGCTGGCTGCTGGCGGTAAAAGCCTGCTCCCGGTCGGCGTCAAGGCAGTCGAAGGAGAATTCGAGCGCGGCGAAGTAATTGCCTGCGTCAATCATGAAGGCCACGAAATCGCCCGCGGCCTGGTCAACTACAGCGCTACCGAAGCGCGCCGCATTGCCGGCAAGTCAACCTCGGAAATCGAATCGCTGCTGGGGTATGTGGATGAGCCGGAGCTGATACACCGTGATAATCTGGTCAGGCTTTAATGGCGTCCTTTCGCTTCCTGCTTGATTCGTGACGAATTCAGACTTAATCTGGAACAACTTGAACAGCGTGGAATCAACATTGCCACGCTGCGATCGATAATCGACTTGTCACATTCGAGGAGACTTACCATGAAAACCCTGAGTTCCATCCTGTTTGCTTCCGTGCTTGCATTGTCCACGACAGCCTTTGCACAGGGGCATGAGCATCATGGCGGTGCCGCACCTGCGCCAGAAGCCCAGACGCAGAATCTTCCCGAGATCGACCCGGCGGCGAAGGAAAAGGGCGGCTGCGAGAAATGCAAAAAGAAGGGAATGGGGGGCATGCATGGCGGCGGCCATGAGGGCCACGGCGGTGGCATGGGCGGCTGCGAAAAATGCAAGAAGGGCGGCATGGGTGGCGGCCATATGGGCCACGGCGATGGCGGCTGTCCCAAGGCCGCGGCGCTGGAAGATCGCATCGACGAACTCGAAAAGCGTCTCGACCTGATGCAAATGCTGATGATGCGGGGCTATCGCTGAATCGCGTTGCCTGAACTGAAAAAAGCGCGGATGTATTCCGCGCTTTTTTATTTGTTTTTATTCCATAGATCCGGCTCGTTGCCGTGATTCAGCACGCGGGCCAGCACAAACAGCAGGTCGGACAACCGGTTGAGATACTGCATCAGCAAAGGCGGCACAGATTCGCTTTTGTTCAATGAAACCAGACGGCGCTCGGCACGGCGGCACACGGTCCGGCAGACATGCGCGAGCGCGGCAGCTCGAGTTCCACCTGGCAGAACAAACTCCTTCAGAGGCGCCAGGCCGGCATTGTAGTGGGCGATAGCTTCGTCCAGCAGGGAAACCTTGTCTTCCGTGATGCCACTGAATCCGGGCATGGCCAGCTCGCCGCCAAAATTGAACAGATGCTGCTGGATATGCGTGAGCAGTGCGCGCATGTCATCAGGCAAGGCTTCGGCAAGCAGCAGACCGATATGGCTGTTGAGTTCGTCCACTTCACCCATCGTTTCCACGCGCGGATGATCCTTGCCAACGCGCGTGTTGTCCGCCAGACCAGTGGTGCCGTCATCGCCGGTGCGGGTGGTGATCTTGCTAAGCCGGTTTCCCATCAGCGCGGTTCTCCATTGGGTAGCGCGACATCGCACTCGCTGAATATCCTAGCCGTGCAGGTGCGGCAGATTTCGCTGTCGAGTTTGGGATAGATGGCGGAAAGCGCCTGTCCCTTGCTGCCAAAAATATTCTCCTGCCCAACATGATCTACTTGTCCGCCTTCACGCAACATGGAGCAGAAACCCGGCTGCACGCCGACCAGATACAGTCCGCCGCCCAGCTTCTGTCGACGCCTGGATTCCGCAGCAAGCATTTCCGCGCCGGCCAGATCAATGAAATTCACCGCGCGGGAAAAAATCATCACATGCTTCTTGTTCGGGTCGTACTCATCGATCTGCCGCAGGGTCAGTTGCACATGCTCGACCGCGCCAAAGAAAATCGAGCCTTCCATGCGCACCATTTCCATCTGCGGGCAGCCGGGCGCCTCGGGTCCCTTGGCGATGAACTTGCGGTTGGGGTTGAACTTCTCGGCGGCAATCGGCGCCAACTGCCGCATGCTGGGGCGCGAGGTACGGTAAAGATAAAACACCAGCGAAACGATGATGCCGAGGAAGATGCCCTTTTCCAGATCGACCAGTGTGCCAAGGAAAGTGGTGGCCAGCACGATGGTTTCCTTGCGGTGGCGCTGGATGATTTCCTCGATGTGGTGGAAATCGATCAGCCCCCATGCCACCTGGATCAGCACGCCGGCCATGGCGGCAATGGGCAGAAAGGCCACCAGCGGAGCGACAAGCAGGACGAGCATGAGCAGGAAAATGGCCGAAAATACCGCAGCCAGCGGCGTCCTGGCACCTGCAGAATAGTTCACGCCGCTGCGGTTGAACGAACCGCTGCTGGCGTAGCCCGAGAAGAAACTGCCAAACAGGTTGGAAAGCCCCTGGCCGACGAATTCCTGGTTGCTGTCGATGGTTTGTTCCGACTTGATGGCAACCGAACGCGCGATGGCAACCGCTTCAGTCAAAGCCAGAATGGTGATGATCAGCGCGCTGAAAAAAGTCTGCTTGATGGCGGCAATCGAGAAGTCAGGCACTGAAAACGGCGGCAAGCCAGCGGGCAGCGCGCCCACCGTGCGGATGCCCGTGTTTTCCACGCCGTAGTGCTGGTTGAGAAAATAGCCAAGCACGCTGCCGATCACCATGGCGATGATCATGTAAGGCAGTTTCGGCATGAATTTCCTGGCCAGAATCCCGCTCAACAGCGTAACCGCCGCCACCGCCATCACCCACGGTTGAATGTCGTTCAGATGCGTGAAGAGATAAGCCAGCACTTCATGAAAATGCGCGCCGCGAGGAATGTCCAGGCCGAAAAAGTTTTTTACCTGGCTGGCGGCGATCAGAATGGCCGCGCCCGCGGTAAAGCCAATGATGACGGTATGGGATATGAAGTTGACCAGCGCCCCCAGCCGGGCCAGCCCCATGGCAAGCTGGAACAGCCCGGCCAGAAAGGTCAGCGTCAGCACCAGGCTGATGAACTGCGGCGAGCCCGGTTCCGCCAGCGGACTGACGGAAGCAAACACCACGATCGAGATGGCAGTAGTTGGCCCGGAAACCAGATGCCAGCTCGAGCCGAACAGCGCGGCGACAATGGTCGGCACCATCGCGGCATACAGCCCATATTCCGGCGGCAGGCCGGCAATGATGGCAAAAGCTACTGACTGCGGCAAAACGATAACGGCGCCAGTCAGCCCCGCCAGCCCGTCCGACTTGAGCGAAGCACGATTGACCATCGGCCACCAGCGCAAGAATGGCAGGAACTTGTACAGCCAGAGCGGGCAGGCGGATGCGTCGAATCGCATATTTATGGCGGGGGAGCAGTATTTGCGGCAGGGCCAAAGAAATGCGCCTCAACCGGTTGCGGCAATTTGCCGCATGGGCATAAAATGCCTGTCAAACAAGGAATTCAACAAGGCATCAGACCTTGAAAATTATAACACCCACCATGATGAGAGAGAGGCATATGAAAGCAACACACTTCACCGCTGTTGTTGCGGCGCTGGCATGCGCTGCGAGTTTGTCGGTACAGGCGGCAGGCGATCCGGTAGCGGGCCGGAACAAGAACTCCATGTGCGCGGGCTGTCACGGCCTGCCGGGCTGGAGAACCGCCTATCCAGCCACCTACAAGGTACCCAAGCTCGGCGGACAGCATGCCGAATATCTCCTGGCCGCGCTCAAGCAATACAAAACCGGCGAACGCAACCATCCCAGCATGGTAGGCATCGCGACAAGCCTGTCAGATCAGGACATGGAAGACCTGGCCGCGTACTACGCCTCGTCCTACAGCGGCCCCAGCAAATAATCATAAGGGAGACAATCATGAACAATACAAAGAGCCTGATGATGCTCGTGATGGCTGCCGTCATCACCCTGCCTGCTTATGCCGGGGGCAATGCCGAAGCCGGCAAGGCCAAGTCCGCGCCCTGCGCTGCCTGCCACGGTGCCGATGGCAACAGCCCCACCCCAAGCTTTCCCAAGCTTTCCGGTCAGCACGAGGATTACCTCTACCACTCGCTGAAGGATTACAAGTCCGGCAAGCGCAAAAACCCCATCATGTCCGGCCAGGTTGCCAACCTGTCCACCCAGGACATGAAAGACCTGGCGGCATTTTTCGCCAAACAGAAAGGGCTGAGCCAGAAGTATTGACTGCCTGATTTTGTTGAAATGAAAACGGCCGGTTCAACCCGGCCGTTTTTTTATTTGAAAACTGACAAGTCAGGCAGGTTTCTTCGCACCCACCTTCGCGTCAAACTTTTCCTTGTTGATGACAAAGCGCTCGTGCCGCCCGCGCGAGATCACGTCCACCCCGTCGTGCGCTTCCACCGCAAACACCAGCTTTCTGCCTTCTACCGCGATGAGTTCAACCGCCGCCGTCACTTCCAGCCCCGGCGGCGTGGCGGCTTCGTGGCTTACGTCGATGTGCGTGCCGACTGTCTGTTCACTCGGCCAGTCCAGATGGGGGTTGATGGCCTTGATGCAAGCCCACTCCAGAAAGCCGACCAGAAACCCCGTGGCAAACACCTCCGGCATGGCCACGAATTCTTCCGATTCGGGATACAGCGCCGGGACGGTTTTTGAAGCGGGCACAACAAATTTATGCTCGTACCTGATGCCGGGTTTCAGGGATTCTTTCATTGGTTAATACAGAGAGTAATGACGTTTGAACAAAGCTTCTGGTGCGGGCTGATCAACTCAACTCGGTTAAGCAAGAGTTGAAAATTTAATTTCACCCAGGCCCCTTTGATTTTGAACTGGTGTGCTTGTGCGGGTTGAACGACTCAACCGGGTTAAGCAAGAGTTGGAAATTAATTTCCACCCTGGCCCCTTATTGCTCCTAAGTTTTTGATCGGCATCTGTTCATACACGAATAAACTCGTTTCCCTTATTGTAAATACTAATATCTCCGTCTGAACTAATCTTTATTGCAAGTCCATAGTTTGAAGCGCCAATGGCGGCTTTGGTTCTACTCCCTTCAGTCCCACGCAGCTTGCCCGCTTTCCTTGGCGCGAGTACGGCGCCATAAGCGAGAATGTGCCCAGAGTTATCAAGGACAACTGCGCCGTCCAGCGAGGCTAGTTCTACAGTAACGGCACGTGGCAATGACTGAATGGTGTGGCCATTGAGAAATTCATCGAACTCCCGATCTGTAGTGCTTCTGTTATTGTCACCAATGGCATCGCCATATTTCACTACTTTATGTAGATGATTACGATTGTGAAGAATCACAAACAATCCGCCACTTCGACGAAAAGACACGTCCAATGCAGCTCGATATATTGAGCCTACTACGCGCCCAACCAGCTTTTGTGGTACGCGTTGAGCCCGGGCTCGATCTCGGAGGAGGTTTACTAGGTGATTATGGTTCCAGTATTGCCATCGTCCATAACGATAGGTAAACCGAAGGGTTCCTTCGTCAAATACTAGGATATCGCCTTGGCGGCTGAGCGCTATACCACAACAACCCTGGCGGCTCGATCGAGCGATTGTTTCTGACCAGTCCGGGAAGTAGTGTTTTTCTGTTAGGAAATCCTTGCCATACCTCTCAAGATCGACAAAACTTAAGACTCTCCCATCCGTTGAGACTACGTATGCCGTCCGAAATCCATCTGACAATGCCTTGTATTTCTTGGATTGAAGGAATTCTGAAGGAAATGTGGCACCAGATGGTTGTCCTGTCTTGCGAGGGTCAATGATGCAACCGAATGTAAGCGCCTTGTTCTCGTAGCTCTGCTCAGACAAAGTGTGTAGGGCGCTGAGAATAGAGGCAACAGGAGCTTTAAAACCGTGATGTGCTTGAATGTGAGAAGCAACAACGTACTCATCAAATGAATCACTAATCGCTTGAATTGATGCATCGCTAGAATAGGATGCCCGTCCCTGTAAAACGTCGGTTGCCCGGTGCACGATTAATCGACAAATATCGTGTTCGCGCAAATCAATGATCGATTTGGCCTTTCCACCAGTGGTCGTGCCACCACGACGTTTTACGATAGCTGTAAGGGATCTTGCATTCGACTCCGATTCGGTGCCGATGGCAATTGTCATACGTACTTCAGTTCTCTTCTTAGAAGTCCACACTGATTGAGGAGCTTTCCATGCTTGCTCTTGCCAGGCTGTAATTTGAACGTGCGGTAGTAGCCGTTTAACAGCACTTGCTGCAAACTTGAGAAAGTCTTGTTCAGCTGAATTAAGTCGCTGGCGTAGCCGACTGTTAGCTCTAAGCATGGTTCTTGTTAATAAATTAAATGGGTCAGTTCAGGCTCGATTTGTTTATCCATTGGCTGTTTCCGCATGCCGAAATTAAACGAATTAAACGGGCCAGGCTCGAATAAAAAATCAGGCTCAAGCATTGCAGCATCCAAACGGAAACGCAATACAACCAATGGCCTAACCCGGCAATCCCTTTTTCAGGCATTCGAAGTAAAGCCCCGCGTCGTAAGCCGTGCCCTGCCGCTGCGCCTGCCAGATCATTTCGGCCAGGCAGTCGATGGCGGCGTGTTCGGCAGCCATGCGTTCGCCCAGTTTGTTTGAAAGCTGTTCGAGAAGATCGCGGATGCCGGGCGGCTGGTCGATGGAGACTTGTTCGGCCAGCGCCAAGTGCATGCTCAGGTGCAGGAAGGGATTGGTTTCGCCGTGTTCGGGCAGGTAGTCGCGGTCCTGATAGCGGTCGGGGTTTTCCAGCACGCCGTGGTACTCAGGATGGTCGAGGATGACGATGAGCGCGAGGGTTTCCGCGCCTTCCAGCGGCTGTTTGTTGCGGTACTTGTCCCACACGCCGAAAAAGAATTGCCGGACCTGGTCGCGGCTGGGATTGAACATGGATGAGGAAACGATATCAGGCCTGATTGAAAACCGTGAGCGCCAGGGCAAACGGGTAGGCGGCCATCTGGTCTTCGTCGGATTTGCTCAGAACGGTATCGGCCTGGATGCAGATGAAGGGCATGCCAGGATAGGTTTTGCGCAGCAGGGCAAGGTCGCGGTTTTCCTGGTCGGGCAGGGACAGTCCACGCAGGCGGGTGCAGACGCCAAGGCCGAACAGCGGATCGAAGCTGCGCTCCTGCAAATGGATGAGCTGGTGGCGCAGGTTGCGCTCGGCATGGTCGGGCTGCATTTGCGCCCAGAAAATCCAGCTGTGCGGCGGCGGCGATTCGGAAAGCGTCACGGTCTGTGTGACGGCATTGGTGCCTTGTATGGGCAGCAGACGGTAGCGGCCCTGGGGAATGGCATCTTCTGGGTTGCCGGTAACCAGCCCGGCGGCCAGCCGGTTGATGGGAATGTCGGGCAGGGCACGCCATTCGACCGGCAGTTCACGCGCCAGCATGGGCAGCGCGCGCTGGCTGCCAAGCGCGACCAGGTCCTGGCCGTAATTTTCGCTGACTGGCAGGGGTGCGGTCAGGGCTTGCGCGCCTTGTGAAATGAAGCCGTCTGCCTGCATGCCGGGCAGGTTGATGCACACCTGCTGAGTGGGCGACAGCCGTCCGCTGCGCCAGGCCGGGAAAGCCGGACCGCCCTGCGGCGAGATCAGCGCGCCGAGGGTGCTTTCCAGTTTTTGCGGCGGCGTGTTGCCGAGCCAGTATTCGCATACCGGCCCGCTGCCGGTCTGGAAGGAGTGGTTTCCGCTAAACACCAGGGTCGCGCAGGCGGGCCGTCCCTGACTGCTGGCTTCGTCGGTCAGGAGACCGGAAACAATGCAGCCGGAGACCTGCAGGCAGCGGCTGACTCGCGTAGCGACCTGCAACACCGACAACACCTTGCTGGTGAAATGCGGCGTCAGGAAAAGCAGCACGCTGTTCGCGTGGTCGGTGCTGGACTTTTCCAGGGCGGCCTGTAGCGTCTCGGCGACCAGTTCGGGAGTTGGCAGTCCGCTGCTGAAGTGGGAAACGATCATGATGTACGTTGGCTCATCGGGTATTCGCACAAATCCGCGATCACGCATTCATTGCATTTCGGTTTGCGCGCAATACAAGTATAGCGGCCATGCAAAATCAGCCAGTGGTGGGCATCGTGTTTGAATTCATCCGGCACGAATTTCAGCAGCTTCTTTTCCACTTCCAGCGGCGTCTTGCCGGGAGCAAGTTTCGTGCGGTTGGCCACGCGGAAGATGTGCGTATCGACGGCGATGGTGGGCTGGCCAAATGCGGTGTTGAGAATCACGTTGGCGGTTTTGCGGCCAACACCGGGCAGGTTCTCCAGCGACTCGCGGTCGGCGGGTACTTTGCTGCCGTGTTCGTCGATAAGGATGCGACAGGTCTGGATGATGTGTTTGCCCTTGCTCTGATACAGGCCGATGGTTTTTATATAGTCGCGCAGGCCGTCTTCTCCCAGCGCGAGAATTTTTTCCGGCGTATTGGCAACGGGGAACAGACGGCGCGTGGCGAGGTTCACGCCCTTGTCGGTGGCCTGGGCAGACAGCACCACGGCTACCAGCAATTCAAACGGCGTGCGGTATTCCAGTTCGGTGGTGGGGTGGGGATCAATGGCCTGAAGGCGGCGGAAGATTTCTGCGCGCTTGCTTTGATTCATTGCGCTTGAGTCATTGATCAGGTTTTTTCAGTTGCTTCTTCAGCGCGAGATTGGCCTTCTGGCGCATGGTTTTCATGTCCGGCGCATGGCTGCCTGCCTTGCGCTGCTTGACCAGCACCACTAGTGGATTGCGCGGCTTGCGGGGCGCCTTGTAGCGGATTTTCATGCGGCGCTTGTCTGGGCGGCGGCCTGCCTGGCCTGAAGGTGGGCACGGCGTTTCGCGCGCATGTCCAGCCAGTTGCGCCCGGCGATCAGCAGGCCCAGGCCGATAAAGGCGCCGGGCGGCAGAATGGCCAGCAGGAAGCCCTTGTAGTCGGGCAGTACCGTGATGATCCAGCCTTTTGCCGCCGGGCCGAGAGCAAGATCTATCCCTGATAGCAGCGTGCCCTGGCCGGCGATTTCGCGAATGCCGCCCAGCACGACCAGCACCAGGGTCAGCCCCAGCCCCATGAGCACGCCATCAATGGCGCTGTGCAGAGGATGGTTCTTGGAAGCGTAGGCATCGGCGCGGGCCAGCACGATGCAGTTGGTGGTAATGAGCGGAATGAAAATGCCCAGTACCAGATACAGTGGATGGGCAAAGGCATTGAATACAAGGTCGATGATCGTGACCAATGCGGCAATGATGAGAATGAAGACGGGGATGCGGATTTCATGCGGCACGAAGTTGCGCGCGCTGGAAACGGCGAAGCTGGACATCATCATGACAAACACGGTTGCCAGGCCCAGCGACAGGGCGTTGACCACATTGTTGCTGATGGCGAGCAGGGGACATAAGCCCAATAGCTGGACCACGCCGGGGTTCTGTTTCCACAGGCCGTTTTCCGCGAGTTGTGCAAAAGTCTCTTTGGTAATCATGATGGCGTGACAGGTGTCGTTCTCAACAGTTCATCGCGATGTGTATGAAAGTATTCTAGCGCCTGA
>JADFDC010000012.1 GCA_018263115.1 Thiobacillus sp.
CAAGGGCCTGGGTTTCATGCAGCGCATGGGCGGCAATGTCGTCTCTCAATTGACTGCACTGGGCGATGCGCCGCACATGGAGCGCCTGATCGGTCCGATCAAGATCATGCTGGATGCGTACGTGGAAGGTAGGATTGATGCGTTATATCTGGTTTACAACCGCTTCATCAACACGATGAAGCAGGAGCCCACGATCAAGCAGCTTTTGCCTCTGGAACAGGCGGCGGGCAGTGAAGAAGACAAGCTGAAGCATCACTGGGATTACATCTACGAACCGGATGCCAAGCCCGTGGTGGATGCGCTGCTGACACGCTATATCGAGTCGATCGTGTATCAGGGCGTGGTGGAAAACATCGCCTGTGAACAATCGGCGCGGATGGTGGCGATGAAGGCCGCTTCCGACAACGCCAAAAACGTGATCGGCGAACTGAAGTTGCTGTACAACAAGACTCGTCAGGCAGCAATTACCAAGGAGCTGTCGGAGATCGTCGCCGGCGCGGCTGCAGTCTAGCAGCCAAGCGGATGCGATCGGGCGAGACTAACATGAGCGCGGCAAATGTTATGGCGAGACCAAATCGCAATAGCGCGGCAGCAGTTTGATGGCTAACAGAATTTTTGAATATTGATTGAACCAGGAAAAACCATGAGCAACGGAAAAATCGTTCAGGTCATTGGCGCGGTGGTGGATGTGCAATTCCCCCGCGAGTCCATGCCCAGGGTATTTGATGCGCTGAAGCTGTCCAACCCGGACACCACATTTGAAGTGCAACAGCAAATGGGTGACGGCGTGGTGCGCACCATTGCGATGGGTTCCACCGACGGCTTGCGCCGCGGCATGGAAGTTCTTGCCACTGGCAGCCCGATTCAGGTGCCGGTGGGTCAGGCAACTCTTGGCCGCATCATGAACGTGCTGGGTACGCCGATTGATGAAGCCGGCCCGATCGCCACTGATGCGCGCATGCCGATTCATCGCAAGCCGCCGGCTTTCGACGAACAGGCTGCCTCCGTGGATATTCTGGAAACGGGCATCAAGGTGATCGACCTCATCATGCCGATTGCCAAGGGTGGCAAGATCGGACTGTTTGGCGGTGCGGGCGTGGGCAAGACCGTTACGCTGATGGAGCTTATCCGCAACATCGCGGTGGAGCATTCCGGTTTCTCTGTGTTTGCCGGCGTGGGCGAACGTACTCGCGAAGGCAACGACTTCTATCACGAAATGAAGGAAGGTGGCGTGCTGGACAAGGTGGCACTCGTATACGGCCAGATGAACGAACCGCCGGGCAACCGTTTGCGTGTCGCGCTGACCGGACTGACCATGGCGGAATTTTTCCGCGACGAAGGCCGCGACGTGCTGATGTTCATCGACAACATCTACCGCTATACCCTTGCCGGTACCGAAGTGTCCGCATTGCTGGGCCGCATGCCTTCCGCCGTGGGTTACCAGCCGACACTGGCGGATGAGATGGGCCGCCTGCAGGAACGCATTACGTCCACCAAGACCGGTTCCATCACGTCTTTCCAGGCGGTGTATGTGCCTGCGGATGACCTGACCGATCCGTCGCCGGCTACCACCTTTGCGCACCTGGATGCGACGCTGGTGCTGTCCCGTCAGGTTGCCGAGCTGGGGATTTACCCTGCTGTGGACCCGCTGGATTCCACTTCCCGCCAGCTTGATCCGCAGGTGGTCGGTGAAGAACACTACAACGTCGCCCGCGCCGTGCAAGGCACGCTGCAGAAGTACAAGGAGCTGCGCGACATCATCGCCATTCTGGGCATGGACGAACTGTCGCCCGAAGACAAGCTGGCCGTGGCCCGTGCCCGCAAGATCCAGCGCTTCCTGTCGCAGCCTTTCTTCGTGGCGGAAGTGTTCACCGGCGCGCCAGGCAAGTATGTTTCGCTGAAGGACACCATCGCCGGCTTCAAGGCGATCGTTAACGGCGAGTATGACCACCTGCCCGAGCAGGCTTTCTACATGGTCGGCCCGATCGAAGAGGCGGTAGAGAAGGCGAAAACCTTACAGTAAATTCTTGGGGCTGGGGGCCAGTGGTCGAGGCGCGGCGAAGCCGCACCGATCCTGAATCCTGAATCCCGACCCCTGAAGGGAAAGAAATGGCAATGACACTACATGTCGATATCGTCAGCGCGGAAAGCTCGCTGTTTTCAGGCACAGCGGAGTTTCTGTCCGTGCCGGGCGAGATGGGAGAACTGGGTATATACCCGCGCCACACGCCGCTGTTGACCCGGCTCAAGCCTGGCGCGGTGCGCATCAAGAAACCGGATGTGGCGGAAGAGGAACTGGTTTTTGTTTCCGGCGGCGTGCTGGAAGTTCAACCGCATGTGGTGACCATCCTGTCCGATACCGCCATTCGCGGCCACGATCTGGATGAGGCGAAAGCTCTGGAAGCTAAACGCGCAGCCGAAGAGGCCATGAAGGACAAATCCGCTGCCATGGATCTTGCCCAGGCGCAGGCCGAACTGGCTTCTGCCGTAGCGCAATTGGCAGCAATTCAGAAACTGCGCAAAAAGGTCTGATTGCGAAAGCATGTTTGAGGGGTTACCAAAGGCAGCTTCGGCTGCCTTTATTTTTGTATGCCGCCACGTGGCGATCAACATAATGCTGGTTCGGGCTGGCATGAGGCGACAGATTGGAAGAAAATCTCGTTTTCACTGAATTCAGCCCTGCGGTCGAGTGATAACCAAATGGGGCGTGCTTGACCGGGATCGTCTGGCTCGAAATCGAAACAAGAGTTTTCAATCAATATCGCATCGAGGAGCCATAGATTTTTTCTTTACTGGCCAGGCTGGCCAACCGATTCCCTTGGGCCCTGATTGGCTTTATCGTCCTGTGGGCGGCGCTTAGTGGTCTCTATGGGCTTGATATTGAAAATCGCCTAACGCTCAATCCCGGCTGGGATGCGCCCGGCAGTGGGTCGGAACGGGCCGCAAGGCAGTTGCGTGACAACCTGGGGCGGGACGAAACACCTGTCATTCTGCTTTTCAGCCCGAACGTTGCCGGGCTCGACCATGTCGACATGCTTGCCTACCGACAGGCCGTTGAAGCGGCATTGTTGCCACTATTCAGCAACGCCCACGTCAACAGTGTTTTTACCTATTATTCCACCGGCAATGCCAAGCTGAAATCTCATGATGGCCGCATGACGTACGCCATCGTGAATCTCAAGCGTGGCGAGGATGAGGGCGTAGCAGCCTATCGCCAGTTGAGGGAAAGCATCGCCAGCGATCAACTGCAAATCAAACTGGGCGGTGAGTTGGCCGTGTATGTGGATGTGCGCGAGCAGCTTGATCGTGATCTCAAAAGAGCCGAACTGATCAGTTTCATATTGCTGGCAGTGTTGCTGGTTTGGGTGTTCCGCTCCGCCGTGGCAGCCATGCTGCCGCTGGTGGTAGGCGCTGTCACGATTCTGAGCAGCACCGGCTGGCTGAAGATGGCAACCAATTTCACCGACATCAATGTTTATGCACCCAATGTGGTATCCATGTTGGGATTGGGCCTGGCCGTGGATTACAGCCTGTTCATGGTGTCACGCTATCGCGAGGAACTGGCACTGGGCCACCCGGTCGACAGGGCGCTGAGAACCACGATGTTGACGGCGGGGCGCACGTTGATGTTCAGTGGACTCACCGTGGCGGCCAGTCTGTTCTGTCTTTTTCTTCTTCCGCAGCGCTTCTTTCACAACATGGGGCTGGCAGGCGGTATTTCAGTCGCATCGGCAATGTTTGTCACCATCCTGCTGCTACCGGCGATGCTTTTTCTGCTTGGAAAGCGTGTCAATAAATGGGTGCCCCCCTTTCTGGCAAAGCAGTCATCAATACTGAGTGAAGAAGGGCGGTGGTATCAATTCAGCCATTTCGTCATGCGAAATGCGCGAGTCGTCCTGGCCCTGTCATTGGCGGTTTTGCTGGTCATGGGGTTGCCGGTCTCCGGCATGAAAGTGGGACCAGCCGACAGTCGGTCGCTGCCAGTCTCCGCCGAAAGCCGTCAGGTGCAGGAGACGCTGCAGAAAGAATTTGCAGCGAATGAACTGACACCGATCATGGTGGTGGTGCGGACAAAAGGAGAATTGGCATCAGCGGAAAGCCTCTCCGCCTTGTACCGGCTGACGCACGAAATCAAGGATCTGTCAGGGGTCACGCACGTTGCCGGGCTGATGAGTCTGGATAATTCGCTGGGCCTGTCTGATTATCAGTTGCTGTATCAAAACCCCGGGCAGTTTCCACAAGCCTCGGGGGCACTCGCGGAATTTGGGCGCGGGCAAAGCACATTGATAACGGTCCATATCAAACCGGATTCGACTTCGGCCGAGGCGCGGGAACTGGTGACGCGTATTCGTGCGTTGCCTTTACCTCCTGCCTTGGCGGAAATGCAGGTTGGAGGATTTTCCGCATTTCATCTTGATTACCTCGCCTCGCTTCGCAGCGAAGTACCCAAGGTGTTTATCGCGATTGTGATCGTGATTTTCGTGCTGCTGTTCCTGATGCTGGGCAGTATTCTGGTCCCTATTAAAGTAGTGCTGACCAATCTGTTGTCCCTGTCTGCCACGTACGGCGTGCTGGTCTGGATTATTCAGGAAGGGCACCTGTCCGGCTTGCTTGGGTTTACACCGCAAGGCGCACTGGATGGAACCATCCTGGTGCTGATTTTTGCCAGCGCATTTGGTCTGTCGATCGACTACGAAGTCTTCCTGCTGTCCCGCGTCAAGGAAGTTTGCGATGCGACCAAGGGGGACAATGTGAAATCCGTTTCCATCGGCATGCAGCGCAGCGGCCCCATCATTACCAATGCGGCCCTGCTGATCGGGGTGGTGCTGGGTGCTTTCGCCATGGGCGAGGTGGTGTTCATCAAGGCAATCGGGCTCGGCTTGTTGCTGTCGGTGATTGTTGATGCCACACTTGTCCGGATGCTGCTGGTTCCATCCACCCTGCGACTGCTGGGATGGCTGAACTGGTGGGCACCCAGGCCCCTGATGCGGATCTATCAGCGGTTGAGCCTGAGTGAGCAGGAAAACGAGGAAAAATATCGATGACAGCAAGAAAAGGCATGCTGGTTTTTCTGGCGATGCTGAGTTTATGGCCGTCCTTCAGCGGCGCGGATTTGACACTGACTGGCCACAGCATGGCTGGCACGGCAAATATGCCCATGTCCAGCCAGGAAAAGATATGGATTCGCAAAACGACCCTGCGCAGGGATTTTGTCGACCGAGGCCGGGCCTATACGCATCTGTACGATCTGGCCCAACGGCAGGCGGCCATCATCGACCACATGACGCGGGTGGCCGAGGTCCATGATTTGTCCGCCGTTCAGGCCGCAACAGAAGTCAGCGCGCCCTTGAAGAACCTGAAAATGACGCTGGAAAAAACCGGCAATTCCAAGTCCTTGAAGCACTGGAAATGTGAAGAACACACATTGACTGCCAGCATGCCGACACGACTTGGCAATGAAGAAACTGTGTTTCATCTGAAGGGCCAGCTATGGGTGGCGGGCAGAGTAAAGGAACTGAAAGAAATCAGGGAACTGATCAAGATAGCCAAAAAGCCGGACTTTTTCCTTGGTATTCCGGCAGTAGCCAAGGTTTCACCTGCCCAATCGGCGGCGCTCAGTGAGGTCATTCGCAGGCTAGCGCCCAAGGGGCTGCTTTGCGCGGGGGAGATCGAGACAAACTACGAAGGAAATGGCCCGATGGCCAATCTGGCCCGCAGAATACCCGCGCGGCTGAGCATTACCTTTCAGGACTTTTCCAGGGAACCCATTGCACAGGATGTGTTTTCCATTCCCGCTGGCTACCAGTTGGTAAGGAAATGACCCGTATCCATTGTTTATACTTGGCCTGCATTTTGCACGCCATGCGTGAAAATAACGCACAACCATGAACCAGGTTCCACTAGACATTGTCATTCTGGCCGCAGGCAAGGGTACTCGCATGCGTTCGGATTTGCCCAAGGTGCTGCATCCGCTGGCTGGCCGGCCACTGGTGTCGCATGTTATTTCCGCGGCGCGTGCCGTTGGCGGCAACAGGATTTGTGTGGTCTATGGTTTTGGTGGTGACGCGGTGCCCAAAACGCTGAATGACGAAAGTCTGACGTTCGTGTTGCAGGCAGAACAGCTGGGTACCGGCCATGCCGTGCAGCAGGCTTTGCCTGCCCTCGATGCTAGTGGGGTCACCCTGGTGTTGTATGGCGATGTGCCGCTGACACGGCCTGACACGCTCAAGCCTTTGATTGCCGCGGCGCAGTCGGGAAATCTTGGATTGCTGACAGTCATGCTGCACGATCCCGCTGGTTATGGCCGCATCGTCAGGGAAAATGAGCGGGTAGCGCGTATTGTCGAGCACAAGGATGCGACTGAAATCGAGCGGGAAATCCGCGAGGTGAATACCGGAATTCTTGCCGCGCCCACTGCGAAGCTGCATGCTTGGCTGGGCAACCTGAAAAGCAACAATGCCCAAGGTGAGTATTATCTGACGGACATTATCGCCATGGCCGTTGCGGATGGCGTGGATGTGCTGACCAGCCACCCGGCGGATGAATGGGAAGTGCTGGGCGTCAACAGCAAAAGCCAGCTTGCGGAGCTGGAGCGAATTCATCAACGCAATATCGTCAGAGCGTTACTGGACGATGGCGTCACCCTGATTGACCCGGCGCGCATTGATGTTCGGGGCGAGCTGCATTGCGGGCGCGATGTTTCTATCGACGTGGGCTGCGTCTTTGAAGGCCGGGTGGAGATTGGCGACGGCGTTATGATCGGTCCGTATTGTGTACTCAAGAATGTGCGGATTGCATCAGGCACGAAGATCGATGCCTTCTCGCACCTGGCGGACTCGGAAATTGGCGAAGACGTGCGCATCGGTCCTTTTTCTCGCACCCGCCCCGGCACAAAGCTCATGCGCGACGCGCATGTGGGCAATTTCGTCGAAATCAAGAACAGCGTGGTGGCCGAAGGCGCCAAGGTCAATCATCTGTCTTATGTTGGCGATGCCGAGGTGGGTGCAAAATCGAATATCGGCGCAGGCACCATCACCTGCAACTACGATGGCGCAAACAAGCATAAAACAGTCATTGGAGAAAATGCATTCATCGGTTCCAACACGGCACTGGTCGCCCCTGTCAGTATTGGAGACAACGCAACGATTGGCGCGGGGTCGGTAATAACCAGGGATGCACCTGCGGGTGAGCTCACACTTGCGCGTGGCAAACAACTTACCATTACAGGCTGGAAACGGCCGGTAAAAACAAAAAAGGAAAACTGATCATGTGTGGCATTGTCGGTGCGGTGGCACAGCGCAACGTGGTCCCCATTCTGCTGGAAGGTTTGCGCCGCCTGGAATACCGTGGTTATGACTCCGCTGGCCTGGTGACCGTGAATGGCGGCCTGACGCGTGTGCGTAGCGTGGGCCGTGTGGCTTCGCTTACGGAAGACACCAAGGCACTAGGCGTGCATGGGCATCTGGGTATCGCCCATACACGCTGGGCAACACATGGTGCGCCGACCGAGCACAATGCACACCCACATATAAGCCGTAACGAAGTGGCGGTGGTGCACAACGGGATCATCGAGAATCATGAAGAACTGCGCGAAAAGCTGAAAGGGCTGGGCTATCACTTCGAGTCCGAGACCGACACCGAAGTCATCGTTCATCTCGTGCACCATCATTATTATCAGAACCGGAATCTGCTTGATGCAGTCAGGCAAACCGTAACCGAATTGCAGGGTGCCTATGCCATCGGTGTCATTGCCAAGGACTCGCCGCATCAGCTTGTCTGTGCGCGCAAGGGCAGTCCACTTATCGTCGGCATGGGTATCGAAGAGCATTTCATTGCCTCGGATGCCTCGGCGCTGCTGCCGGTTACCCAGCGGCTGATCTATCTGGAAGACGGCGACATTGCCGATCTGGGACTTCTTCATGCCAACATTTATAACCGCAAGGGCGAAGAGATCACTCGCAAAGTGCATGTTTCCGAACTGACGGCTGACATGGCGGAGCTTGGACATTACCGTCATTACATGCAAAAGGAAATTCACGAGCAGCCGCGCGCACTGACCGACACGCTGCAAACTGCCGTGATGGGTTCAACGCTCTCGCCCGCGCTGTTTGGCCCGGAAGCGGAAGCCACGCTGTCCAGGGTCAAGGCCGTCACCATTCTGGCGTGTGGCACCAGCTATCACGCAGGGCGCGTTGCCGGCTACTGGCTTGAGTCCATCGCCGGCATTCCCGCTAATGTGGAGATCGCCAGCGAATATCGTTATCGTGACACCATTCCCAATCCGGATGCGCTGATCGTGACCATTTCCCAGTCCGGAGAAACGGCCGATACCCTGGCCGCCTTGCAAAATGCAATCGAATTGGGACACACCCACACCCTGACCATCTGCAACGTGCCCGAGTCGGCGTTGACGCGGGCCAGCAAACTCAAATTTTTAACCCGTGCGGGACCTGAAATCGGTGTGGCCTCAACCAAGGCATTCACGACCCAACTGGCCGCCTTGTTCCTGTTGACTCTGGTGCTTGCCAAGCTGCGCGGACGTTTGAATCCGGAGCAGGAAGCCACATACCTGCAGGCGTTGCGTCAGCTTCCCTTGCAGGCGCAGGAAGTGCTCAAACTCGAACCCGCGGTCGAAGAATGGGCCAGACGCTTTGCCAACAAACATCATGCGTTGTTTTTGGGGCGCGGACAGCATTACCCGATTGCACTGGAAGGCGCGCTCAAACTCAAGGAAATTTCCTATATCCATGCCGAGGCTTACCCTGCGGGTGAACTCAAGCATGGGCCGCTGGCACTGGTGGACAAGGACATGCCTGTCGTGGCTGTCGCGCCCAATGACCTACTGCTCGACAAGTTGAAATCAAACCTGCAGGAAGTCCGTGCGCGCGGTGGCGAACTTTATGTGTTTGCCGATATGGAAACCCATATTCGGGAAGAAGAAGGCGTTCACGTCATACAGCTGGGCAGTCATGCCGGGCCGCTTTCACCTATACTCCATACTCTGCCGTTACAGCTATTGTCCTATCACGCGGCGTTGCAAAAAGGGACGGATGTGGACAAGCCCCGCAATCTGGCTAAAAGTGTTACCGTCGAATAGCTACTACAAAACAGGCAGTGCATTCCGGTTAGGAAATAATACTGTTGGTATGGGCTTGTCCAGAAAAGAGCACAGCTTTTCCCATCCATCACCATTTGGAATGTCGATAATCAGGAAATCCTTGTCACGATGAGCGAAGTATTGCTTCGCAGCGAAGTGAAAGGCGTGGTATTCATCCGCCCACCCCTGGCGGTCGATTGACCGAAAATAATATCGGTAATTCGGATTGGCGATATTTTTCCTGACCTTACGCTCACGGCTGTCAAGCCAGGTATCCAGATTACGCGTAGTGAGAATGAATTTGCTTCCCGGATATTGCTGGTCAATCAATTTGAAAAAATATTGGCCTGCAAAATCGGAGAACCCCCTGTATAGGTGGTCCAGGCCGTAAAATAGGCGGCAACCCAAACGAATGTTTTGCTGCATCAGGGCATAAAGGCGTATGCCGTTGTGTTTGTGATGAATGGTATCAATGCCCAGTATGCCAAGCGCTTCAGTCAGTGAAGTGGTGCCTGCACGGTTCAAGCCGATATTGAAAACGTAGGGATATTCCGGCCGCATGCTCGTCATGATATAAGTTTGTGATGGCCGCTTTGTCTGGCATGCGGCAAAACAATCGCATTTATTATGCCACTGGACCATGGAAGAATTCATACGCAAACTTTTTGACGACCCAGAAATGCTGCGTATGGGACATGCCCAGCGCAAAGAGGATCTGAATCTGGGTTTGGGCGGCATCTATTATTCACTTGGGCGGTTGCTCAGGCCAGCGCGGGCTGTCTGTATTGGATCTTGGCGGGGGTTCGTTCCAGCAGTGATGGCAAAATCGCTCTTGGACAATGCCGAAGGCGGGGAATTGTGGTTTATCGACCCATCATTAGCGGACGATTTTTGGGCAGTACCGGAGAAGGTGGCTGGGCATTTCGAAAAACTTGGTGTTCCCAATGTTCGCCACTTCAAATATACGACCCAGGACTTTGTAAAGACTGAAGAGTATGGGAGTCTTGGAGATATCGGATTGCTTATGATTGATGGTTATCATTCTGCTGAGCAGGCGCGATATGATTATCTTGCGTTTCTCGACAAGCTTAATGAACATGCCATCGTCATGTTCCATGACAGCACCAGCAGGCTGTCAAGCCCGATTTATGGCAAGGATCGGGTTTATGAACATACGGTTTTTCGATTTGTTGAGCGCTTGTCGCAGACACCGGGTCTGGAGTTGTTTACGTTTCCGCAAGACCGTGGGCTAACCATGGTTCGAGGGCGACCAGATTCGTTGGATCGGATTAATGCTGAATTTTGATAATCCTCTGCTACGCATGGCGCCAGAAAGCCGAAAATGGTTCAGGCATTGTTTGGCCAATAAGGCTACTGAGCATCCTCGTTTCGTCCCTTCATGTAATGCATGAAGTATTTGTTCAGGTTTTCGCGCTCCCTTGCCCAGGACCATGGCTGACCTTCTGCTGCCTTGAGATCCTGGTCTAAATCCAACCGGAAGGGTTTCAATCCGTCAATTCTGGATTTGTATTGCCTGCTACCTAACGTGCCATGGAACAAGTGAAGCAATGTGCTGGATGTGCCTGCAAGACTGCCCCCGCAACAAGTGGAAGCATTTTCTGACCAATGTTCATAATGATCACCGCCCGTATAGTAGTCCCATCCGATGTCAAGGTGGTTGGATATCAGAGAACGGCTTTTACCAATCAGTCCATAACAAAAGAATAGATCACCGCCACCCAGGACGCACCTGTCAAAGAGTCCAATCTGTCGAAGCTCCGCAACCCGGGCAGCCCATGCGTGACCATATGCGGGTCGTTGCAAAACACTGTAGTGCTCGAAAGGATGTTCGCGCTTGAAGCGAGTATCGAGATCTATTGCAACAATATCATTGGTAAATCTTTCATACAGTGAAGCGAATGAATGCCGAATGGGTAGGTCATCGTGGCTATAGGTATCCATTAAGGGAAAGCCATGGCCAGAGCCAATCTGGTGAGTGACATGGCCATCAAGATAAATGACGTCCTTATATGGTTGAACAACCATTGCATGACGCAGGGCTTCCCGTGTTTCATCAACCCAATGAGGATCAACAAAAATCAAGTCGCAATCGAGCCAT
The DNA here is from genome assembly GCA_018263115.1 of Thiobacillus sp. Lineage (GTDB taxonomy): Bacteria > Pseudomonadota > Gammaproteobacteria > Burkholderiales > Thiobacillaceae > UBA6918. Next base: position 11,217 of record JADFDC010000012.1, read on the forward strand.
GCAACATACTTGGCTTCCCTCGGCAATATGCTCAAGGCGTTGAGAAGCAAACGCTCCTTCTGCCACATGAGGTCGCCTCCCTGAACTTGTACGAGACGATCGGCATCGCTGGCAGACAACTGAAATTTTCCGTCAGGACTCCATTCCACTGCAATAAGAGGGACATGTAGGGCTTGTCTGAAAAGGCGATAGTTGGCTAATCTCGTGGACCATCCGGCGGGATTAAAGTAGGCCGTAATTGCCCAGAACTCTTGGTTTATCACATGAATTCCTTGCGGCTGGAAAAATATGAACTATTGATTGTTGTGGCTGGATCTTGGAATTGCACGAGCCCAAACCTCCATCCAGTCTATACGTGAACAATTATTGCTGCCCCCCCCGGGGTTGAGGTCGGAAAATCCAATCGCGTCGACTGTACCGGCCGGCATATTGATCGGCTTGCCAATGGGTTCGACTTTATCAATATCCATGGGCATCCAAGTTGTTGCGGTAATGTCAATCTCGCTGACCGCCCAATGATTAGATGGACCGGTAGCTTCTCGGCTAACAAACCAGGGCCCGTTGAGTTGCTTTACTATCACGTGAAGCATACGTGTGCCAGACTGTTTGGTGCGCCACTTAACTAGTGCGCCCTGATCGAAAACAATAAGATAGCTAGCATGCTTTAATGACAATGCCCAATTGCCAGAGCACTTTCCTGACCAGATGTAGTATGGATCATTCAATAATTCTTCATGGTGACTTTTCTTGAGTTCATGTTGTCCCGGACCATGCAAGCCAAGGATCAGATTGGTGTTGGCGACATGTTCTTGCGTGATTGGCCTGGCAGCGGGGATTTCTGCCCAATCTTCCCGAAAAATCAGTCGGCAGTTTTTCATGACAGAACCATCATGATGATGCTATATGCCCTGCGATCATGATTGCCACAGAACATTTTGTTTTTATACATCTCCACAAGTCGGGCGGAAGCTTCATAAATGCTGCCTTGATGAGATATTTCGAGAATGCAAAAAAACTTGGCTATCATTTTCCCGTAGCGGAATTACCGCAGAGCTATGCCCATTTGCCACTACTTGGGGTTGTCCGGAATCCATGGGGCTATTATGTTTCCTGGTACGAGTTTCAGAAAACCCTCAAAGAACCAACCTATATATGGCGGGTGTTTTCAGATGACGGAAAGCTGGGATTTGAGGGGACCGTGCAAAGAATGCTCAATTGTGGACAAGACAGGAGCACTGTACACCAACTCATTTGCCGGGCACCTGAAAGTTACTCAAATACCGGAGTGAATATAACGCGCGGTCATTTGAGAGGGCTGCATGAAGAGAAAGGTGGTTGGTATACATTTCTTTTCAAGCATATGTACGGAAAGAGGCCCATTCAGATTATTCAAACAGAGAATCTCAGAAGAGGTTTCTATGACTTTTTGATTGAAAGGATGGTTGTTCCGGATGACCTGAGATTTTATATTTTTAACGCAGCAATGGTTAATGCAACTCCACATGGCCACCACGTCGAATATTACACGCCGTCATTGATGGAAAGTGTCTCCAAACAGGAGAATGAAATTATCAGTCGTTTCGGATATGCGTTTAGTCCTGAGTCTTAGGCAATGATGGCGGGTGATTCATGTTGTAAGGGACTCAAATTTCTGAAATGAAGTCATCGAATTTGTGGTTCGGGCCATACTCAAGTTCCGGGTAGTAAGTGAAAAGCAGGTTGAATGGATATTTGAGCATATTCCTGAGAGCTTCGGTCAATGCTTCTTCTTGATCTGATTTCAACGGCGCGTCTACGGCCAGCCTGACTTCTATCGTCTCCAGACTCTTCTGAACCAATTGCATTTGCCTGATGGGGGCAATATGCAGATATTTTTTAGGCGGAAGTGTTGGCCACCATTTTTTGCCATCGGGGAAGGTAAGCAGGTTTCGGCTGCGCCCCATGATTTTCTTTAAGACAGGCAGCCCTCTTCCACATGGACAGGGCTCGCCTACTTCAGCGTAATCACCAATTGAATATCTAATAAGGGGCATAGCAAAATTGTGCAGGCTTGTAATAACGACTTTCCCAATTTCGCCCGGATTACAAGCCATACCGTCTTCATCCAATACTTCAACAAGTACGAACTCGGACATGATGTGGTAATGAAGGTGTTCCGGGCATTGGAGTGCGATATAGCCGATTTCCGCAGCGCTATACATGTCACGCAAGTCCGCGTTAAAGACGGTTTGGCACATTTCCCGCAATTCCGGTGAAACTACTTCGCCTAGCGTTCGGATACCTTTAAGTTGGCTTTCCCAGCCACCATGGGTGCTGTACCATTCACACAATGCTTTCAGATTTGTTGGATTGGTAATGAGATAATCGGGACCGAAGGCGCTCAGCCAACGGGCTTGATCCTTCAGGTCGGTACGAATATTGCGGATTGAGGCTTTGCCGGTCTCAAAAATAATGTTTTCCGGTCTTCCCCAACTGGAGTGCTCTCCGTCTTTTGAGCCGGCGCGACACACAGCCAGCTTGCCTCGAAAATTCCAATCAGCCAGTAATGCCTCGCGCAGTGTTATGACATTCCATAGAAAATCTGCCAGACCGGTTTTTGCGTAAGTCAACGCCCTGCCAGTCGAGCCTGAGGTCATGCCTTTACGGACATGACCATGTTCTGGAGGAATATTTACGCAAAAAGCTTTTTCTCCCATGTCCTGTAATTCGGCACGGGATAATATGGGCAGGGATCTGAACAGCTCGGGTGTAAGGGTTTTTGTTGGACTAAAACCGACTTCAGTCAGTCTTGCGTGATAAACGGGCTCATGTTGAAAAAGATGACTGAACAGGCCATGTAACTGTTGCATCTGTAATGACTCAAGCTGGGCTGGGTCAAGTCGATCGGTTTGCTGCAGTTGGTACAAAACCGACAATAATGTCGATGCCTCCATACTGGGCATGGCAGGCCAAGACATGCCCGGCATGCCCGATATGGGGGTGTTAAAGGCCAAAAGAGTCATGCTGTGTGGCTGCAAATGGAAGATTGTTGGTGAAAATATGCCACGTTTGCCCATTATCCGGGCCAGACGGAGTAAAATTTGCTTGACCGACTATCAGGGCGGTTGTAGATTTCATAGGTAGTTTCGAAAATTTTCTATGTTATTTTTAGGATTAGGGGGCAAGGTGAAGACTAATTTACCCATCATGTGTGCGCTGTCACTCGCGCTGTCACAGGCTTATGCTGGGGAGTTTACAAGCGAACCGGCAGTCACGGCTTACTGGCAAATTCCCTTGGCGGTTTCCAAAACCGGAAAGCAGCGTCAGGCCTATGGCCTCCGTCTTGATCAGACCGTTCGCGATAATACCGGCAATCTGGTTTCATCATTCTCTGCGCCCCTGCGCCCCGCGATTGTTGATTTACGCCTCAACGACAAGGGGGTAAAGGGCGTCTATTTGCATGGTGTCAACATGGCCTCGCCGGCCATGATGAACGCTTTTGGTGGCTTGTCCACAGAAGGCTTGATTGTTGGCGGGGTAGTCCTAACTGCTGCTACCATGGCGATCATTTCTTCCAGGGATAATGGTGGAACAACCGGTGGGGAAGGTGGAGAAGGCCCACCACCATCATTATTAGAATAAGTTCTTGATCAAAGTACCATCTAGATTTCTTAATTTCATTGATAGATGGTTTTTGCAAGAAACAGGCGCCTATTGGCGCCTATTTTTTTGGATGGATTAAAAAAACCGCCTAATAAGGCAGGCATAATGCTTGCCGGAAGGCGACTGGATTGGTCCGCTCACGAAATCGTGTTGGCAACCCATACTTTTGACCCTTAGTCCTTTTATGGCAAGCTAGCGCCCATGACCGAGGGAATGTTGGGTGCGAGAGTATGGAGATACGGGTTGCCGAATTAACCAGGCATGACTTGCACGCCATTGATCTGCTGGAAAAAGTCTGCTGGCCGACTGGGTTGCAGGCTAGCCCGGATCTTCTTCAGTCCCGTTTTGATTCAGGCCACACGATGATCGGTGCCTGGATGGAAAATCGCTTGCTTGGCCTCATTGCCTACCGACATGTCATGTTCGACCCTCAGGATATCGAGGCATTTCCGAAAAATTTTACGGAGTTTTCAAGAGGCGCTCGCCAGCAGAAGTTCAATGCGGTGTATGGATACAACATGAGTGTCCATCCGGAAATGCGTGGCAGCAGCCTTATTCGTAACCTTCTATCAGGAGCTATTGACCGGGTACGTACAGAGGGATGTCGCTATATCGTGGGGGATGGCCGCTGTCCTTCCTACAACGGTGGGGTAGAAAGCGGCAGAACTATCAGGCAATCCATTGTATTCCGGACTGCAGTCGATCGCTATATGAACGGTGGGCATTTCCCGACTCTGACCGAGTTTCTTGCCGACCCAACGCTGCGCTTTTTTTATCGGACGATGCATTGCCGCTTTCTATGGATTCTCCCAAATTTTTTTCAGGGGGACCTGGCTTCAGGGGGCTACCGTGTGATCTATTGTGTAGATCTGTTTTAATGAGCAGTCATTCATGACATCAGCCGTAGATTTGTTCGATCCCTTCAATGAGGCAATGCGGATTGATCCTTACCCCGTATACCGGCGATACCTGGATGCGGGTGCTGTTCATCCGGGCAAGCCGGCCATGCCCGAGTACCCTGAAGGCTGGTACGTGTTCGGTTTTGATGAGGCAAAAGAAGTTCTTCGCAGTCCCGCCTTCGTCCACCAACGCAACAAGGTATTGATGGAGCCCGGTTCCATCATTGACCTATCCCGCAGTCACGGAAAGTTATGGGAATTTCTAGGGAACTGGTTTCTGCTCAAAGACCCACCAGAACACACCATGCTGAGAGGACAGGTAGCAGCATTCTTCAGACAAGACACGGTCAGGCAGTTTGATGCTCATGTCGAAGGGCTTGCGAGCAGGCTGATCACGCAAGCGCTACGGGAGGGCGGCCTTGACCTGATGTGGGATTATGCCTATCCCCTTTCCCTCGGTGCGATCACCCATGTGCTTGGCACCACGATGCCGGAATTGCACTGGTTCAAAAAGGGAACCCGCGCCATTGCAAATGCCCTGAGTATCAGGAATACGACCGAGGCGTATGACGAGGCAGTTGATGCACTGTCAGAGATGGAAGGCTTTCTGAAATCAAGCATTGCGGAACAAAGGTCAGGCAAGGACAATCAAGGCCTATTGGCGTATCTGCTGTGTCCGCCCGCAGGTGCTGAGATGGTGACCGATGAGAACGTGGTGTATTTGATGTCCCTCCTGTTTTTTGCAGGGCAGGAGACTGTTTCCGACGCGATTGGCAATGGAGTTTACCTGCTTTCCAGCCGGCCAGATGCGCTCGCGTGGACCATGTTGGATAACAGTCGCATACCGAATACCGTGGAAGAAATCCTGCGCTATGAGCCGCCGGTCCAATATGCCGTGGCCCGCACGGCGACAAAGGATGTCATGATCGGAGAAACCCTGATAAGAATGGGTGACCCGGTTACGGTAGTGATAGGCGCTGCCAGCCGCGATGGACGCCAGTTCGAGAATCCGGACAGGTTTGATGTTTCCAGACAGACGTCTGGCGATACGCTGGTTTTTGGCAAGGGCATACACGTATGCCTTGGCATTCATCTCGCCAGATTGACCTTGCGCATTGCCTTTGAACAGCTTTTTCGACATTTACCGGAAAATTGGCGTTTGGCTGCCCCACCCGTGTGGCGTGATGGGTTGAGCTTGCGCGGGCCTGCCAGCCTTCAAATTACCTGGTAGCGGAAAATCAAAGCAGAGAAGTGCCGGCTCGAATCTTGTGTTTGATGGTTAACCGGAAATCTCGGAAATGAATTCCTCAAACTTTCCGGAAGAGTTTTGGGGAAATTCGTCAACGTAGACCCAGCGAATTTCGAAATCGTGGCCGAAAGCCTTATTGAATGCTACTGTAAGGGAGGAGGTTTCCTCTTCAGTGAATGGCCGGGCTGAGGCGACCCGGACCTCCAAGACATCCCGACTCTTTTGCACAACCTGATACTGGCGGGGCGGCAGGTTGATGTGCCGTGGAATTGGGCCACCGATAATGGGCCAACGTACTTCACCATTCGGCAGGTGAAGCATATTCCTTTCCCGTCCGAGAATGCGATTGAGTACGGGCAGGCCGCGCCCGCATGGGCAGGGTTCTCCGACCTCGGCGTAATCCCCGATCTGGTAGCGAATGAGGGGCATCGCATAGTTGTAAAGACTGGTGATAACCAGTTTCCCGATTTTACCGGGTCTGCAAGGTATGTTATCTGGGTCGAGAATTTCAACCAGCACGTTTTCTGCATGCACATGAAAGTGTTCGTGATCGGGGCACTGACTGGCAATGTAGCCCATTTCTCTGGAGCTGTAGGTGTCCACTACCGGTGCGCCCCATATTTTTAAGCTGGCTGTCCGCAATGCAGGGGAAACCGTTTCCGATATGGTAAGTACTTGTTTGAGATTGGGTAGAGCCAGTCCGTTATCTTCAAAATAGCGTATCAGCGCAAGCAGATTGGAAGGATAACTCAGCAAATAATCAGGTTTTTGCCCCATCAGCCATTCTGCTTGTTCCTTGACGGTTGCAAGGATGGAAAGCATGGCGCACGGGCCGGTTTTGATAAGTGCATTCGTGGCAGGTCCCCAGCCTTCATCAATCTTGCCTTCTGGCGGTGCAGCGAAGCCATCACCAAATTGACGTATTGAAGCCAGCTTGAGACTGAAATCGCGTTTGTGCCAGAGATGTTCCCTGACAGTGAAGATTCGCCATAACAGCGTGTTCAGTGCCGTGGATTTGACATGTACAGGTTGTCCGGTAGAGCCAGATGTGGATGCCTGTGTAATCTGCCCGTGGTCCGGCGGCGGCTTCATGCTAAACAGTAATTCACCTGCTTCCTGAATATCGCGCCGTGTCAATAGCGGAATCTTTCCCCAGGATTTTATGTTTAACGGCATGTCGGAGCGGATGCCAGCGGCCTTGAATCGATCCCTGTAAAAAGGAACTGTCCGCGCGGCGTGTTCAAGCAACGGGCGCAGCATATTGAACTGCGTAGCCTGGTGTTGCTCAGCTGACCACCACTGGTTTTGTTCAAGTTTTTCAAGTGTGGCAATCATGTACGCCGCCTGCGGGTCGACATTGATTGTCTTAAGAAGTTTGGGGTCAAGAGAAGACTGCATTGGTGGCTACAGGAAACAGTTTCTGGATTTGTTGCACGCCAATAAGATTGTCAACAATACATGCAATCTACTTGACGATTTGAAGGCAATTCAAATGCTCGCCGGAGTCTGGAATGTCTAAATGAGCTTTGATCAGGCCAGTTTTCGACATGGCTGACATGTTTAACGGTAGTCTAGGCTCATTTTTAGCTAGCGCCGCCGCCGGTCTTCCTTCAGGGCTAGTGTCGCGACTTGCACACGGTTCTTGAGCCCCAGTTTTTCCATGATGTTGCGAAGGTGGTTGCGCACGGTGTTTTCGGAAAGCTTGAGGTTGTAGGCGATCATCTTGTTGCTTTGCCCCTGCTTCACGAATTCAACTATTTCCAGTTCGCGTGGTGTCAGGGCATCCAGCGCGTATTGGCCCAATTCGCCCTTGGCCATGCGCTGCATGACATTAAGCGGGAAGCTGCCCTGACCGGCGCAGACGCTGCGGATGGCTGAAAGGACATGATCCGGTTCGCTGCTTTTGATGACGTAGCCGTCGACTCCTGCGCTAATCGCTTCGGAGATTTCTTCCTCACTATCGGCAATTGTCAGCATGATGACCTTCATTCCTGCTTCGCGGATGTCGGAAACGAGGTCGAGTCCGTCAGCATCGGGCAGGGAGCGGTCAAGCAATACGATGTCAGCCCGATTGTTGGCAGCCATCCAGGCATTGAGTGAAGCCGCATCGGCAAACTGCGCGGCCAGCTCCATGTCTTCGGCCTGATTGATTGAATTGGCGGCGCCCATTCTCAACAGGGGGTGATCGTCGACCACCACTACCTTTAATGCACTTCCCATGTCTCTCCCGCGGGTTTTTTTGAATTATGTCTGGTGTAAGTGAATATAGTACAGATGTTCCATCCCGCCAATACGGATCAGGTTGGCAGATTTCTCGGCTTGCGGGGTGCTTTTTCGAACAGGCGGTCGTAAATGGGGCGGGGCATACAGCGAAGGAGCGTTGCAACGATTGCCATCTGCCAGGGAATCACCCTTTCGGGCTTTCTCTTTTCAATCAGATGGGCAATCTTTTGCGCGGCTTTTTTCGCGGATAATTTGAACGGCATGGGATAAGGATTGACCTGGGTCATGGGCGTGCTGACATAGCCGGGCAAGACCGAAACCACGCTGATACCCGAGGATTTGAGTTCCAGCCGCAAGGATTCCAGATAAACGCGAGCCGCTGCTTTCGAGGCCGAATATGCGCCGCCACCGGGCAGGCCACGAACGCCAGCCACGCTGGCGATGCCGCATAGAACGCCCGCCCCCCTAGCTTTCATGCCGGCGATGAAGGGGTGGAAAGTGTGCACCAGCCCCATGACGTTGGCGTCCATGACAGCCTGGAAAGCGACCAGGTCCTCATTCACTTCAGTAAGCGTGCCGACGGAAATGCCCGCGCAGGCAATGACAATATCGGGCGTGCCGGCAGTGTCAATAAAGCTCAATGCGGCTTCTTGCATGGCCTTTACGTTGCGCACATCGGCGATATAGCAATGCGCGATCAATCCGGACGCAGTGTTTTCGAGTGCGGCGGCCCGCCTGCCGGTCAGGCCGAGAATGGCGCCCTGATTTCCATAATGCCGGGCCAGCGCGGCACCCAGCCCGCTAGAGGCGCCGGTGATAAAAACAACCAGTGGCTTATTTGACCGCTGCAACGGGCTTGGCGGGCTGCTTGGCGGTGGCGGATTTTTTGGCGGCGGGTTTAATCTTGACGATGTTGTTGCCGCGCTCCTTGCGCGCGCGCGCGATCAATTCGTCGAGCACTTCAAAAAGACGGTCTTCCGTGATCGTCATGGATACAGAGGTCAGGTATTTACCATCCACCAGCAGTGCAGGCACGCCATCCAGTCCCGCCGCCCGCGCGGCTGTAGCGCCTTTCATGGCCTTGGTCTGAACCGAGAATGAACGGTAAGCGGTCTGGAAGGTGGCTTCGTTCAAACCTTGCCGCTTGACCCATGCCATCAGTTGCGCGTCGTCATTCAGGTTCAGGTTTTCCTTGTGGTAAGCGTCGAACACCTTGCCATGCAATTTATCCAGCACGCCCATTTCCTGCAGGGTGTAGTAAATCTTGGCGCCAGGCAGCCAGTTGTCGTTGAATACGGCAGGTACGGGCCTTAACTTGGTATCCGAGGGAAGGTTTTTAGCCCAGGCTTTCAAGCCAGGCTCAAGCTGGTTGCAGTGCGGGCAGCGATACCAGAAAAATTCTGCGACTTCGATCTGTTTGCCGGTTTCAACCGCCAGGGGTTTTTGCAGTCGTTTAAAATCGGTTCCTTCTACTGCGGGATCGGCCGCCAGCGCCACGCCGGAAAAGATGATGGCTGCCAGCATGGCAAATCCGCGATAAATTACTGAAACACGCATTACGGGGTCTCCTTGGTAGGGTTTTCAGGCGCAATTTTAATCAACAGGGTATCGATGCTGTTTTGCGTAAGACGCGCACGGGTTTTATTAAGTTCATCCATGCCCTTGAACGGTCCAATGCGAACCTTGTGCAACTGGATGGCTTCGGCATCTTCCACTTGCATGACGCGGGCCTCAAAACCCAGCAGGGCCAGCCGGGCTTTCATTTCCTCGGCGTCCGCTATGTTAAGAAAGGCACCCGCTTGCAAATAATATGTCGATTCGGCTTTGGCAGGCGAAGTGTCTTTCGGTGAATCCGCAGGGGCGGTTTCGCCGGGCAATGTTTTGTAAAAATCGTAGCTGGGTGCTTCCTTGGGGGTGGCCTGACCTTCGGCTGGTGACGTGGGGGTGGTGGGTGGTTCAACAAACGGGTTGCTGAATCCGATCCAGATTGCAACGGCGAGGGCGAGTCCCAATCCGACGGCAAGGCCAGTCAGAAAACCGTTGAGGAAAGGCCGTTTTGCGGTTGTCATTACATTTTCTCGGGCGCGCTGACACCCAGCATCAACAAGCCGTTTGACAGCACCTGGCGGGTGGCGGTGATGAGTGAAAGCCGCGCCAGTTTCAACGCCTCATCCTCAACAAGGAATTTTTCCGCGTTGTAATAGGTGTGCAGGTCACCGGCCATGTCTTTCAGATAATAGGCAATCTGATGCGGGGACAGTTCCTTCGCGGCGGTTTCCAGTATTTCAGGATAGGCCATCAGCCGTTTCATCAAATCCAGTTCATAGGGGGAGGTCAACAAACCGAGATCGACACGGGGCAGGATTGAAAGGTCTCCTCCCCATTCTGCCAGAACGCTGCATACGCGCGCATGCGCATATTGGATGTAATACACCGGATTGTCGTTGCTTTGCGATTTGGCCAGGTCCAGATCGAAATCCAGGTGCTGATCGGATTTGCGCAGCACATAGTAAAAACGCGCCGCGTCGTTGCCGACTTCACTACGCAGCTCGCGCAGGGTGACAAACGAACCGGAGCGAGTGGACATCTGTACTTTCTGCCCGCCGCGATACAGCACGGCAAACTGAACAAGTGAAACGACCAGTTTTTCCGCGTCCAGACCCAGCGCGGTCAGCGCTGCTTTCACGCGGGGAATGTAGCCATGATGGTCTGCGCCCCAGACATCGATGATGCGATCAAAGCCGCGCTCGAATTTGTTGGCGTGATACGCAATGTCTGAAGCAAAGTAGGTGAACTCGCCATTGGCGCGCTGCACCACCCGATCCTTTTCGTCGCCGAAAGCCGTGGCCTTGAACCAGCGCGCGCCATCCTGTTCATAAAGATGGCCGGTGGCTTCCAGTTTTTTTACCACAGCCGCCACCTTTCCGGTATCGAACAGACTCTTTTCCGAGAACCACTCATTGAACGTGACGCCGAATTCCAGCAGGTCTTCCTTGCAGTCGGACAGTTGCTCGTTGAGCACGAACCCGTGGAAATAAGCGTAATCGATCCCGAGCAGTTTTTTCGCGGCGGCGATCAGGCCGTCAAGATGGGCTTCGTTCTGTGCCTTGGCTAGCGGGTCGCCGCCTTCCACCAGTTCGTCATCCGGCCGTGCCGGCACACCGTCGAGAATGCGTGAGGGATCGTGCATATAGCGGTCGCCATGTTCCTGCAAAATGGCGCGGGCCATGTCACGTACATAATCGCCCTGATAGGCGTTGGAGGGGAAGGGAACAAGAATGCCCTGCAATTCCAGATAGCGCAGCCAGGTCGACAGCGCCAGGATATCCATTTGCCGGCCCGCATCATTGACATAGTATTCGCGCGTGACCGTGTAGCCCGCGGTTTCCAGCACATTGGCGAGACTGGCGCCGTAGGCTGCGCCCCGGCCGTGTCCGACATGCAATGGGCCGGTGGGATTGGCGGAAACAAACTCAACTTGTACTGATTGACCTTTGCCCAGATTGCCACGGCCAAATCGTGTTCCCTGTTCATGGATGGCTTGCACGATACCTGTCCATGCAGCAGGCTTGAGCTTCAGGTTGATGAATCCCGCGCCGGCGATCTCAGCTTTTTCAATGATATTGGAAACAGGCAATGCCCTGACGATCGCCTGGGCCAGTTCACGAGGATTTTTCTTCAAGGGTTTGGCCAGCCGCATGGCAATGTTGCACGCGAAATCACCGTGTTCAGCCGATTTCGGGCGTTCCAGTTCGATAACCGCCTGCTGGCCGGGCAGGATGTCGGCAACCGCCTGTTCCAACAAGTTGGCGAGATGTTCTTTTAAGGTCATGCGAAATTTACGCCCGGCCGCATTGCATCATGCAGCTAGGCACGCCTGGAATGTGAGGGCAGATTATACCGCGACTAGAAATTTTGCCCTTTCAGGAAGGTGCTGATGGCATCGGCAGCTTCTTCCGCATACAGATCGCGGAAGAAATGATCAGCGCCGTCTATGCTGACCAGTTGAACCCGTTTTCCATCGACGTGCGGTTTGGCTTTTTCAGCGACACCGGGCGTGGTGTCATCGGCCGAGCCGGCGATCACCAGAACGGGCATCGACATTTTTTTCAGCAGACTAAATGTTGCCAGGCGGGAATCGTAGCCATGGTAGGCAACAAGGGTTTCGGCCGTGGCTTGCGTGTCCTTGCAATACACGACATTGGCCTTTGAAATCTTTTCCTTGCCTTTGCCTGCCTTGATCAGTTTGCGCGCATTGTCCAGAACAGGCGCCAGCTCCAGGCCAAAGCGTTTTTTGTAATCCGCCGACATTTCGCTTTCACTCCAGGATCCCGGGGCAATGAGGATGGCTGCTTTGACGGCGGCATCAGGTTTTTCCATGGCATACCACGCTATCTGGTTGCCGCCGCGCGAATGTCCCAGCACTGTGATCTTGCCAACCCCTTTCGATTTCAGCCAGTTGGTCCAGGTAGCGATTTCACTCACCGCGTCCTCATGCTTGTGAGTTTGCGGCAGCGTGCATTCATGCATGGCGAAAGGCCGATTGTCGGCAGCGTAAGACAGGTTGATGGACAGGCTGTTGTAACCCCGGGCCTTCATGTTGTCCTGCAACGTGGACATGATTTCCATGCGGCCATGCGCCAGCGTGCCGTGCGTCATCAGGATCACGCCGTCCTTCAGGCTTTTGCCATCGGCCATTTCCAGATTTGCTTTAAGCGTCAGGCCCTGATGAGCCGTCGTCACTTCCTCGGCCATGGTGGGCAGACAGAACAAAAGTGAAAGCGTGGCGCTTGAAAATATGCGGAACATGGTGGTCTCCTCGTGTTTAATGTTCTGTTTATGCGTTATCGACGGCTGGCTTGCAAGTGCCATTTCTACCAGAACTCGAGATGCTAGTTTTCAACCGGATCCACATCCAGATGCCACCTTATTCCGGCCGCACGCAACGTGTGCAATTGCGGCACCCATTCCTGCAACGCTTTTTGCAGGCTTCCTCGCGATGTGGACTGGAGCCAGAGCTGGGCACGTTCGAGGCCGGCCTTTTTCAGCATGGGCGCCGGAACCGGCTCGAATATCTCGACGTCCGGACTTTCCGGGATAATTTTGCGCGCACGCGCCAGCCAAGCCATTGCCGCGCTCAATTGATGTGCTTCCGCGCGAAGGACTGCCTGGCGCGAAAATGGCGGCAGCAGGCCCGTCTTCCGCATTGCAAGCTGCGCCTGGGCAAATCCTGCAAAGTCGTGTGTTACCAGATTGGAAAACAAGGGATGATCTGGAAAACCTGTCTGGATCAGCACCGTGCCCGGCTTGTCTGCCCGTCCCGCCCGACCAGAAACCTGCATCAGTTGCGCGAACAGCCTTTCTTCCGCACGGAAATCCAGGCTGAACAGCGCGCCATCTGCATCCAACGCTATGACCAGGGTGAGATTGGGAAAATCATGGCCCTTGGCAATGAGTTGCGTGCCAACGATCAGATCCGCCTCGCCGCTGTGGATGCTGGCCTGCATGGTGTCCCAGCTTCCCTTGCGGCGTGTGCTGTCACGGTCGGCACGAATGATTCTTGCGCTTGGGAAATGCCGTTCAAGCGCTTCTTCCACCCGTTGCGTACCCTGACCGATGGCACGAATGTCCGGATTGCCGCACGCAGGACAAGCTGCAGGAATGCGTTCCTCGTGCCCGCAATGATGGCAGCGCAACCGATGTCTCGGCCGATGCAAAGTTAACCTGGCAGAGCAACGCGGACAGGGCGCCACCCAGGCGCAGACCGGGCAATGCAGCACGGGTGCATAGCCTCGCCGGTTGATGAAGACCAACGCTTGCTCTCGACGTGAGAGGGTTTCGCCTATTGACTGGATGGCGCGTTGGCTCAGTCCTTCATCCAGCGGCTGGTTGCGGATGTCGATCAGCGACAGTTTTGGCAAGGAAGCGCCCGTCGCGCGGTCGGGCAGGGTCAGGCGGATGTAGCGCCCGGTTTCCGCGTTATGCCAGCTTTCCAGACTGGGCGTGGCCGAACCCAACACCACCGGAATGTTTCGCTGGCGGGCGCGAAACACGGCCAGGTCGCGCGCCGAATAGCGCAAGCCTTCCTGCTGGGAAAAGGAAGCATCGTGCTCTTCATCGACAATGATCAGCCCCAATCCCGGCATGGGCGTGAACACCGACAGCCGCGTGCCCAGCACGATGCCCGCCTTGCCTGCCGCGGCCTGTTTCCAGCGAAGCAGGCGCTCGCCTTCCGCCAGCCCGCTATGCAGCACGCTGATCGGCGTTTCTGGAAATCGCGCGGCCACCCGCTGGGTAAATTGCGGCGTGAGGCCAATTTCCGGCACCAGAATCAGCGCCTGCCTGCCTTGGGACAATGCTTCTTCAACCAGACGCAGATACACCTCGGTTTTGCCGCTACCGGTGATGCCATGCAGCAGAAAAGCGGAAAACCCGTCCAGGGCTTGCTTGACCGCCTCGACGGCTGTCTGCTGTTCCTTAAGCAAGTCGGGGCGGATGATAGGCGTTGCAGCGGGGGCATCTTCATGGATGATGGCCCAGCCTTTTTCCAGCCAGTCCTGAATGACACGCGGCGCATCGCCGCACAGGCGATTGAGTTCAATTGAATCGGCACTGCCGGTTTTCAGGCGTGCGGCCAGCCGGTGCCTGGCCACGGCGCGAGCGGGCAGGGTATCGGGCAATGCTTGCCTGCCTTCCGCTGTCAGCGCGTATTGGAGAACAGGGTTGGGTGTTTCAAATTTCCAGCGCCGCAAGGCGGTAGGCAGGGCGGACAGCGCAACCTGGCCGATTGGATAGTGGTAATAACTCGCGCAAAACCTGAACAGGTCGAGTACATCACCAGGTAAAGGTGGCAGCGTGGAATCAATTGCCTTAAGGGTTTTGAGCTTTTCCTCGGCACAATCCGGCGTATCGGTGATTTCCAGAACGAGCCCGACCAGACTCTTTTTACCGAATGGAACATTCACCCTGCGGCCAATATCCTCTGCAGAAATACCTGTCACCCGGTAATCAAACAGCCTGGGAAGCGGGACATCCAGCGCTATACGGGCGAATCGGGCCATTGCTAGTGGATAAGTAGGGAAAGTTAGCGTCTGAAGCTGGAGTTTATTCGTGAAATCCCGCGTAAATCTCTATGATTAATAAAGGTTTTGGGGTTGTCCACGATTTCTGTGGATAATTTTGTGGATGATTGGTCAGAATAACCCCAACAAGGCGTCAATAAGCCAAGATGACGAATCGGTTAAAAAACAGGCGAGACGTTAATTTCTTTTAAATCAATAAATTGCGCTTTTGCCATGTCTGTCAAGTTCAGTCATTAAAAAATCCTGTCATGCGCCCAAATTGTGCATAAGTAAGCGCTGATGGATTATTTTTGATGATATTGACGGCTGGATTTACGGACAGTATTCAACAGTAAGTCCACACTATCTGGTGGAGTAAACTGGTTGATGCCATGGCCCAGATTGAATACGTGTCCTGAACCCGCGCCATAACTTTGCAGGATGGATTCCGCTTCCTTGACGATGGCTTCCGGGCTGCCCATCAGACACAGCGGATCGAAATTTCCCTGCAAGGCAACTTTGTCGCCCACGCGTTTTCTGGCTTCACCGATATTCACCGTCCAGTCCAGCCCCAGCGCATCGCAACCCGTGTCCGCCATGGCTTCCAGCCACAGCCCGCCGCCCTTGGTGAACAGAATGCTGGGCACGCGACGACCTTCGTTTTGCTTTTTCAGACCCTCGACCACGCGAGCCATGTAGGGGAGCGAAAATTCGCGATAGGCGCGGTGGCTCAGCATGCCGCCCCAGGTATCGAAAATCATTGCTGCCTGCGCACCGGCTTCAATTTGTGCGTTGAGATAATCTGTAACGGCTTTGGCGTTCACTTCCAGGATGTGGTGCAGCAGATCTGGCCGCTGATACAGCATGGTTTTGACTGTACGAAAATCATCCGAGCCACCGCCCTCCACCATGTAGCAGGCCAGTGTGAACGGGCTGCCGGAAAAGCCAATGAGTGGTACGCTGCCGTCCAGCGCTTTTCTGATGCTGCGCACCGCATCCATCACATAGCCCAGCTTGTCATTGGGGTCCGGTGCTGCCAGGTCGCGAATTGCCCATTCCTCACGCAAGGGGCGTTCGAATCGTGGCCCTTCCCCCTGCGCAAAGTACAAACCCAGTCCCATCGCATCCGGCACGGTGAGAATGTCCGAAAACAGGATCGCCGCATCCAGCGGGTAGCGCGCCAGCGGTTGCATGGTCACTTCCGTGGCCAGATCCGGCGTTTTGCACAAGGTAAGAAAATCACCCGCCCGCGCCCGGGTTGCGTTGTATTCGGGCAAATAGCGTCCGGCCTGGCGCATCAGCCAGCTGGGGGTGTAGTCAACAGGTTCGCGTAACAGCGCGCGCAGAAAAGTATCGTTCTTGAGGGCAGACATGGGGCAATGCGGTTGTTGGCAAAACCCCAAGTTTAACAGGCCGGCCGGAACTCCGGCCTGCTACGGAATCAAGACCTGCGAAACTCCCATTCGCCGCGCCCTTTCGGGCAGGCCAGTACTTCTTTTGGCTTGCGACCATCGACAGTGACAGTAGCGTACCGGCAGCCGCCGCGTGCTTCGCCGAGCGGGGTAAAGTGGTAATGATGTTTGCCACTTTTCCAGACAACCGGAACGCCTGGTCGACCGAGTTCCAGAGCGTGGCCCATGCAGGCACGGTCGTTATCGTCCATCTCATCCCCGATGGCGTGGCCCAGTACCGCGCCCAGCACGCCGCCGATGACCATACCGACGACACGATCGTCACGATCGGCAACCTGGCTGCCGATCACTGCGCCCGCCACGCCGCCGATGACGGCGCCGATTTCGTCTCGGTTGCATCTGCCCGAGCGCACGCCATAGTCACGGACATAGTAAGCGCCGCTTTTGCCATGATATTTGTGTTCCTGGTGCTTGCCGTGATGACGGTCATCGTCATCATCGTGGTGCTTCTTCTTGTTGTAACCATGTGCGGGCGCATGGCTGGGTGGATCGGCCAGTGCGGTTCCGGCGGCCATCAAGGCGATCAAGGCAAGGCTGAGGGCGGTTTTCATGTGGAGTTTCCTCTGGGACAAGAACAAGTCAATAACGGATACGGGTTTGGATAATTAAGTGATCCACGACGGATGGAGAGCATTTCAGCCTGCCGGGTTCACCTGGCAGGCTGTCATTGGCTGGATGCGCCAGCTATCAGCAATCAACGGTTCCAGGGTTTATAGCCGCCGTAACCTTCATTCCAGCCGCCGCCATAGTAACCTTGGCTGGGGCGCCCCTGACCGTCGTGCGCTTCGCGAAAGATGTTCTTGCTGGCGGCATCCAGGGCATAGTCCAGTTTCTGGAATTCATGCCGATTCAGAAAGCCATCCGCCATGAAGCTGCGTTCCATTTTGCGGATGTCGGTCTGTACGTCCATCAGCTTTCGGAACTCCATCTGAGTCAGGCGGCCTTCGTAATAACGTGCAAGGATGCGCTCAAGCTGGTTATCCTGGCGATCGTTCACATTCTTGATCAACTCCAGATTTTGCTTGAAGGCCGGGCCATTGTTATAGCCGGGGAAGCCGAAGCGCGGACCGTCGTCATTCCAGCCATCCGCAAAGGCGCCAGTCGATACCGCCATCACGGCAGCCAGACCCAGGGTTTTCAGAATCATCTTGGTTTTCATTTCTCACTCCTGTTCAGTTAAGGGTTGTGCCGCCGGAATCTTTTTCGTTGGTGAAGATTCATATCAACAGCGCACGATTGCACTTTATGCGCGAGATGTATGCGGAGTGTTTTGTGCGAGTAACTGTGTGTAAGGAGTTGTAACCAAGATGTATCGGCAATAAAAAGGGCCTCTAATGAGGCCCATTCAGAGGAATTGGTCAAGTTCAGGTCAGGCCAAGATAGCCCAAAATTCCTTTTGCCGCTTCGCGCCCTTCCCACACGGCGGTGACGACGAGGTCTGAGCCACGCACCATATCGCCGCCGGCGAAGACTTTTTCATTCGCGGTCTGGAAAGCATGGGCACCGCCTTTGGCGATGATGCGGCCGCCCTGATCGGTAGTGATGCCCAGATCGTCAAACCAGGGCTGAGGATTGGGGCGGAAGCCGAAGGCGATGATGACGCGGTCGGCGGGGACAATTTCCTCCGAGCCGGGAATCACAACCGGTGTTCTGCGTCCGCGTGCGTCGGGCGGGCCAAGTTCGGTGGTGACGAGCTTGATGCCTTCAACTTTGCCGTCGCCGATGATTTCCACCGGCTGGCGATTCCACAGGAACTTCACGCCTTCTTCTTTCGCATTGGCGACCTCGCGCTTGGAGCCGGGCATGTTTTCCTCGTCGCGGCGGTAGGCACAGGTGACCGAGGCAGCGCCCTGGCGGATGGAGGTGCGGTTGCAGTCCATGGCGGTATCGCCGCCGCCCAGCACAACGACACGCTGGCCTTTCATGTCGTGGAAGATTTCGCTCTTGCCCAACTGGCCCAGGCAATTTTTCACGTTGGAGATCAGGAAGGGCAGAGCTTCGAGAACGCCAGGCAGGTCTTCACCGGGAAAGCCGCCCTTCATGTACGTGTAGGTGCCCATGCCGAGGAACACGGCGTCGTATTCCTTGAGCAGGTTTTCCATGCTCACGTCCTTGCCGACTTCGGTATTGAGCTGGAATTCGATGCCCATGCCTTCGAAAACTTCGCGGCGGCGGCTCATCACCCACTTTTCCATTTTGAATTCGGGAATGCCATACGTCAGCAACCCGCCGATTTCGGGATAACGGTCATACACAACAGCCTTGACGCCATTGCGGGCAAGCACATCGGCGCAACCGAGTCCCGCCGGGCCCGCGCCGATGATGGCGACTTTTTTGCCAGTGGCGGTGACGTTCGACATGTCCGGCCGCCAGCCTGCCTTGAAGGCTTCCTCGGAAATGTATTTTTCGACCTGGCCGATGGTTACCGCGCCAAAGCCGGAGTTCAGCGTGCAGGCGCCTTCACACAGACGGTCCTGCGGGCAGACGCGGCCGCAGACTTCGGGCAGCGAATTGGTTTCGTGCGACAGTGCGGCAGCTTCGAACAAACGACCTTCATCGAGGAGCTTCAACCAGTTGGGAATGTAGTTGTGTACCGGACACTTCCATTCGCAATACGGGTTGCCGCAGGCGAGGCAGCGGCCAGCCTGTTCCCTGGCCTGGCCCACGTCCATTTGGGCGTAGATTTCCTTGAACTCGTGAATGCGGATGACGGCCGCTGTCTTCTCGCCGTCGCGGCGAGGCTTGTCCAGAAATTGAAAAACGTCAGACATGTTGTTATATATCCTTATGCCGCCACAGCCTGCTTCTGTGCGCCGGGCAGATCATCCAGCAGGGCTTCCAGCGAAATGCGCTTGGGCTTCACCAGCCAGAATTTGCCAATGTCGGCATCAAAGTTCGCCAGCAAATGCTGCGCTCGAGGCGAGCCGGTCAGTCCGGCATGACGTGCGATGCTGGCCTTGAGGAAGACGCGATAGGCCTCGGTCTCGTCGCCTATCAGTTTGTGCGCATCCACCAGTTCACGATTGATGCGGGTGGCGAATTTTTCCGATTCGTCATAAATGAAGGCCATACCGCCGGACATGCCCGCGCCGAAGTTCAGCCCGGTGTCGCCCAGCACGATAATCGTGCCCCCCGTCATGTATTCGCAACAGTGATCGCCCGCGCCTTCCACCACGGCAAAGGCGCCGGAGTTGCGCACGCCGAATCGTTCGCCCGCCATGCCGGAGGCGAAAAGTTCGCCTCCGGTGGCGCCGTACAGGCAGGTGTTGCCGATGATGATATTGCGATGCGGCTCGAAGCTCGATATCTTGGGTGGATAGATCACCAGCCGTCCGCCATTCATGCCCTTGCCAACATAATCGTTGGCATCGCCTTCCAGTTCGAGCGTCAAGCCGCTGGCGTTCCAAACGCCAAAGCTCTGGCCGGCGGAGCCCAGCAGTTTGATATGCAAGTTGTCATCCGGCAGCCCGGCATTGCCCCAGGCTTTGGCGATTTCGCCCGACAGACGTGCGCCGATGGAGCGGTTGACGTTCTGAATGGCGTAGGTGAAGGATTTTTTCTTGCGCTCCTTGATGAAGGGCAGCGCATCGCTGACCATCTTTTCCGCCAGCTCGCCCTTGTCGAATGAGGGGTTGCGGTCCTGCTGCGCGAAGCGCGGTTCGGTCGCCGGAATGCTGCCCTGGTCGAGCAGCACATCGAGCTTGAGTTTTTTCTGCTTGCTGGTCTGGCCTTCCATCAGTTCGAGCAAATCCGTGCGGCCGATCAGGTCGGTCAGCTTGCGGATGCCAAGCTTCGCCATCAGCTCGCGCGTTTCCATGGCCATGAAGGTGAAGAAATTCACTACCATGTCCGGCAGGCCGATGAAGTATTCCTTGCGCAGTCTGTCATTTTGCGTGGCGACGCCTGTCGCGCAGTTGTTCAGGTGGCAGATGCGCAGATACTTGCAGCCCAGTGCCACCATGGGGCCGGTGCCGAAGCCGAAGGACTCCGCACCGAGAATCGCAGCCTTGATGACATCGAGTCCGGTTTTCAGGCCGCCGTCGGTTTGCACGCGTACGCGCCCACGCAGCCCATTGGCGCGCAATACCTGCTGCGCTTCGGACAGACCCAGTTCCCACGGCGTGCCGGCGTATTTCACGCTGGTCAAGGGCGAAGCGCCGGTACCGCCGTCATAACCGGAAATGGTGATGAGGTCGGCATAGGCCTTGGCCACACCTGCGGCCACCGTGCCTACGCCCGGTTCGGCTACCAGTTTCACCGACACCTGGGCGGCGGGGTTAACCTGTTTCAGATCGAAAATCAGCTGCGCCAGATCTTCGATGGAATAAATGTCGTGATGCGGCGGCGGTGAAATCAGCGGCGTGCCGGGCTTACAATGGCGCAGCGTGGCGATGGTTGCGGACACCTTGTCGCCGGGCAACTGGCCGCCCTCGCCGGGCTTGGCGCCCTGCGCGATCTTGATCTGCAGGACTTCGGCGTTGACCAGATAGGCCGGTGTAACACCGAAGCGGCCCGAGGCAACCTGCTTGATCTTGGACATCTTGATGGTGCCATAGCGCTTGGGATCTTCACCGCCTTCGCCGGAGTTCGAACGGCCGCCTATGCGGTTCATGCCTTCGGCCAGCGCCTCGTGCGCTTCCGGCGACAATGCACCCAGCGACATGCCGGCGGAGTCGAAACGCTTGAGGATGTTTTCGATCGGCTCAACCTCATCCAGCGAAATTGGCTTGGTGACAAACTTCACTGTCATGAGGTCGCGCATCATCGCCACCGGGCGCGTGTTCACGATCTCGGAGTATTTCTTGTACTCCGCGTAATCGCCGTTCTGCACGGCTTTCTGCAGCTGCTGCACCACGTCCGGGTTGTAGGCGTGGAATTCCTCGCCAAACATGAACTTGAGCAGGCCGCCCGCGGGCAGGCGTTTCAAGGGGTTGTAGGCATTTTTGTGCAGCTGCTTCTGGTCGGCTTCGAAGTCGGCGAAGTCAGCGCCGGATACGCGCGACACTGTGCCTTTGAGGCACAGTTCGATGACTTCCTCATTCAGGCCGACGGCTTCAAAAAGTTGAGCGCCGCGATAGCTGGCGACAAGCGAAATGCCCATCTTCGACAGCACCTTGTAGATACCCTTGTCCATGCCTTTGCGGTAGTTGGACAGCGCTTTGTCCAGCGGCGTCTTGCATTCACCAGTTTTAACAAGATCGGCAATGACTTCGTAGGCAAGGTAGGGATACACCGCCGTTGCGCCGTAACCAATCAGGCAGGCGTAGTGATGCGGGTCGCGCACCGTGCCGGTCTCGGCCACGATGTTGGCGTCGCAGCGAAGGCCCGCGTCAATCAGCGCGTGGTGGACCGCGCCCACGGCGAACAGCGCAGGAATGGGCAGCGTGTCCTTGCTGATCGCGCGATCGGACAATACAAGAATGACCGCACCGTTTTTGATGGTGGCTACGGCATCGGCGGCCAGTTTTTCGGTAGCAGCTTTCAGCGTTTGCTTGCCGGAATCGTAATTGAGTGACAGGAAATGGCTCTTGTAGGCGGAATCACTTTGGGTGGTGATGGACTTGAACGCGGTTTCCGACAGCAGCGGCGAGCTGACTTCCAGCCGGTGCGCGTGCTGTTTCGATTCCTTGAACAGGTTGCGCTCGGGGCCGAAGCAGGTGGCCAGCGACATGACGATAGACTCGCGTATCGGGTCGATCGGCGGGTTGGTTACCTGCGCAAACTGCTGGCGTAGGTAATCAAACGGCGAACGCACTTTCTGCGACAGCACCGCCATGGGCGTATCGTCGCCCATGGAACCAATGGCTTCCTGTCCGTCTTCAGCAAGTACGCGCAGGATCTCGTCGCGCTCTTCCAGACTGACATTGAACAGCTTCTGATGTGTGAGCAGCGAAGCGGCGTCCATGGTGACCATGTCGCCGTCCGGATAGGCGCCGAATTCCAGCTTGGTAGCTTCCTTCAGCCACTCACGATAGGGGTGGCGCTTCTTCAATTCATTGTCGATATCTTCCGGCAACAACAATTTGCCGGTAACGAGGTCGGCGGCGACCATCTGACCGGGCCGCACGCGGCCTTTCATCACGACGTTTTCCGGGCCGTAGTTCCACACGCCCACTTCCGAAGCGATGGTCAGGATGCGATCTTTCGTCAGCACCCAGCGCGCGGGGCGCAGGCCGTTCCGGTCCAGCGCACACACACCATATCTGCCATCGGTCATCACCAGACCGGCAGGACCGTCCCAGGCTTCCATGTGCATGGAGTTGTATTCGTAAAAGGCCCGCATGTCCGGGTCCATGTCCTCGACGTTCTGCCAGGCCGGCGGCACCAGCAGGCGCACGGCGCGGAACAGCCCGGTGCCGCCCATGACCAGGCCTTCGAGCATGTTGTCGAGCGAACTGGAGTCGGAACCGTCTGTATTCACAATCGGTCGCACGTCCGCCATGTCGGGGATGAGGTCGGATTCGAACTTCATCTCCCGCGCACGGCTCCAGTTGCGGTTGCCCTGCAGGGTGTTGATCTCGCCGTTGTGTGCGAGGAAGCGGAAAGGCTGAGCCAGTTTCCACTGTGGCCAGGTATTGGTCGAGAAACGCTGATGGAACACGATGAGCGACGAGGCGAAACGCTCGTCGTTCAGGTCGGGGTAAAACACCGGCAGGTTTTCCGGCATGACCAGACCCTTGTAGGACATCACACGCGAAGACAGGGTCGGAATGTAATAGACCTTGTCGGTGCTCAGTGCCTTTTCCGCGCGGCGGCGCGCGATGTACAACGCGCGCTCGAAATGCTCTTCGTCCAGGCTGTCCGGACAGTTGACGAACACCTGTTCGATCACCGGCAGCGAAGCCAGCGCATACTGGCCGCACACCGAAGTGTTCACCGGCACATTGCGGAATCCGGCCACTGCCAGCTTCTGCGCCTGCAATTCGCGGGTGAGTGTGTCCTTGGCCGTTTTGCGGGCGGCTTCATTCTGTGAAAGGAACACCAGGCCGGCGGCGTAGCGTTCAGCCAGAGTGAGACCTGCCTCTTTTGCGGCTGCGCGCAGGAAAGCGTCCGGCTTCTTGAACAGCAGGCCGCAGCCGTCACCGGACAGGCCATCGGCGGCAATCGCGCCGCGATGCGTCATGCAACCCAGCGAATGAATGGCCGTTCGCACCAAGGTGTGCGAAGGCTGGTCGTCCATCTGGGCGATCAGCCCGAAGCCGCAGGAATCCTGTTCAAAGTCGGGGGAGTAAAGCGTGCCCTCGAGCCAATCTTGTCTGTTCATGACGCTCACGTAAAAACTGCGTTAAAAGTTGCCCGGAAAATTACCTGGGAAACGGGCAAAAAGGGCATACATTCTAGCGCCAAGCCGGGGGCAGGGGCAATGGCAACGGGGGGAATTCCCTTTTTGTCACAAGGGCTTCCACCTCAACGCCAGGCAGGATAATGTCAGACGGAATTCGGGGTGATCTGCGGCTGCATGAATGCTCACTGCTAGAATGTCTGCCTGTTGCCAGGCATTTTATTCAAAACCAGCCGGTTTGATTTCCCCATCAACATTTCATGAACAACCCCTGCCCGTTTTCAATGCAGCATGCCGTCAAAACAGGCGGCGTGGCGGCCATCGAATTGCGGCAGTTGTCCAAACGCTACAAGGGTGCACGCGCCCCGGCATTGAATGGCATTGACCTGACGGTCAGGGAGGGCGGTTTTTTCGGCATTCTCGGTCCCAATGGCGCGGGCAAGACAACCCTGATGTCGGTACTTGGCGGCCTGCTCAAGCCCAGTTCAGGTTCGGTATTGATCAATGGGCAGGATCTTCAACGACATCGAGCCGCAATCAAGCGCGTGCTGGGCATGGTGCCGCAGGAACCCGCCATATACCCTACGCTTACCGCAAGGGAGAACCTTGAGTATTTTGGCCGCATGCAGGGCCTGACCGGAAAACATCTTCAGTCCCGCGTCGAAGCCTGTCTTGAGATTGCCGAAATTTCCGGCGAGGCCGATCAACGGGTCGAACATTTTTCTGGCGGATTCAAACGGCGGCTGAATCTGGTGATCGGCCTGATCCATGAGCCACGAATCCTGATATTGGACGAGCCCACTGTGGCCATCGATCCGCATTCGCGCGCGCTGATTCATCAACGCCTGCGTGAACTGCATGCGGCAGGGATTTCCATCCTGATTTCCACGCATTACATGGAAGAAGCGGAACAGCTTTGCCAGGAGATTGCGATCATGCACCACGGGCGGATTTTGGTGCAGGGCACGGTGGGCGATCTGCTTGCCATGCAGCGTAATGAAACCATACAGATGCAGCTGACAGGCGACCCTCCGGCAGCGCTGGCGCAGAAGCTGCAAAAACTTCCCGGATTGCAGAATGCGTTTGTCAGCGGGCGCTGCGTGATGGTGACAGCAGAACGGCCCGATGAGATAGCCGTTCAGCTGATGCAGACCGTGCATGAACACGGTCTGGGGGTCCATTCGATGGGATTTGGTGCTTCCAGCCTGGAGCAGGTTTTCCTTTCGCTGACTGAAAGCAAAGCGGAAAAATGAAGCAGAACCTGACCAAGTTGGTAGCCAGCATCCTGAAGGAAGCGCGCATCATCGGCCGCGATCGTCAGGCCCTGTTCCTCTTTTTTGTCATGCCTGTCGTGTTTGTCCTGATTCTTTCCCTCGCATTGCGCGACGCGTTTGGAGAGCGCCCGGGCGCGACCTTCCCGGTGCTGGTGGTGGCCGGTGATCGAGGTGAAATCAGTGCAAACGTGATTCGGGCCTTCCGTTCCAATTCGCATCTTCAGTTAACCGAGTCCGACCATGCTTCCGAGGTACAGGTACGTCAGTGGCTGATTGAGGGCCGCTACATGTTTGCCGTATTGATCCCGCCCGGTGCGACCGAACAGGCCAAACGGCGGATCGGCGAAATGGCGGCGCGCGTTCCCAAAGAACTGCTGACGGAAAAGCCGGTTGAAGTGCGTGTGCTGGCCGATCCGGCTTTGCGTGGAGACTATCGAAAAGTGCTGGAAGGCGCGTTAAGTCTGGCCCTGCATGGCGTGGAAATGCGTCTGGGCGGCGAGCAGCTGGATCAATTGCTGAAGACCACATTGGGCGAACGCTATGTCCCAATGCCTGACATGGAACAAACGCCAGTGTTCATGCCAATACATAGCGAGGTAGTGACCAAGGAGCGGGGCGACCCCACACCGACTTCTGTGCAGCAAAATGCGCCGGCATGGACGCTGCTGGCCATGTTTTTTCTGACCGTGCCGCTGTCGGTGTCGTTTATCAAGGAGCGCGAACAGGGCAGCCTGTTCCGCCTGCAAACCATGACCGTACCGGCCTGGGTGGTGCTGGGCGGCAAGGCCCTGCCCTATTTCGTCATCAACCTGATCCAGATGGCGTCCATACTGGCAGTGAGCGTTCATGTGTTGCCGCTGCTGGGCGGTGACCGGCTCGATCTGGGACATTCTCCGCTGGCGATTCTGGTCATGGGCGCTTCGGCCAGCCTGGCGGCCATCGGCTTTGGCATCGCTGTGGCCATGTACGCCCGCACGGCCGAACAGGCGGCCAGTTTCAGTTCCGCGGTGGTAATGATCATGGCGGCGCTGGGCGGCATACTTGTTCCCAAGGCCGTCATGCCGCCGCTCATGCAGGATTTGGCGGTCTTTTCGCCCCTGTCCTGGGGGCTGGACGGTTTTCAGGATGTCTTTGTCCGTGGCGGCGCGGTGATGCAAGTCATGCCTGAAGCGCTTGGTTTGCTGGCCTTTTCCGCGCTTTGCCACGGTATTGCGATACTACGTTATGAAAGCAGAATTTGATTTGCCAGGAAAAGAGCATTTTCAATCTGCCCTGATTCGCGAACAACGAATAGAATAAACATACCAGGTTCGGGGGCGCGAAGCCCACAGCATCGATTATCCGATTCAAGCATCGGTCAATGAGCAGCACGGCAAAATACACTTACCTAAAGCGCTATGCGACACCTCTAGTGGCGGCGCTTCTTGTTTTCGCGGGATACTCGTTTACGGCGGAACCGGCCATGTCCTCCGCAGAGCGCCGTGCCGCGGCATCGCGTTTCCAATTTACCCCGCTGACCCTGCCTGAGCCGGAAGGGATCGATTACAAATCGGTACGTCAGGTGCATCCCAGCTTTGAGCGCGTGTCGGCCATGGTGTCGGCGCTGGGAGCGGCGATCGCACTGTACGATCTGGATGGCGATGGACTGGCCAATGATCTTTGCCATATCGACCCGCGTACCGACCATGTAACGCTTGTCCCGGTTCCGGGCACTGGAAATCGTTTCGCGCCGGTCATGCTTGATGCGCGCAGCTTGCCCATGGATACCACCATGGCGCCCATGGGTTGTCTGCCGGGTGACGTGAATGAAGATGGCTGGCCGGATGTGCTGGTCTATTACTGGGGCCGCACACCCATCGTGTTTCTCAGGAAGCCCGATTCAAGACTGGAAGGCCCGGCTTTCGTGGCGCAGGAACTTGTACCCGGCCGCGAGCGCTGGTACAGCAACTCTGCTGCGTTTGCGGACCTCGATGGCGATGGCCATCTCGATCTGATCATTGGCAACACGTCACAGGACGGTGCGCGGATACTGGATGCCAAAGCCGGCGGAATTGAAGTGCTGCCCGAAAGCCGCTCCCGCGCATTCAACGGCGGCTGGAACCGGATTCTACGCTGGACGGCCGCCTCCTCAGGCGACAGGCCTTCAGTTTCCTTCCACGAAGTCAAGGGATTACTGGCCGAAGAGGTGGCGCGCGGCTGGACCCTGGCGCTGGGAGCGGCTGATCTCGATGGCGACTTGCTGCCTGAAATTTATTTCGCCAATGACTATGGTCCGGATCGTCTGCTGCATAACCGTTCCAGGCCAAGTCAGATGCATTTCGCTTTGGCTGAGGGCAGCAAGAGTTTTTTCACACCGGCATCCTTTGTTGTGGGGCGCGACTCCTTCAAGGGCATGGGCATTGATTTCGCGGACATGAACGGGGACGGCTGGCTCGACATGTATGTGAGCAACATTGCCGCGGCCTATGCTTTTCAGGAAAGCCATCTGCTTTGGATGAGCACGGGAAATCCTGAGAAATTGCAGGCTGGCGTCGCGCCCTACAAACAAGAAAGCGAACGGTACGGACTTTCACGCAGCGGCTGGGCATGGGATGCGCGTCTGGCCGATTTCGACAACGATGGTGTGGTGGAGGTCATGCAGGCCACCGGCTTCATCAAGGGCACTATCAACCGCTGGCCGGAGATGCAAGCCTTGGGTACGGTTAACGACACCCTGGTGCATGATCCGCGCAACTGGCCGCGATTCAGGCCAGGCGATGACCTTTCAGGCCACGAGCCCAACTGTTTTTTCGTGCGCGCCAATAACGGGCGCTACTTCGATATTGCGCGGGATATCGGGCTGGGCGGCCCCATGGTTACGCGGGGCATTGCAGTGGCCGATGTGGATGGCGATGGAGACCTCGATATGGCCTTGGCCAATCAATATGAGACCTCTGTGTTCTACCGCAACGACAACCCAGTGGCAGGCAATTTCCTGGGGCTGAATCTGCTGCTGCCAGTTCCCGGAAAGGAAGCTGCATTGACGACATATAAGGGGCGCATCGCCAACAAGGGCCGCCCGGCCATCGGCGCGCAGGCAACCGTGATATTGCCCGATGGCCAACGCAGGGTAGCGCAGGTCGATGGCGGATCGGGGCATTCGGGCAAGCGTGCGCCTGAGCTGCACTTTGGTCTGGGGCAATCGGGCAACGCCTCTCTCAAGGTAGAGTTGCGCTGGCGATCCATGACGGGCGAGCCGCAGCAAACAACGCTTACGCTGGTACCGGGCTGGCATACCATCATGTTGGGTTCATTGAAAGCGGGGACATGAAGGAAACGCTGGCCACCCTGCAGTTTTACCCCCGCCATGACCCGCGCATGCGCTTGTTCGCGTTATGGTATTTCACCATTCTGCTCATCATTGGTACTTTTCTGGGCCACACCATCCTTGGCTTTGAACAAGCCTGGGCGCATCACGTTGTCGGCGTGGGTGCGGCCATGGGGGCCCATATTTTTCTGGAGTGGGTGGATGCGCGATCAAAGGGACGGCCATTGCGATTTGCTGGCGGGATAGGCAATTTCATCAATTTCCTGCCACCGGCCATTATTCCAGGATTGGCCATCGCGACGCTGCTCTACCCCAATGAAAAGCTCTGGCCTGTGGCCTTCGCGGCAGTGCTTTCGATTGCTTCCAAGGTGCTTATTCGCGCGCCTGTCAGGGAGAATCTGACGCAGCATGTATTCAATCCGTCCAATTTCGGCATGACAGCCACCCTGCTGATACTGCCTTTTGTGGGCGTCGCACCGCCTTATCATTTCACGGAAGGCATTACCGGCGCGTGGGACTGGGTGGCGCCAGGCATTCTGCTGACTTCTGGCATCATCATTCACGCGATCTTCACCGGGCGGCTGGTACTGGTCATGGCATGGATTACTGGATTCGTGCTGCAGGCGCTGCTGCGAAGTTGGTGGTTTGACATTCCCTGGATTGTTCCGCTTGCGCCCATGACCAGCGTCGCTTTTATGCTCTTCACCCTGTACATGATTCCAGACCCAGCCACCACACCCTTGAAAAAATCCCATCAGGCCTGGTTTGGTTTGGCGGTGGCGACCATGTACGGTGTGCTATTGATCAACAATGTGGTCTATGGGCTGTTTCTTGCCCTGTTCCTGGTATGTGCGGCACGCGGTATTTTGCTTTACCTGACTGGCTGGCAACGCCGCCTCGGCTCCGTTCCCGCCAGCCCCTGATCTGGCCGGTAGAAAGCCGGACTCATCAATGCGCCGGCAGTTTCTTTATGCGCGCCATTTCCTGTGCCATGGCTTCGAGTTTGATCTTGGCATCGTGCTTGAAAATTTCGGTCGACATTTGCGGGGGAAGGGGGAATCCGGGTTCAACCGTTGACCGGTAAACCAGACGGATTTTTTTTCTACCCTGTATCTGCCATTCCCCCTCGATGGCCCGGATATTGCCCGCAATTCGCTGGAAGCGCAGCCCTTTTCCGGGCGTTTCCTGAACGCTGGCGATCACCACCAGCGGGAAGTTGGGCATCCAAGGAATCACACCGCGTTGTTCGACCAGCAAGGGTTCGCCCGGTCTTGAAACCACGCGGCTGACTTGCATATCCGGGATGAATTCGGCCCAGCGGTTGTAATCGGAAAGCACCTTCCAGGCGATGTCCCGATTCACTGTGGTGTCGATTTCGGCAGTAACGCGGACGGTAGTTGCGCTGGCTTCAACCGTGACGGTTGCCTCCGCTCGCGATATCGCGGAACAGCCAAGACAAACAGTTAAAAATGCGAGCCGGATTGCTTCCCGCCATTCCCTCATAAGCTGGATGCGGAGGACATGCGTTTGAGAATTTCCCTGCCTATCGCGTTCATCATGTTTTCGATATCAGATTCGATGAGAAGGTGATCGCCGGGCGCGCGAAGGGACAGCAGACCGGGTTCCATGTGGGCGCGATAGTTGATTCGGGTGACCGCGCCTTTCTGGACGATCAGCCATTCACCGAACATTTTCTTGATGTTGCCGGAGACCAAGCGAAATTTTATGCGCGTACTCGGCGTTTCGTCCATGCGGAAAACCATCTCCAGCGGCATGTTGAGGAGCAGCCAGGTCTTGTCACCCTTCTGGTAAACATGAGGCACCTCGCCGGGTTTGCTGATGACGCGTGAGACATGCATGTCGGGAACGAATTCAGCCAGCTTGTTGTAGTCGGTCAATACCGACCAGGCGATGGCGGCATCCGCGGGAACGTCAACAAAGGCAACAATGTCGATATCGCCCAGTATCAGGCTGCGGTCCACTCTCGCGCGGGCTTTGGGCTGAAACGCGGCTGCTGGCCGCGTAAATACGGCAAGCGCCGAAAAAGCCAGGATAGCGCGAAGCGCGTCACGTCGATTCATTGAGCCATCCGGTCATGTTCATTACCAGTATTCCCGATCAATTGACATACAGAGCATAGCCTGTTTCTCAGGTTCCCTGAGTACCCGGGTAACTTTGAACCACGTTTGCGCTAATTTCAACCGCTTTATAAAAAAGAAAAGGATGGCCAGAGGCCATCCTTGAGCAGTGAAATGGTCTGATTTATTTTGCGGTAACCGGGCAGGGACAGTACTTGGTGCGTTTTTTGGTCTTCATTGACGAGGGTTTCCGCGAGCCGTCCAGGTTGGACAGGGATGAGACTACTTGTTCGCGCTGAATTTTCCACTGACCTGCTTCGCGTTCCCAGTCCAGGCGCTTGTTGACGATGTCGCGGTAATCCTGCGACGTATAAACTTGGCGGAATTCAGTAGCGGCCTTGTCTGGGCTGGCCTGGTCAACTTTCAAGTCTGAAATGTCCACCCGGATTTCGCCTGGCTTGGCCAGACGGGTGCGGCGTTCATGTTCCCACTGATCAATTGACCGGCCATTTTCGGGCTGGAAATTCTTCGAATAAAAACCGAGGTAGCGCGGGGTATCCTTGGCGGACCAAGCAGCGGCCCAGTTATTCAAAGCCTGTTGTACGGTCGGACCAGCAGGTGCGATGGTTTTTTCTGGCAGAGGGGGCGGAGGCGGGACCGGTTTGGCTTGAGCGATTTCGAGTTCATTCACCGCCAGAACAGGCGCTTCTCCGGGACATTGAATATCAGCCGCATCGACTCCTTTGCGATCCTGCCCCAGTTCCTGCGCGGTTGGCATGCCGTCTCTTGCGACTTGCAGCGCGGGAACAAGCGTTCCCATGCCTGCCAGGGTGCGGGCGTGGGCAATGGCATAATCATAGTTGGCGTTAGCGTAGGCGCGGCGGGCCTGGAAATATTCGTTTTCCGTGTCCAGCAAATCGAGTAGGGTGCGTTGTCCGATGTCGAACTGCTTCCGGTAGGCCTCGCGAGCCTTTTCGATAGAAAGCTGGTGTTGATCGAGGAAGGCGAGCTGTTTGGACAGACGGCCGACATCGTTGTAGGCAATCGCCAGGGTCTGACGAATGTCGCGACAGGATTTGTCCCGCAGATCCCTGGCCAGTTCGAGGCGCTTGGAAAACTGGTTAACCCGTGCGCGGTCGGAGCCGCCCTTGAACAGGTTGTAATTCAGTACAAGCTCGATGATTTCATCATCGCGGCGGCCAGAGACGCCATTATCATTAAATGCGATGTCCTTGCTGGCGCGCAGGTCAACTCGGGGATGAAAGTTGGCCTTGGCTGTGCCGATTTCGGCCTGAGCGGCACGGACATTTTCAATGGCGGCATTGAAAGCCGGGCTGCCTTGAAAGGCCAGTTTCAGCGCTTCTTCGATTGAGGCCGGAATGCCCTGTTTGAGCAATTCTGGGGAAACCATTTCGCCAGCGGGCAGTTCGCCGACTATGCGCTGATAACGTGCGCTGACATCATGCAAATTGCTGGCTTCCGTTAGCAGGTTGGATTGCGCCAGCGCAAGACGGCCGCCCGCCTGTTCCAGATCGACGCGCCGGCCAACACCCGCCTGAACCCGCTGCTGGATCTGGTCGAAAATCTGCTTGTGCTGGGCGTAGTTCTCCTGGGCAAGACGGGAGAGTTCACGATAGCGCAGCACGTCTTCGTAGGCCCGGGTCACTTCCAGCGCGGTTGATTCCGTGGCATCCAGAACTTCGTAGTAGCGTGTCAGTTTGGCGTAGGCCAGCTTTGTTACTTCGCTTTTGGTGGCAAAACCGTCGTAAAGCATCTGGTTGAGCGTAAGCGCCGCGCCGCGCCGCGTGAAGCTGTCGCTTGGCAGGCTGGGCTGCTTGATGTTTTCCCGGCCGACACCCGCGCTCAGATCAAGTCGTGGATAGTAGCCGCCACGAGCGACGTCCACTTCATCCTGCGAAGCAAGAAAATCGTGCCAGCGCGCCTGTACTTCCGGATTGCTGACGATTGCCTTCTTGACGGCATCTTTAAGGGTACTTGCAGGCGCCGCACCAACTTCTGCCGAGAAGAGCGCGACTAAGGCCAGGGCCAAGGAGATTTTTCTTTTTTGCATTTATAAAACCCTTCTGATTCGAGCCGATA
The DNA here is from genome assembly GCA_018263115.1 of Thiobacillus sp. Classification (GTDB taxonomy): domain Bacteria; phylum Pseudomonadota; class Gammaproteobacteria; order Burkholderiales; family Thiobacillaceae; genus UBA6918. Next base: position 43,804 of record JADFDC010000012.1, read on the forward strand.
GCTAAATATGGGACGGTGCGTACGGATGGCAGCAACTATCGTACCTGTCTGATTTATTAATATTTTTTTACCTGGGCACGACAGCGTTGTCGTGAAAGCGGGATTTGCCGGGCCTGGAACCCCAAATTAATGAGGGGTTCGGGGATATTACGTGGCGACTATTCCCGGAGTAAAGGGCGCTTTGAAAAAAATTCATCAAGAATACTGATGCCAGAACCACATAACCCTCCCGCCCAATGTCGAATTTTCAGCGATTCTTCCAAAAACTTGACCGCTGGCGGCTGGCCTTATTCCTGATTTTTGCTTCGAGCCTGACCTTCGCCGGGGCGGATCTGGACAAGGTCCTGCTGGTGGCCGCGCAGAAATATGGCAACCAGGGTCTCGAATCCGTCAGCGCATGGCGTAAATTGTTGCTGGATGCCGCAAGTCAGACCGAGTCTGCCCAGATACGCCAGGTCAATGAATTCTTCAATCGAAAAATCCAGTTCGAAGAAGATATCAATATCTGGGGCGAGCGGGATTACTGGGCAACGCCGCTTGAAATTCTGGGACGGGGACAGGGCGATTGCGAGGATTTCGCCATAGCCAAATTCGCAACACTCAGGATTCTGGGCATTCCGGTCCAGAAACTTCAGCTTACCTATGTCAAGGCGCGCATCGGCGGCGCCCACAGCACGACTACCCAGGCCCACATGGTGCTTAGTTATTATCAAACTCCCAATGATGAGCCCCTGGTACTGGATAATCTGGTATCCGACGTTCGTGCCGCTTCCCGCCGGCCTGATTTGTCTCCCGTTTTCAGTTTTAATACGGAAGGCGTATGGGTTGGGGGGGCGCAATCCAGGGAGACTCACTCAACAGAGCGGTTGTCCAGGTGGCGGAAGCTGCTTGCAAGGATGCGCGAGGAGGGAATCAATTGAAACACCTGTTCCGTAAGGAAATGCCATGTCACTGACCAAGCAACTCTGGCTTGCCATTCTGGCAATCATGACCATCGCTTTCGGCGTGAGTTTTCTGATAAGCGCGCTTTCTGCCAGACATTATCTGGAAGATCAGCTGCGGCTGAAAAACATCGATAACGCCAATTCGCTGGCCCTGTCGATGTCGCAGATGAACAAGGATCCCGTCACGATCGAACTGCTGATCGCGGCCCAGTTTGACAGCGGACATTACCAGTACATCGGCCTGACTTCCCCGACAGGTGAAGTGTTGGTGTCGCGCACCAGCGATGCCGGTGCCAGCAAGGTGCCTGCCTGGTTTGCCAACCTGATCCCGATTCACGCCGCGCCCGGCGTCGCCAAGGTGCAGGATGGATGGCGCCAGTTTGGTACCCTGACCATTAAAAGCCACAGCCGTTATGCACAGCAGGCACTTTGGCAGGGCAGCCTTAACCTGCTGTACTGGTTTCTGGCTTGCGCGGTAGCAATTGGGCTGATTGGCACGGTTATCCTGCGGCTCATCACCCGGCCGCTTCGTGACGTAGTCGAACAGGCGGAAGCGATCGGGGCGCGTCGATTTATTACGCTTCGTGAGCCGCATACCCTGGAATTCCGCAGCCTTGTTAGGGCCATGAACACACATGCGACGCAAGTGCGCATCATGCTGGAGGACGAGTCTGCGCGGCTCGACCAACTTCGTCGCGATGCGCAGCATGATCCGCTGACCGGTTTGCTGAACCGCGAACACTTCCTGAAACAGACCAGACAGGCGCTGCAAGGCGAGAACATGGCGCCGACAGGTGCGCTATTTGTCCTGCGGCTGCCAGAGCTGGTGCAGATGAACAAGGAGATTGGCCGGGATTCGACAGATGCCCTGTTGCGCAGGATTTCCGAGGCGCTGGATGAATTTTGCGGTGAGTGGGAAGGATGTCAGATCGGCCGCCTGAATGGTGGAGAGTTCGCCGTGCTGGCGCCCAATGTCAGCTCCATTGAAATGCTGGCGCATCAAATCTTCTCGCACACCCTGTTGTCGATCAACGATCCCAGCACACCCTCCGAACAGAAAGTACTGGTAGGTGCGGCGGTCTACCAGCATGGCGATTCGGTGGAGCAGCTTTTGGCGCACGCGGATACTGCGCTGGCGCGAGCCGAACAAAAAGGCGGCAGCGCGGTTGAAACCGAGACGTCAAACATCGACTCGCAGCCGGCCTCGAGCCTGGCTGCCTGGAAAGACCTGATTGAAACGGCGCTTGAAAAGAACCGCATCAAGTTCGCCACCTTTCCCGTGCTGAACGTACAGGGCAAGCTGATTCATCATGAAGCGCCTGCACGCATGCAGATCATCCAGGATGCGTTATGGATGTCGGGCCAGGAATTCATTCCATGGGCAAGCCGCCTCGGATTGATCAAACAGATTGATCAGGCAATATTCGGACACGCGATGTCGTGGCTGGAAAATGAAACCGGGTCACTTTGCATCAACCTGTCGCCGCAATCCATGTGTGATGCCGCGCTGACTGAGCGCATGCACCAGGCGCTCAGTCGCTATCCTTCACTGGCTGAAAGGCTATGGATTGACATACCCGAGTTCGGTGCCTATTTGCACGCCAGAGCGTTTCGCGAGTTTTGCAACACCCTGAAGCCGTTGGGCTGCAAGATCGGGCTGGAGCATGTGGGCAACCAGATTCATCATATCGGCGAACTGCATGACCTTGGTCTGGACTATCTCAAGATCGACAGCTCCATCATTCATGACATCGACAAGAACCCTGGCAACCAGACCTTCCTGCGTGGCGTCTGTACGATTGCCCACACGATGGGGATGATGACTATCGCCGAGGGCGTGTTGAACCAGCATGAGGGCCGATGCCTGGCCGGGCTTGGTTTTGACGGCATGACGGGTCCGGGCGTGGTGATGCCTTGAGAATTTGAATTTCTGCTGGAGTAACCACAAAGACAAAGGGCGGCTGGTTGGCCGCCCTTTGTCATTTCACTTTCAGGCACGGTTTACTACACGATTTCGTTGCTGCCGCTGAGCAGATTCAGCGCCCCCAGCGATTGCCGCATGGACCGCCTTTCCAGCAGTTTTTCCTGAGCGGCCTGGGGCAAGTCGGTAAAACGGATGACATCGCGGGCGATCAGCAAGTCGACCAGGTCTTCCAGCACGCGCACCAGCCGCATGTCCGATTGCTGGAGGCTGCCTTGTTCCATGCCCATGCCCTTCATGAACTCGATCATTTCGGGCGAATTGGCTGATACCTCAAGCAAACCTTCGCCTGGCTCCAGGTCGACCATCACTATACGGCCCTGCTCATCGCGTTTTATATACGGCATAACCTTTCCTCATCTAATGGCAGTTCCGCAGGATCGGAACTGGTGACATCATGTTCAATCAGTGATCAGCTTGTTGTTGTTGAGCAATGTCTGGATGATCTGCTGGTCTGATAGGGTGCTTCCGCCGGTCAAATCAACACCCTGCAAAACAATTGTCTGCTCAACGCCGCCAGCGGCATTGGCGTTCACGCTGACCGTCGTATTACCGCCGCTGAAGGTGAAGTGCAGATAGCTGGCCAGGTTGCCTGCATTATTGTTACCGTGCAACTCACCCACCAGCAGGTCGCGCAGATCCAGCGCATCGGTCCCCGCAGCCGTACCGAAGTTGAGTACGGTATCCGTGCCGGTTTCGCCAAAATTCCAGCGCAGGACATCCGCGCCCAGGCCGCCATCAAGCGTGTCGGTGCCGGCGCCGCCAATCAGTACATCGTTGCCGTTGCCGCCATTGATCGTGTTGTTGCCAGCAGTGCCAACCAGCCAGTCATCACTGGTTGTCCCGGCGGTATGGTCAACTTTGACATTGTCGGTATCGACAGCTGTCGAGCCGCCCACTGATTCCGTTGCGGTTACGCTGGCGGTAATTCCATTGAACTGGGCATCAGTCAATGGAGTTGCAGAAGTTATGGTTATGGCATGGCCGACTAGCACGGTGGCTGTGCCACCAGTTACTGCAATCGGCGTTGCGCCGTCCATTAGCGTTGCGCCGGCTGGTATGCCTGTTAGCGTGATTGCAGATAGTGTCTCGCTGCCATCGTTGTCGTTCAGGTAGGCCTCGGTATTCAGCGTGTAGCTGTACAAGCCACTATTGATGGTGAGATTGTCGAAACGAACGGCCGAATCATTGTCGAAACTATAAAAGCCCACATTGTTAAGCGCGGGTGCAGCCGCCGCTCCGCCCGCAACTGTGCCGTACGTGTAGTTGAGGCTGGTGGTGGCACTGGAAGTATTGTCCGTTGCGGTAACCGCAATGCCCGTATTGCTCACCGATATATTCAGGGTGAACCAGTCGTCACCCGCAAAGGCAGCCCTTGCCAGATCTATCGGGACGCCGCCTACAATCTGCACAAGAGACAGCTCCTGGTACTGACCAGGGTAACTATCGAAAAGGCTGCCTGCGGGCGCATAGTCTGGGCTCGGGTTTTCCCAGCGTGCCAGGAAGTAATTGTTGTCATCGACATAACCGAAAACAAAGCCTACGCCGTTTGCTTGTGTTGAGTTGGCGTCAGCATAAATTTGTGTATTGATGACATAGCTCGTGGATGCCTTTTCCGCTGCGGTAAGAGCAGCACCTGTATATTGCAGGAAGCCTTGCGCATCATCCGACCCTGATGCGCCACCCTGGTTGTATACCGCAAAGGTAGAGCCATCTGCAGACTCCCCAGCATTCGTGCGGGTTGCCCAGCGACTGGCAAAGTTGGCTTGCTCGGTTGCATTGCTCCCCGTCTGGCCTGCCCAGGCAACGGTATTGAATAACGTCGCTTCGGTTTGAGTCTTGCCATTGCCACCAGGAATTTCGGCAAAGGAGTTGCCGAACAAGGCATTTGCGGTCCAGCCGCTTGCTGCGTTCAAAGCGCCGCCAGCATTGAAATTAGCCGCAAACAGGCTATTGCCGGACGCCAACATGCCGTTGCTGGTGACATGCGCGTAGACGGTTGGCGCGTCTGCCACCGGTGTGACGGTAATGTTGATCGTATCAACATCGGTTGCTGTGCCGTCGGTTGTATTGACCGTAATTTGCGCCGGCACGCTGTCGCTGTAATCACCGTTCGGCAGATATGACAAGCCATTCATGGCGCCATTGATCGCGGCCGCGGTTCCACTAATGGTCACGATATTTGTGCCATTGCCAGTAATGGTGGCGCCAGCAAAGGTTAATGCCGTCAGGGTGCCATTGGTAGCGGTAAGCGTAGTGATCAACGTTCCATTATCCATGTCAGTAACAGAAATGGCGTTGCCATTCGCTGTGCTGAATATCCTTGATGTGTCTTCCGCCGTGCTCTGCACACCCGGCACTGTGTTAACCGGCGGATCGTTGACGGCGACCACGTTGATGGTGGTGGTGGCGGGGTTCGAATTGCTGGTGCCATCGGTGACCACCACGGTCACGGTACGGGCCACGGTCGAGGGATTCTCGCTGGTGTTGGCAAACGTGATGGCGCGGATGGCGGTCTGGTAGTTGGCCAAGGTGGCGGAACCGGACAGGGTGACCATATTGCCGACGATGGAGGCGGTGATGCCCGGGGGCAGCGCGCCTGCGGCCAGCACGTCGCCGGCCTGGGCGTTGGTCAGCATAATGGTGGCGCCGGTCAGGTTGGTCGAATCGACATCGGTGACCGACACGTCGGCATCGGCGATGGCCACGGCGGCACCGTTCTCGGTGAAGCTGGTGGTGTAGTTCGCCCCGGCCGCGCCGCTGGAGTTGTTGGCGTCGAGGTCGATCACCGGCGGCTGGTCGTTGTCGATGATCGTGCCCACGCCCTGCGCATCGCCAATCGTCGCATTGACCGCGCCAGAGAGGTTAACCACGAATGTCTCGCTCGGCTCGGCTTGCGCATCGTTGATGATCGGCACGGTGATGGTCTGGCTCAGCACGCCCGGCGCGAAGCTCAGGGTGCCGCTGGTGCCGGTGTAGTCGTTGCCGGCGCCGGACGTGGCGGTGCCGTTGGCGGTGGCGTAGTTGACCGTCACGGTCGAGGCGCTCGGGTTGCTCAAGGTGACGGTGAAGGTGGCGGTGCCCGCCCCTTCGTTGACCGTCACGTCGTTGATCGACAGCGACGGCGTGCCGTCCATAGGCGTCCCAGAGTCATCATCATCTCTAATCGGAAATTCGCGATCAGGCAGTGAGGTGCCAAACTCGAACCCTAAAGGGGTAACGTTTTCAACGACACGCGACAACCGCAGGATGTCGAATTCTGCTGGATTGACGCCTTCGGCAATGCGCAGTAAACGGACGAATCCGTTGCCCAAATCGGCTGTGCCGCCGCTGAGGCCTGCGCCGGGCTCTTCGAGTTCTTCACCAATATCCCTGTTCTGGTCTAGTGCCTGAATGACACGCGCCACGGTGGTGTCGCTCAGTGAGTTCTCGCCGGGTTCGGTTTTGGCGCTTTCAGCCAGTTCGGCGGTTACTTTGACGACGTCGTTAGGCGCGATTTCCAACCGGCTGGCATCGTTGAAGGCCAGTTCCACATGCCCGCCCGGCATGGTGATGATGATTTCACCTTCCAGGATGAGGTCGCCCGGCTCAAGTTGGCGCGTTTCGCCTTTGGCGTTTTTGGCGAAGGCCTTGCCTATGACGGCGGCAACGGTGGCGATGGGTTGGCTGGCTTGCATGTCCATGGTTGTTCCTGTTATTCAAAACGCCAGGAGGCGTTATACAAAATGGGTTGTGACCTGACTATCGGCGGTTTTGACAAACTGGAAAATTGTACTGATGGACAATGCCGGATCTGTCCGTGGCCGAGCCGGGTTTCAGGCCGCGTTGTCTATCAATTCGCCTGCCGTATTCATGACCAGGACCAGTTGGAGCCGGTCCCGGACATTAAGCTTGTTGAATGCCGAGCCCAGATGCGCCTTGACGGTGCGCTCGGTAATGTTGAGCGTGCGGGCGATTTCCTTGTTGGTGGCGCCCTTGGCAACCTCCAGTGCCACCGCTCTTTCTCTTGATGTCAGTTGCTTCAAGGCGGCAGAAGAGGAAGGGGCGCGATCTCGGGAAAGCGCTTTTTCTGCGGCGTTGACGACCCGGCTCATCAAATCCTGGCCAATCCACAAGCCGCCGTGGCTGACGACAACGGCAATCTGTTTGAAAGTATCGGCGTTGGAAAGTGTGTGGCAATAGCCTTTTGCGCCCGCGTTCAGGGTCAGCAGCGCTTCCTGTTGGTCGGGTACTTTTGACATGGCGACCAAACGGCAATCGCGGAACAGGTTGGCTGCCGCCAGGACGGCTTCATCGATATTTTCGTTGAGAGAGGAAGGTAATTGCAGCCACAGCACATCGCCGGGGCGGACTTGTCCGACAAGTTCAAGTACCTGCTGGCAGACCTTTCCCGCCGGGAAGGCTTTTTGCCAGCGTTCCAGCGAATCCGTGCGAGCGGAGATGCAGAAATGTTTTGTCATCGTTCGGTTAATGCATTCGCCTTGGCGCGTATAACGGGTTTTAACAGGTAAGTCAGGATGGATTTCTTGCCTGTCATCACGTCCACTTGGGCCACCATGCCGGGAATAATGGGCAGGTTTTTGCCGAGACTGGATTCCAGCGTTTTTACGCGGACCACGTAAAACGCATTTCCCTTGTCATCAGTTACTGTATCGGCGCCGATTTGCTCGACTACAGCCTTGAGGCCGCCATAAATTGCAAAATCGTAGGCGGTAAATTTGACCAAGGCCGGCTGGCCGGGTCTCAAAAAGGCGATATCCTGGGGTTTGATTTGGGCTTCCAGCAGCAGTGCGTCATCCAGCGGAACGACTTCGATCACCTCCTTGCCTGGTTGAACCACGCCGCCCACAGTGTTGACCAGCAGGCGTTTGACTGTGCCTCGAACGGGAGAGCGAACTTCGGCGTGCTTGACACGGTCGGCTAATGCCAAGTTGCCTTGCGATAAGCTATTCAACTTGGACATGGAATCAGACAGCTCATTTCGCAGCAGATTGTGGAAGTTAAGCTCAACTTCCTGTATTTTGCGGCTAGCTTCGCTAATGGCGGCCTGAATACGGGAAATCTGCGCAGACGCCTGCTCACGGTCGCCGCGCAGGCGCGCCAATTCACGTTCGAGCCGCAACAATTCCACTTCGGACACCGCGCCGGACTGGATCAAGGGCCGGGTGACGTCCAGTTCCTGCTTGACCAGCTCGTAACCGCGCTGGGCCTGCTCGCGTCGCGCCCGCATCTCGTTCAGTTCCTGGTCACGCTGGGCCAGCTGCTGGCGCGCGATGGCCAGCTGGGCGTCCAGCTCGGCCCGGCTGGAGTTGTAAAGGATGCGTTCCTGCTCGACCAGGCCGGGGTTTGCCTTGATCACTTCTTGCGGCGGGTCGAACGGTTTGCCCGAGGAAAGCGCCTGAAGCCGGGCCGTCTTCGCCAGCAAGGCATGATAGGTTGCCTGGCCTTCGCGCAGGGACGACACGAATCGCGTCGGGTCGATGCGCAGCAGCACATCGCCTGCGTTGACGGTCTGCCCTTCGTGGACCCTGATTTCCTCGACCACCCCGCCATCCACGCTTTGAATGACCTGCAGTTGGCTGGATGGGATCACGCGGCCTTCGCCGCGCGTGACTTCGTCGATTTTGGCGAAGCCGGCCCAAATGATCAGCACGAAAACCACCAGCATGCCCCATCGCAGCAAGGCGCGCGCGCGCAACGGCTCCTGTTCCAGCCGCGCCCAGTCGGCATCGGCCGTCCAGCCCAGCGATTCTTCCGGTCTGGGTGGAATCCAGCGGGCAAACATGCGGTCCATCCACGGACGGACATGCTTCGACCAGCTTGCCGAACTGTCGGCGGCCTTGGCAATGGCGGAAAAGAAATCGGCCTTCATGCGGCTTTCCCGATGCGGCCCTGGCGCAAGGCTTCGACAACCTGGTTTTTGGGGCCATCTGCCACGATCTTGCCGCTATCTACCACGATAATGCGGTCAACCAGATCAAGCAGCGAGGTGCGATGCGTGACAATGATCATGGTTTTGCCTGCCGCATAGGTGCTTAGTCGTTGTTTGACGCCCTCTTCGCTGGAGTGGTCCATCGACCCGGTCGGCTCGTCCATCAGCAGAATTGGCGGGTCGTTGATGGCGGCGCGGGCCAGGGCAACGGCCTGACGCTGGCCGCCGGAAAGCGATTCGCCGCGTTCGCCGACAGCCATGTCGAAGCCTTTGGGATGATTGTTCACGAATTCCAGAATGCCACCCACTTCTGCGGCATTCAGTACGGCGGCATCATCCGCCGTGGGTGAGCTGATGGTCAGGTTGTCGCGCAGGGTGCCATAGAACAGCGTGATGTCCTGCGGCACATAGCCAATATTGCGGCGCAATTCGGAAGGGTCAAGCTGGCGCAGGTCGATGCCGTCCACCAGTACGGCGCCTTCTGTCGGCTGGTAAAGTCCCAGAATAAGTTTCTGCAAGGTGGTCTTGCCCGAACCCACCCGGCCCAGAATGGCCAGATGCTCGCCTGCACGGATTTTCAGCGTCACATCGCGCAAGGCCGAAATGTCCTGGTGGGGATAGGTAAAGCTGACGTTCTTGAATTCGATATCGCCATTGAAGTGCTGGCGCGCGACAAAGTTCGAGTCGGCGGGCCGTTCCACCGGCTGTTCCAGAATGTTGTCCAGCGATTTCAAAGCCGTGGCCGCGTTGTGATACTGCGTCAACAGGCCTGCCACTTGGCTGATGGGTGCCAGCGAACGGGAGGCCAGCATGGTGCAGGCAATCAGGCCGCCCAGCGTAAGCTCGCCCTTGGAGATCAGATACACGCCGCCAATGACGACCAGCACATTCACGAACTGCTGGGCCCACATCGCGCCATTCATGGTGGAGGAGGACAGCAGCCGCAGTTGCGCGCTGACCCTGGACAGGAACGCGGCGCTGGATTCCCATTTTCGCTGCATCACGCTTTCAGCGCCCAGCGCCTTGATTGACTCAAGCCCGACGAGGCTTTCCACCAGCGTCGCGTTGCGCAGCGAGCTGGCGCGGTAGGTGGTTTCGGACAGCTCGTGCATTTTGCTGTGCACTGTCAGGGCGTACACCAGCACCAGCACGACGCCGAACAGGATTGGAAATACCAGCGGCCAGGCAATCCAGCCGATCACCACCAGAAAAATCACCGCGAAGGGCAGATCGATGAAGGCGGTGACCGTGGCGGAGGTAATGAAATCTCGCACGGTTTCGAAGGAGCGCAGGTTGGCCGCGAAAGACCCCGCCGACAGGGGCCGGTTTTCCAGGCGCAGACCCAGTACCCGCTCCATGATATATGCGGAAAGTCGCACATCCACCCGGCTGCCGGCCAGATCCAGAAAGTAGCCGCGCATGGTGCGCAGCACCGCATCGGCCATCAGCACGATCACCACGCCCAACGCCAACATCCACAAAGTTTCGACCGCGTGATTCGGCACCACTCGGTCGTACACATTCATGGTGAACAGCGGCATGGCCAACGCGAACAGATTGATCATGAATGCCGTCAGCATCACGTCACGATACAACGGTGCATTGTCGGCCAGCGTTCCCCAGAACCAGTGGCGGTGATGAACCCGCCCAACCTCGGGCGTGCGCGCATCGAAGCGGAACTCCGGCCGGGCAAAAATCGCATAGCCACTGTAGCGTTCAGCCAGCTTATCCTTTTCCAGCGCGACTTCCGATTCACCCAGTTCCGGGAAGACCACCCGCGCAGTGCTGCCATCATTTTGCCAGCCGAGCAGAACGCAGGCTTCTTCCTTGTCCAGCAGCAGCACGGCAGGGAACAGTGAGCTGTTCAGGGCTTCCAGCGGTTTCTTCACCACATTGCTGGTAAAGCCAGCGCGCTTTGCCGCGCGCCGGAACAGGGAAGGCGTCAGCCGATTCTTGACCAGGGGAAGACCGTCAATGGCTGCCTGTCGGTTCAAGGTGCCGCCATTAGCCTGCACAACCACCAGAAGGCATTCCAGCAGCGAATCCGGCTCTAAAGCCGAAGAAGCGGAATGTACAACAGGACCAGAGGCAGCCCTGTCGATGGGAATGACTTCCGGTGTTTCCGGTACGGAGCTTGGGTCTTTGTTCAAAGTCGTTATCAACCGCTTAAATCGGGTCAGAATTGGTGTTCAAGTTAATGCAATTTCGGTGCTAATGCCTGTTTCCTTAAAGATTTTTAATGTTTATACAAAGCCCTTTGTAGAAAAGAGCCTGGGCAATTCGACGCTAAGGTAATGATACTGAATGGAGTTTTGTTGTAGACAGAGAAAAGGGCACGTAAACGTGCCCTTTTGTGGGGTTTGGTGGAGCGGAGGAGGATCGAACTCCCGACCTTCGCATTGCGAACGCGACGCTCTCCCAGCTGAGCTACCGCCCCTTTGAATTGCCGAAATTATACCCGTGCGCGGCGCGTGGCCCAAGCCAGCATGATGACCCCCGCAACGATCATGGGCAGCGACAGCCACTGGCCCATGCTGACGACGGTAGAGATGCCGAAGATGCCATGATCGGGTTCGCGGAAGTATTCGGCGATGAAGCGAAACATGCCGTAGCCGATGAGGAAGACGGCGGAAACCGCGCCTCTTGGCCGTTCCTTTCGAGCGTAAACCCACAGGATGATGAAGAGTAGCAGCCCTTCTCCCAGCGCCTGGTAAAGCTGGGAAGGGTGTCGGGGGATTGCTTCATCCATGGCCTGCGGAAATATCATGGTCCAGGGCAGGCTGGGGTCAGCCACACGACCCCAGAGCTCACCGTTGATGAAATTGCCGAGGCGGCCAAACGCCAGGCCCAGCGGCACCAGCGGGGCGATGAAATCAGTGGTGGCGAGCCACGAAGCATTGTGTTTGCGCGCCCAGATGGCCACAGCGGCCAGCACGCCGAGGAAACCGCCGTGAAAGCTCATACCGCCTTTCCATACGGACAAGATCTCAGATGGGTGATCGAAGTAATAGCCGGGTTCGTAAAACAGCACCTGGCCCAGCCGGCCGCCCAGCACGACACCCAAAACCCCGTAGAAAAGCAGGTCATCCAGACCTTTTTCGGTCATGCCCAGTTCCGGCCGGGCTGCCAGCCGCCTTTTACCCAGCCACCATAATTGCAGAAAGGCGAGCAGATACATCAGGCCGTACCAGTGCACCTTGAGCGGGCCGATGGAAAAGGCAACGGGATCGAATTGGGGATGAACAAGCATGTTTTTTCTCTCCTCTTCCGCCGGGAGAGGGGCCGGGGGTGAGGGCTGGGGTAAAATTGCACCAATTATCCCATTGAGTTAGTGAGTTACTGAAATGCCCGTTTACCGCTCCCATACCACCACCCACGGCCGCAACATGGCCGGCGCCCGCGCGCTGTGGCGCGCGACTGGCATGAAGGATGGGGACTTCGACAAGCCCATCATTGCCATTGCCAACTCGTTTACGCAATTTGTACCGGGTCACGTTCATCTGAAAGACCTTGGCCAGCTGGTCGCGCGCGAGATTGAGGCCGCGGGCGGCGTGGCCAAGGAATTCAATACCATCGCCGTGGATGACGGCATTGCCATGGGCCATGGCGGCATGCTGTATTCGTTGCCGTCACGTGATTTGATTGCCGACAGCGTGGAGTATATGGTTAACGCGCATTGCGCGGACGCGCTGGTGTGCATTTCCAACTGTGACAAGATCACCCCCGGCATGCTGATGGCCGCGCTGCGGCTGAATATTCCCACCGTATTCGTGTCGGGCGGGCCGATGGAATCGGGCAAGGCCAACATTCACGGCAAAATCATGAAGCTGGATCTGGTCGATGCCATGGTGAGCGCGGCAGACGACAAAATGAGCGACGACGAAGTGATGCAGATGGAACGATCGGCCTGCCCCACCTGCGGTTCGTGCTCGGGAATGTTCACTGCCAACTCCATGAACTGCCTGACCGAGGCGCTGGGTTTGAGTCTGCCTGGCAATGGCTCGGTGCTGGCCACTCACTCGGAACGCAAGAACCTGTTCCTGGCCGCAGGCCGTTTGATCGTGAAGCTGGCGCGCCAGTATTACGAAAAGGACGACACAACGGTATTGCCGCGTTCCATCGCAACCTTTGAA
>JADFDC010000013.1 GCA_018263115.1 Thiobacillus sp.
TGTAGGTCATGCCGATGAGGTCGACGATTTCCAGTCCGGCGGCGCGGGCAAAACCGGCGAGTTCGGCGGGCTGGATGAATTTGGCGTAGTCATGCGTGCCCTTGGGCAGCAGCTTCATCAGATATTCCGCGCCCAGCACGGCGAAGGCGTAGCTTTTCAGGTTACGGTTGAGCGTGGAAAAGAACACCCAGCCGCCGGGTTTTGCGAGCTGCGCGCAGGCCTGGACAACGGAAGCGGGCGAGGGGACGTGTTCCAGCATTTCCATGCAGGTGACGGCATCGAATGCCGCGGGGCTTTCCGCCGCCATATCTTCGGCGGCGATCTGCTGGTAGGTGACCTGGCGGCCGGATTCGAGCAGGTGCAATTTCGCGACTTTGAGCGCCTTTTCCGACATGTCGATGCCGGTGACGGTGGCGCCAATGGCTGACATGGACTCGCTGAGAATGCCGCCGCCGCAGCCGACGTCTATGACATTTTTGCCGGACAGTCCGGCGTGGCGGTCAATCCAGTTCAGGCGCAGCGGGTTGATGTCGTGCAAGGGCTTGAACTCGGAATTCGGGTCCCACCAGTGGTGGGCGAGTTCGGAAAATTTCTGGATTTCGGTGCTGTCGACGTTGCTCATGATGTGTAGGCCAATGATTATTGCGCTAGTTTAGCCGACCAGTAGGCCAATCTGGCCTTCAGGTCGGAAGGATTGAGTTTGAGCGTCTTGCCATCGCGGGCGGCCAGTTCGCCGCCGACCCAGACATGACTGACCTGATCGCGCCCGGCCACGTATACAAGGTGCGAAACGGGATCGAATACCGGCTGTGAAGACAGACCGCCCAGATCGACTGCCGCCATGTCTGCCCATTTTCCCGCAGTGAGCGATCCAATTTGATCATCCAGCCCAAGTGCCCTGGCCCCGCCGAGCGTGGCGGCTTCTAGTGCGGTTGCCGCGGGCAGGACAGAAGCCTCGCCTGAAATTCCCTTGGCCAGCAGGGCGGCCAGCCGCATGTCGGCGAACAGGTCGAGCCGGTTGTTGCTGGCCGCGCCATCGGTGCCGATGCCGAGGTTGATGCCGGCCTGGATCCATTTGTGAACAGGAGGCAGGCCGCTGGCCAGCTTGAGGTTGGAGGCGGGGCAGTGCGCGATGTGGCAGCCATGGCGGGCAAGGGTGTCAATTTCGCCGTCCAGCAGATGAACGGCGTGCACGGCAATCAGGCGGGGAGACAGCAATCCGGCTTTGCCCAGCCGTTCCAGCGGGCGGACACCATATTTGGTATGGCTTTCGTCGATTTCCTGCGAGGTTTCATGCAGGTGGATGTGGACAGGCGCATCGAGCTGTTCGGCCAGCACGCTGATCCGCGCCAGCGCATCGTCCGAAACGGTGTAGGGTGCGTGCGGCGCGAAGGTGAAGGAGAGCAGCGATTCGCCCTTGAAGCGGTCCCGCACGGCCAGCCCCTTGTCCAGGCAGTCCTCGGTATCGCTGGCGTAAGCGGTGGGGAAATCCATCACGATCATGCCCAGGCTGGCGCGCATGCCGGATTCCAGTGCGGCCTCCGCCGCCGCGCCGGGGAAGAAATACATGTCGTTGAAGCAGGTAATGCCGCCCGCCAGCATTTCGGCGCAGGCAAGCAGGGTGCCGTCTCGCACAAAGTCCGCCGAAATCAGTGCCTGCTCGGCTGGCCAGATCCGGGTGGTCAGCCATTCCATCAGCGGCAGGTCGTCGCCGTAGCCGCGCAGCAGGCTCATGGCGGCGTGAGTATGCAGGTTGACGAGGCCGGGGATGAGGGCATGACTGGGCAGTTCCAGCGTGTCGCGCGCGGCAAACCGGCTTTTGGCCTCGCCAGCCGGAACGATGGCAACGATGCGCCCGCCCTTGACCGCCAGGGCGTGATTCAACAGCACGCCAGCGGGTTCCACCGGGATGATCCAGCGGGGAATAATCAGTAAATCAACGAGTTCGATCATTCCGCATTGTTACCAGAAAACGGCGCTCAGGGAAGCAGGGCTGACTACCGCGACCATGTTAAAATTCGGGTCTTTACGATTCTGGTCAGCACAATAAATGGAGCAGTTCGCCAAAGAAACCCTGCCAATCAGTCTGGAAGAGGAGATGCGCCGGTCTTACCTGGATTACGCCATGAGCGTGATCGTTGGCCGCGCCTTGCCGGATGTCAGAGATGGCTTGAAGCCGGTACACCGACGCGTGCTGTTTGCAATGAGCGAATTGGGCAATGACTGGAACAAGCCCTACAAGAAATCGGCGCGTATCGTTGGTGATGTAATCGGTAAGTATCACCCGCACGGCGACACGGCGGTGTATGACACCATCGTGCGCATGGCGCAGGATTTCAGTTTGCGTTACATGCTCATCGACGGTCAGGGCAACTTCGGCTCGGTGGACGGCGACAACGCGGCGGCGATGCGTTACACCGAAATCCGCATGGCGAAAATTGCCCATGAAATGCTGGCGGACATCGACCGGGAGACGGTTGATTTCGGCCCCAACTATGATGGTTCCGAGCATGAACCGCTGGTACTGCCCACGCGCATTCCCAACCTGCTGATAAACGGCCAGACCGGCATCGCGGTGGGCATGGCCACCAACATCCCGCCGCACAATTTGAATGAAGTCTGCAAGGCCTGTCTGGCATTGCTGGCAGAGCCCGAAACCACTATCGAGCAGCTGATTGAAATGGTGCCCGCGCCGGATTTTCCGACAGCCGGCATCATCTACGGACTGTCGGGTGTGAAGGATGGCTACCGTACCGGCCGCGGCCGCGTGATCATGCGTGCCAAGTGCCATTTCGAGGATATCGGCAAGGGCGAGCGCCAGGCCATCATCATCGATGAGCTGCCCTATCAGGTTAACAAGGCCAATTTATTGATAAAAATTGGCGAGCTTGTCCGGGACAAACGGATAGAAGGCATTTCAGATCTTCGCGACGAGTCCGATAAATCCGGCATGCGCGTGGTCATCGAATTGAAGCGCGGCGAGAATGCCGACGTCATCCTGAACAATCTGTACAAGGACACGCAGATGCAGGACACCTTCGGCATGAACATGGTGGCGCTGGTCGACGGCCAGCCGCGCCTGCTCAACCTGAAGGAAATGCTGGACGCCTTCCTGCGTCATCGTCGCGAAGTGGTAACACGGCGCACGGTGTTCGAATTGCGCAAGGCGCGCGAGCGCGGCCATATTCTGGAAGGTCTGGCGGTCGCGTTGTCGAACGTCGATGAAATCATTCAAATCATCAAGTCTTCCGAAACGCCCGCCATCGCCAAGGAAAGGCTGATGGGCAAGCCCTGGCGCTCAAAATTGGTGGAGGAAATGCTGTCGCGCGTGGAAGCGGATTTCTCCCGCCCGATCGGTTTGGCCCCTCAGTATGGTCTGCACAAGAAAGGCTATTTCCTGTCGGATGTCCAGGCGCAGCGTATTCTGGAAATGCAGTTGCAACGCCTGACCAACCTGGAACAGGACAAGATCGTTGGCGAGTACAAGGAAGTGATGGAACGCATTGCCGATCTGCTGGATATCCTGGCCAATTCGGAACGCGTGACACAGATCATCCGCGACGAGCTGACCCAGGTGATGGAACAGTTTGGCGACAAGCGCCGTTCACAAATTGTGACAGACACGCAGGATCTTTCCATGGAAGACCTGATCGCGCCGGAAGAAATGGTGGTCACGCTGTCGCACACTGGGTATATCAAGACCCAGCCGTTGACTGACTATCGCGCGCAAAAGCGCGGCGGGCGCGGCAAGCAGGCCGCTGGCACCAAGGAAGATGATTTCATCGAGAAACTGTTCGTGGCCAATACCCACGACTACATACTGTGCTTCTCCAACCGCGGGCGCATGTACTGGCTGAAGGTATACAACGTGCCGCAAGGCGGACGCGCCAGCCGCGGCAAACCCATCGTCAACCTGCTGCCGTTGACCGAGGGAGAAAAGATCAATGCGCTGCTGCCGGTCAAGGCCTTTGACGATGAACACTATGTCTTCATGGCCACGGCCAGCGGCATCGTTAAAAAGACGCCGCTTGCCGAATTCTCGCGTCCCCGATCGGCCGGGATTATCGCCGTCGCCCTGGATGACGACGACTATCTCATCGGCGCGGCCATTACCGATGGCAAGCACGATGTCATGCTGTTCTCCAATGGCGGCAAGGCCGTACGTTTCGACGAAAACGATGTGCGTCCGATGGGACGCGCCGCGCGCGGCGTCATAGGCATGCGTCTCGCCAAGGGCCAGCGGGTGATTTCCCTGCTGGTGGCGGAAGATGAAACCGATTCCGTGCTGACGGCCACGGAAAACGGCTTCGGCAAGCGTACCTCGATTACTGAATACACCCGCCATGCCCGCGCCACGCAGGGCATGATCGCCATCCAGACCACGGCAAGAAATGGAAAAGTCGTGGCCGCCACGCTGGTCAAGGAAGACGACGAGATCATGCTGATTACCGATGGCGGCGTGCTGATCCGCACCCGCGTGAAGGAAATTCGTGAAATGGGCCGCGCCACCCAGGGCGTCACCCTCATCAATCTTGATGAAGGCCAGAAACTGATCGGCGTGGAATCGATCCAGGAACCGGAAGGGGACGAGTAAGCATGCGGCGCTGGCTTGCCTTGTTCCGCAAACCAGAAGGACGTGCTGCGCGGCACCCGCACACCCTTGAAATTGTATTTGCCCTGAGTGGCCATCCTTCCAGAACCCTGCGAATCAATCTGGATTCCCTTCGCAAGGCCGCAATTGTTGCCGGTGTGGCGATTTTTGGCTGGTTCTCCGCAACGTTCTATGTTGCGTATTCGCATATCTCCAATATGGAGGCCATTGCCCGTGCCGATGCACAAGCCGAGAAAATTGCCGCACTGAAAGCAAGCAATTCCAGACTGGCTGAAGACCGGCAGGCCATGGGCCAGCACATGATCAGTCTGCAACACCGGGTTGAACAGTTGGCAACTAAAGTGCATGGCCTGGTAAATGGAGCGAAGGAGCGTTTTCCCGTGGAGCAGGACCGGCGCGCCTCCGTGGGTGGGCCAGCCATTCCGGTTACTGAAGCCAATGCGTCTTCCTTGATGCAGGGAGAGCTTTCCCTGCTGGATGAGCGGTTGGCAAGCTTGTTGCCGCAACTGGAATCGACGCTGGAACGTGAAGTGGCACGGCCGGTAGGCATGCCTGTGGAGGGAGAGTTGCGCGTCAGTTCGAATTTTGGCCTGCGTAGCAACCCTTTTGGCAGGGGACATGAATTCCACAGCGGCATGGATTTTCCGGGAGATATCGGCACGCCCGTCAAGGCGACAGCCCCCGGAACAGTCGATGAGGCAGGCCATGGCGGCGCCATTGGCAATTTTGTCGCAATCGAACATGGTTATGGCTATCGAAGCGTCTACGGCCACTTGTCCAGGGTGCTGGTCAAGCCTGGCGAAATAATCAGCAAGGGACAAACCTTGGGACTGCTTGGAAATACTGGCCGGTCAAGCGGACCGCATCTTCATTATGCACTTCAGTACAAGGGCCGGGCAATCAATCCCGCGCCTTACGTGGAGCAATAATCAGGGAGACGACAATGTTCACAGCCAAGTCCAAATCCACCAAATCGAACAAACCCGAAAGCCAGCATGTGGCGATTACCTTTATCAGTCTGGGCAGTGAAGTCCAGGGGGATCTGATGGTGGCGGGCAACCTTCGCGTTGAAGGGATGGTGCGGGGCAACGTCCGCGCGGAAGGCGATATCGAAATTTCTGCCAGCGGCGTGATCGAAGGACAGACAGTTGCTGCACGCAACATCCTAATACACGGACGCGTGAAAGCCACCATTTCCGCCAATGGGCAGCTTCGCATCCACAGCCAGGGAGAAGTTGAAGGCGATGTCTCGGCGGAATCTCTCGATATTGAATCCGGTGCGCGCTTCGTCGGCTACAGCCACACCGGCATCAAACACAGTGCCGACATTATCAGCATGGAAAAGAAATCATGACCGCAATTTATAACTTCAGCGCCGGCCCGGCGGTATTGCCCAAGGCCGTTTTACAGCAGGTTCAGCATGAACTGGTCGACTGGCACGGCAGCGGTATGTCGGTCATGGAAATGTCTCATCGCGGCAAGGAATTCATGGGCATTGCCGCCGAAGCCGAAGCTGATCTGCGCGCGCTGATGGGTATTCCATCGAACTACAAGGTGCTGTTTTTGCAGGGGGGTGCTTCGTCACAATTCGCCATGGTGCCGATGAACCTGCTGCGCGGAAGAACCTCCGCCGACTATCTCAACACCGGCGAATGGTCAAAAAAGGCCATCAAGGAAGCTAAGAAATTTGGTGGTGTGAATGTCGTAGCCAGCAGTGAAGATAAAAACTTCAGCTATGCACCCACGCAGGATCAATGGAAACTTGATTCCAATGCGGCGTATGTTCACTACACGCCGAATGAAACGATCGGCGGCGTGGAAATCTTCTGGACGCCAGACACGGGCAGCGTACCGCTGGTGGCCGACATGTCCTCGAATATCCTGTCCCGCCCCATCGATGTGACGAAATACGGCGTGATCTACGCAGGTGCGCAGAAGAACATTGGCCCGGCAGGACTGACCATTGTGATCGTGCGCGAAGACCTGATCGGGCAGGTGGTTGCGGGCACCCCAACCATGTTTGATTACAAGACGCATGCAGACAACGAATCCATGTACAACACGCCGCCCACGTTCGCGATGTATGTTGCCGGTCTGGTGTTCAAGCTGCTGGCCAAGCAGGGTGGCCTGGCGGCAATGGAAAAACTCAACCGCGAAAAAGCCGAGCTGCTGTACAAAAAGCTCGACAGCTCGGGCTTCTACAATTCTCCAGTGGCAAAGGAAAACCGTTCGTTAATGAACGTGCCGTTCACGCTCAAGGATGCTGGACTCGACGAGGCTTTCCTGAAGGGTGCGAAGGAGCGCGGCCTGCTGCAGCTCAAGGGCCATCGTTCAGTTGGCGGCATGCGTGCTTCCATCTACAACGCCATGCCTAAAGAAGGCGTGCAGGTGCTGGTGGATTACATGAACGATTTCGAAAAGGCGAACGGGTAACACGCATGGCCAAGGCATACAAGATACAGACATTGAACGCTATCTCCGCCAAGGGGCTGGCGAAATTGCCGCAAAGCTACACCGTAGGTGGCGATGTTTCCGAGCCCGACGCGATCCTGGTTCGCTCGGCCAACATGCATGACATGGCGATTCCCGCCAGCGTCAAGGCCATCGGCCGCGCAGGCGCGGGTACCAACAACATTCCGGTCAAGGCGATGTCCGCGCGTGGCATGCCGGTGTTCAATGCCCCGGGGGCCAATGCAAATGCCGTGAAGGAACTGGTCATCGCCGGCATGCTGATGGGGGTGCGCAATCTTGTACCGGCAGTGAAGTTCAGTGAGGGTTTGACCGGCACCGACGAGGAAATTCACAAGGCAACCGAGGCGGGCAAGAAGAATTTCGCCGGCGGCGAACTGCCGGGCAAGACGCTGGGCGTCATCGGTCTGGGGGCGATTGGTTCGCTGGTTGCGGACGCCGCCATCAAGCTGGGCATGAACGTGATCGGCTTCGACCCGGGAATCACAGTGGAAGCCGCATGGCGGCTGCCTGCGCAGGTGAAAAAGGCGGCAAGCGTCGAAGACCTGCTGCGACAGAGCGATTTCGTTTCGTTGCATGTGCCGCTGATTGATGCCACACGCAATCTCATCAACGCCGAACGCATTGCCGCCATGCGGCCGGGTGCCATTCTGTTGAATTTTTCACGCGAAGGCACGGTGGACAATGCCGCGGTGATCGAGTCGCTTAATGCCGGCAAACTGGGCGCATACATCTGTGACTTTCCGGCCAATGCCCTGAAAAACCAGCCCAAGGTCGTTACCCTGCCGCATCTGGGCGCGTCGACTGAAGAAGCCGAGGAAAACTGCGCCATCATGGTGGCGCAGCAGGTAACCGACTTTCTGGAGAACGGCAACATCCTTAATTCCGTCAATTTCCCCAATGTTGAAATGGGACGGGAATCGGCCTATCGCATCGCACTGGTCAATGCCAATGTGCCCAACATGGTGGGTTCGATTACCTCGACCCTGGCTGGCGCCGGTCTCAATATCCACAACATGGTGAACAAGTCGAAAGCTGACATGGCCTATACCCTGGTCGATGTCGACAGCCCGGTGACCGATGCACTGCTGAAGCAATTGGCCGGTATCGAAGGTGTGCTGAACGTGCGGTATCTGCCTGCCGATGTCTGACGAGTTGCTCAAATTGCGCAATGGCATCGATGCCATCGATGCCGAATTGCTGCGTCTGTTGAACGAGCGGGCAAAGCTGGCCCAACAGGTTGGCCATATCAAGGATGGGCAGATCTACCGCGCCGAACGCGAGGCGCAGGTATTGCGCCGTCTGTGCACGGAAAATCCCGGACCGCTCAGGCCGGAAAACATCGAGCATCTGTTCCGTGAAATCATGTCTGCCTGCCGCGACCTGGAACAGCATCTGCGCATAGCCTATCTCGGTCCGGAGGGCACCTTCAGCCAGGCTGCCGCATTCAAGCACTTTGGCCATGCAGTCGGCAATGTACCTTGCGCAACAATAGATGAGGTCTTTCGCGCGGTGGAAACCGGACGTGCGGATTACGCGGTGGCGCCGGTAGAAAATTCCAGTGAGGGTGCGGTGTCGCGTACGCTGGACCTGATCGTGGGCAGCTCGCTGAAAATCTGCGGCGAGGTGTTGCTGCCCATCCATCAGAATCTGTTGCGTAAATCGGGTGGATTGGAAGGTGTAACAAAAGTCTACAGCCATGCACAGTCGCTCGCGCAATGCCAGCACTGGCTCAACCAGAATCTTCCGCAAGCAGAGCGCATTCCCGTCAGCAGCAATGCCGAGGCTGCGCGCCTCGCATCCGGCGAGCCTTCCTCGGCCGCTATTGCCGGTGAGATTGCCGCCGAGACTTATGGCCTCGACATCACTGTTCCGCGCATCGAGGATGAACCCAACAACACCACACGTTTTCTGGTGCTTGCGGACCATGATGCCTCACCCTCTGGCCGCGACAAAACTTCGCTGGTCATCACCGCAGCCAATGTACCGGGCGCGGTGGTCAAGCTGCTGCAGCCGCTTGCCGATGCGGGCGTGTCCATGACCAAGTTTGAATCCCGCCCGGCACGCGGCGCCAACTGGGAGTATCTGTTTTTCGTTGATGTTGAAGGCCACCGCGAAGATGCAGTTGTCGCGAATGTGCTCAAGGAAATCACGACGCGTTCCGCCATGCTGAAGGTGTTGGGTTCCTATCCGTCTGCTTGCGCATGAACACTGCGGTTGAAAGCATGCAGTTCGACCTTTGCGAAGCTGTTGCCCCTCACATCAGGTCAATCGCGCCGTATGTGCCGGGCAAGCCGATAACCGAGCTTGCACGAGAACTGGGCCTGGATGCATCAGCCATTATCAAGCTGGCTTCCAACGAAAACCCGCTGGGGCCTAGCCCAAGAGGCCTTGCGGCTGCGCAGGCCAGCCTGAAGGAGATCGCGCTGTATCCGGATGGCGCGGGTTACGCACTCAAGTCGAAACTTAGCGAGAAGCTCGGGGTTGGTCTGGAAAGCATTGTGTTGGGCAATGGCTCCAATGATGTGCTGGACATGGTGGCACGTGCCTTTCTGGGTCCCGATACATCAGCCGTGTATGCCCGGCATGCCTTTGCCGTATATCCCATTGCCACGCTAACTGTGGGTGCGAAGGGCATCGAAGCGCCGGCCAGAAATCATGGACACGATCTTGCCGCCATGCGTTCTTCGATTCGCGAAGATACACGCGTGGTCTGGATTGCCAACCCCAACAATCCCACCGGTACTTTCCTGACCTGGACCGAGATCGAATCCTTCCTGCAGGACATGCCGCGTCATGTGCTGGTGGTGCTCGACGAGGCCTATGGCGAATACCTGGCGCAGGAAGACCGTTTCGACACGGTTTCCTGGCTGTCGCGTTATCCCAATCTGCTGGTTGTACGTACCTTTTCGAAGGCCTACGGTCTGGCAGGCTTGCGCGTGGGATATGGTCTGGCCCGGCCAGAGGTCATTGATCTTCTCAATCGCGTGCGTCATCCCTTCAATGTCAATCTGGTGGCACTGGCCGCGGCGGAAGCCGCTCTGGATGATCAAACGTTTCTTGACCAGAGTTACGTAGTCAATGCGTCGGGCATGAAGCAGCTGGTTGAAGGATTCGAACAACTTGGGCTTGATCATGTGCCTTCCAAAGGCAATTTTCTGCTGGTCAAAGTTGGGGATGCCAGGCGCATCAATGCAGAATTGCTCAGGCACGGCGTGATCGTCAGGCCAGTGGCCAATTACAGCTTGCCGGAATTTCTGCGCGTGTCAGTGGGATTGAAGGAACAGAACGCCCGATTCCTGGATGCCTTGAAGGCTAGTCTATGAGTTTTCATATCAATCGTCTTGTCATCGCGGGCGTCGGACTGATAGGTGGCTCGCTGGCTGCCGCATTGAAACAGGCCAGGGTGGTGGATGAAATCATCGGCTTGGGACGCAGTCGCGAATCTCTGGAACAGGCCATGTCGCTGGGCTTGATCGACCGCATCGCGGACTCCCCCAAACAGGCAGCTCAGGCGGATGTGGTTGTTCTGGCCATGCCCGTAGCGCAGACGGAAGCGGTGCTAGCCGCGCTTGCGCCAAATATTCACGACAAAACAACCATCACGGATGCGGGTAGTACAAAATCCGATGTGATCGCCGCCGCGAGACGCGCATTGGGAAAGAACTTTTCCCGCTTTGTACCGGGCCATCCAATTGCCGGCGCAGAGAAAAATGGGCCGCAGGCTGCACGCGCTGATTTGTTTCGCGGCAGGAATGTGGTGCTTTGTCCCGATGCGGATACCGATGCAACAGCCTTGTCGACTGTTGATTCAATGTGGAAAAGCAGTGGTGCGCAGGTATCTGTCATGCCTGCCGCGCGGCATGACCGGATATTTGCCGCTGTCAGCCATTTGCCCCATCTGGCGGCATTTGCGCTGGTGGATGATCTTGCCAATCGAGAAGAGGCAGAGGATTTTTTTCGCTATGCCGCCAGCGGTTTTCGTGATTTCACCCGCATCGCGGGTTCATCGCCGGAAATGTGGCGCGACATCGCCCTGGCCAACAGCGAAGCCATCCTGGCCGAACTGTCCGCCTACATGAACAAGCTGGGCGAAATCGCCGCCGCGCTGGACAAGGGCGATGCAAACGCGCTTGAACAAATTTTTACCCGTGCCAGCAAGGCGCGGCGCGATTGGGAAACGAAGTGAATCAGTTTTCACCACAGAGACACAGAGCCACAGAGAAAGGCGAACCTGACCGGCTTTTCTCTGTGTCTCTGTGTCTCTGTGGTTAATGGTGTTTTATGGACTACCTCGATTTACCCGCCTTTAATTCTGCTTCTGGCATGGTCAAACTGCCCGGCTCGAAAAGCATTTCCAACCGTGTGTTGCTGCTGTCCGCGCTGGCCACGGGCACGACAGAGATCAGGGAACTGCTCGACTCGGATGACACGCAGGTCATGCTGGAATCCTTGACGCGGCTGGGCGTGACATGGACGCGTCATTCCGGTACTGACAACTATCGTGTGGAAGGCGCTGGCGGCGCTTTTCCGGTCAGGCAGGCCGAGCTTTTCCTGGGTAATGCCGGCACGGCTTTTCGTTCATTGACGGCAGCCTGCGCGCTTTCCGGCGGTGACTACGTGTTGAAAGGTGTGGCGCGCATGCATGAGCGCCCTATTGGCGATCTGGTCGATGGCTTGCGGCAACTGGGTGCGCGCATTGATTACCTCGGCGAAGAAGGATTTCCCCCTTTGCATATCCATCCTGCCCAGGCCAAACAAATAGTCGAGGTTAAGGTTAGAGGAAACGTCTCCAGCCAGTTTCTGACGGGCCTGCTGATGTCCGCGCCGTTGCTGGGCAGAAGCGTCACCATCAAGGTTCAAGGCGAGCTGATTTCCAAGCCCTACATCAAAATCACGCTTGGGCTGATGGAGCGATTCGGCATCAAGGTCATGCAGCAAGGCTGGGAAAGTTTTACCGTCCCCGCAGGCGTGTATCAAAGCCCCGACGAGATCGAAGTCGAAGGCGATGCCTCATCCGCTTCGTACTTTTTAGCGGCGGGCGCGTTGGGCCACGGCCCGGTGCGTGTGCAGGGCGTGGGCCGCAATGCGCTGCAGGGCGATGTCCAGTTTGCCGCTGCACTGGCGCGCATGGGTGCGGAAATCGGCATGGGTCCGAACTGGATCGAGGCTCAACTGCCCTGTAGTGAACGCATTCGCGCGGTGGACATGGACTGCAATCACATCCCCGATGCCGCCATGACGCTGGCGGTTCTGGCACTGTTTGCCGATGGGACTTCCACGCTGCGCAACATTGGTTCCTGGCGGGTCAAGGAAACGGATCGTATTCATGCCATGGCCACTGAACTTCGAAAGTTCGGCGCAACGATCGAGGAGGGGGCTGACTACCTCAAAATCACCCCGCCTTACCCCTCACGCCTTGCCCCTGACGTTGCGGTGGACACCTATGACGACCACCGCATGGCCATGTGTTTTTCGCTGGTGACGCTGGGGGGCGTGCCGGTCCGCATCAACGATCCAAAATGCGTCAACAAGACCTTCCCCGGCTATTTTGACGCACTGGCGACGATTACCGGTCAGCCCGCTGCCTGCAAATTACTGCGATGAATGTGCCTGTCATCACCATCGATGGTCCTTCAGCCTCGGGCAAAGGTACGATTGCCGAGCGCGTGGCCGCCGAGCTTGGTTTTCATTTTCTCGACAGTGGCGCGTTGTATCGGCTAACGGCTCTGCTGGCGATGAAGCATGGTGTGTTACTAGACGATGAGGCGGGCGTTACAGCTTTGGCATCGTCGTTGCCGGCGTCTTTCCATGATGGTGCGACCTGGCTCGATGACGAGAACGTCACCGAGGCGATTCGCGCCGAAGCCGTGGGCGAGGGCGCTTCGAAAGTGGCGGCTTTGCCGGCTGTTCGCGAAGCCTTGCTGGGACGGCAACGAGCCTATGCCCAGCCGCCCGGACTGGTGGCGGACGGGCGGGACATGGGCACCGTGGTCTTTCCCCATGCGGTCACCAAGGTCTTTCTGACGGCAAACGCCGAGGCCAGGGCGGAAAGGCGATATAAGCAGTTGATCGAAAAGGGAAACTCTGCTAATCTAGCCGCCCTTGTCCGTGATATGCGGGCTCGGGATGAGCGGGATACGCAACGTGCGGTGGCGCCTTTGAAGCCTTCGGCCGATGCGCTAGTGCTTGATTCCACCCTTCTGAACATTGATCAGGTAGTGGAAACAGTACTCAGGCATTACCACTCAATCCGCGCAAAGCAGATTTAGACAGGTAGTTTAAGCGCCAGCCCAGGCTGGCATTGTGCAACCAACCCCATTCGCAAGAATGGACAGAAGGTCTTTATATAATGTCTGCAACCCAAACCTCCGCCTCCAACGAAAGCTTTGCCGCCCTGTTTGAAGAGTCGCTGACTCGCCAGGAAATGCGCCAGGGCGAAGTCATCACCGCTGAAGTGGTGAGCGTCGATGATAACTTCGTTGTGGTCAACGCCGGTCTCAAATCCGAGAGCCTGATTCCCACCGAAGAGTTCAAGAACGACCGCGGAGAAATCGAAGTCAAAGCAGGCGACTTTGTGCAAGTCGCCATCGAATCCCTCGAAGATGGTTTTGGTTCCACCAAACTGTCTCGCGACCGCGCCAAGCGCCTGTCCGCATGGCTTGACCTTGAAGCTGCAATGAATGAAGGCCGCATCGTCACCGGCATGGTGGCAGGCAAGGTCAAGGGCGGTCTGACTGTCCTGATGAATGGCCTGCGCGCCTTCCTGCCCGGTTCCCTGGTGGACATGCGCCCGGTCAAGGACACTACGCCTTATGAAGGCAAGGAGATGGAGTTCAAGGTCATCAAGCTCGACCGCAAGCGCAACAACGTGGTGGTTTCACGCCGCGCCGTGCTGGAACAGTCGATGGGCGCCGATCGCGAAGCACTGCTCGACACCCTGAAGGAAGGCACCATCATCAAGGGCGTGGTCAAGAACATCACCGATTACGGCGCGTTTGTTGACCTGGGCGGCATCGACGGCCTGCTGCACATTACCGACATGGCTTGGCGCCGCGTCAAGCATCCTTCCGAAGTGGTGCAGGTTGGCCAGGAAGTGGAAGCAAAGATTCTCAAATATGACCAGGACAAGAACCGCGTTTCGCTTGGTCTCAAGCAACTGGGCGACGATCCGTGGGTCGGCATTGCCCGTCGCTATCCGCAGGGCACGCGCATGTTCGGCAAGGTGGCCAACCTGACCGACTACGGTGCATTCGTGGAAATCGAACCAGGTATCGAAGGCCTGGTTCACGTGTCCGAGATGGACTGGACCAACAAGAACGTCAGCCCTGGCAAAGTGGTTCAGCTGGGTGACGAAGTCGAAGTCATGGTGCTGGATATTGACGAGGACAAGCGCCGCATTTCCCTGGGCATGAAGCAGTGCAAGGCCAATCCCTGGGAAGAGTTTTCCAGCAACGCCAAGAAAGGCGACAAGGTTACGGGTGCGATCAAGTCCATTACCGACTTTGGCGTGTTCATCGGCTTGCCGGGTGGCATCGATGGTCTGGTGCATTTGTCCGACCTGTCGTGGAACCTGCCGGGCGAGGAAGCCGTGCGCAATTTCCGCAAGGGCCAGGATGTGGAAGCCGTGGTGCTTGGAATCGATACCGAGCGCGAGCGTATTTCGCTGGGCATCAAGCAGTTGGAAGGTGATCCGTTCAACTCTTTCGTTGGCAGCCATGAAAAGGGCAGCATTGTGAAAGGTATCGTCAAGTCGCTGGATGCAAAGGGCGCCACCATTGACCTGAACGGTGAAATGGAAGGCTATCTGCGCGCATCGGAACTTTCACGTGACCGTGTCGAAGACATCCGCAATCACCTCAAGGAAGGTGATGAGGTTGAGGCCATGATCATCAACGTGGATCGCAAAAACCGCGTGATCAATCTGTCGGTCAAGGCCAAGGACAGCGCGGAGCAGGATACGGCAATGAAGAAGTACAGCGCCGAATCCGCTGCTGCTGCAAGTGGTGCCACGAACCTTGGCGCGCTGCTGAAAGCCAAGATGGATAACAAAACATCTGACCAGCAGTAAGCAGAGCAAGCATAAACCTTGACCAGCACTAATCTTGATTTGGACCAAGCGATTGCATGACTAAATCAGAGCTTATCGCCCGGCTTGCCGTTCGCTACCCGCAGTTTGCGGGTGCGGACGCGGAGCTGGCCGTGAAAACCATTTTGGACGCCATGATTAAAACCCTGTCGTCGGGCGGTCGCATCGAGATACGCGGGTTTGGCAGCTTTTGCCTGAACTACCGGCCAGGCAGGCTTGGACGCAATCCCAAGTCTGGCGAAAAAGTTGAAGTGCCGCCCAAGCATGTGCCGCATTTCAAGGCCGGCAAGGAGCTTAGGGAAAGGGTGGATTACCATCAACCCTGAACGGCTTTCACCAGGTTTGAACGGCGCTTGTGGGCGCCGTTTTTCTTTGTCCAACCGGGTACAATTCCGTCTGAATCGATATTTGAGGACAACATGCGTTATCTAGGCTGGGCGGTGAAAATCCTGCTTTTTATCATCCTGCTGGGATTTGCCCTGCATAACAGCCAGCCGGTCACCCTGCAATTCTTCTTGGGGTATGTCTGGCAGGCTCCCCTGGTTGTGTTGTTGCTTGCGGCTTTTGTGCTGGGCGCGCTCTCCGGTGTGCTTGCATTGCTGCCTGTCCTGTTCCGGTTGCGCCGTGAGCGCGGCAAATTGCGCAAGCAGGTTAATGGTGTGACCGAAACCGATACCCTGTCTCTTCCAATAAACTGACATTCATGGAATTTGAATACTGGTGGCTGCTGGCATTTCCGCTTTTTTTCGCATTAGGCTGGCTGGCTGCACGTATTGACATCAGGCAGGTGGTGACCGAGTCACGCACCGTGCCAAACTCCTATTTCCGCGGACTGAATTTCCTGTTGAACGAACAGCCCGACAAGGCGCTGGATGCCTTTCTTGAGGTCGTCAAACTGGATCCAGAAACCATCGATCTGCACTACACGCTGGGTGCGCTGTTTCGCAAGCGGGGGGAAATCGATCGCGCCATTCGCATGCACGAAAACCTGCTGGAGCGCGAAACGCTGGCGGAAGAAGACCGGCTGAAAGCCTTGGCGGAATTGGGGCAGGATTATTTGAAAGCCGGCCTGCTGGATCGGGCGGAAGCGGTATTCACCCGCCTGCTGGAAACACCTTTTGCCGGTCAGGCGCGCCGTTTCCTGCTGGAAATCTATGTGCAGGAAAAGGACTGGCAGAAGGCAGTACAGGCGGCGGATGAACTGGATAAACAGTCGGCGCAACCGATGAACGCCGAGATCGCACATTTCAATTGCGAACTGGCCACCCTGGATATGGTGAAAGGCGACACGGATTCCGCGCATGCTCATCTCGACAAGGCGTTGTCCATCCACCGTCAGTGCACGCGTGCCAACATCATGCTGGGTGATTTGCAGGCGGGCGCAGGAGATCGGGAAGGTGCAATCGCGACCTGGCGCCTGATTGAAGCGCAAAGCCCCGGCCACATGGTGCTTGTCGTGGACCGGCTGCTGGATAACTTCAAGCAGTTGAATCGACTGGACGAAGGACTGGACTGGCTGAAGGGTTTGCTGACACGCCATCCCTCGCTGGATCTGTTCACTACCCTGTACCACGCCGTGATGCAAAGCCAGGGCGCGGAAGCGGCCTATCAACTGGCGCGCGAGGAATTGCGTCGAAACCCGAGTTTTCACGCACTGGAGCGTCTGGCGGAAGCCGAACTGATCACGGCGCCAGAAGATCGCCGCGAGGTTATCCAGAATGCAAAGAGTTTGATACAAAGCCATGTCCAGCGCCTGACCCGCTATCACTGTGCAAGCTGCGGATTCAAGGCCAAGCAGTTTTTCTGGCGCTGTCCGGCCTGCGGGCGCTGGGATAGCTTCGACCCGGCGCGGCATGAAGAGTGAATAATCAGACGAGAGTAGAGAGTTGAGAGTCCAGAGGGGGGAGCCGAGGATCATCGTCGCACTGGATTATCCGGATGCGAAATCAGCGCTGGCGCTGGCGGAGCGTTTGTCGCCGTCCGAATGCAAGCTTAAGGTTGGCAAGGAGCTTTTCACGGCTGCCGGCCCGGAGCTGGTCAGAAAATTGGTCAGTCTGGGATTTCCGGTATTCCTGGATCTCAAGTTTCACGATATCCCTAATACGGTTGCCTCGGCCTGCCGTGCGGCGGCAGATCTTGGCGTGTGGATGCTGAACGTACATGCCAGTGGCGGGCGGAAGATGATGGAAGCTGCGCGCGAGGCTATCGACAAGTCATCTCACAAGCCTTTGGTGATTGCGGTCACAGTATTGACCAGCATGAATAACCTAGAATTGCTCGAAACAGGGATCAATCAAGGTTTGCCTGAACAGGTCATGCGCTTATCCGCCTTGGCAAATCAAAGCGGCCTGGATGGCGTGGTTTGTTCAGCCCAGGAGGCGATGGACTTGCGCGCGGCTTTTGGCGATAACTTTGTGCTGGTGACGCCAGGCATTCGGCCCGCAGGCACGACTGCGGGTGACCAGTCACGCATCATGACGCCAGCAAGTGCGGTCCGTGCAGGCAGCGATTATCTGGTGGTGGGACGACCGATCACCCAGGCCG
Organism: Thiobacillus sp.; assembly: GCA_018263115.1. GTDB lineage: Bacteria > Pseudomonadota > Gammaproteobacteria > Burkholderiales > Thiobacillaceae > UBA6918. The sequence continues at coordinate 17,715 of JADFDC010000013.1, forward strand.
AAGATCCGCTGGCTGCATTAAGAACAATCAATTACGAAATAGAAATGGAATTGGCATGAAAGTCACAGTCATCGGCACCGGTTATGTTGGTTTGGTAACGGGCACTTGCCTGGCGGAAATGGGTAACAGTGTCATGTGCCTTGATCTTGATCCGCGCAAGATCGACATTCTCAAATCCGGCGGCATCCCTATTTACGAACCGGGCCTGGAGGACATGGTCAGGCGCAATGTCGAGGCGGGTCGTCTTCATTTCACGACCAATATCGAAGACAGCGTCGAATTCGGCACCATCCAGTTCATAGCTGTCGGGACGCCGCCAGACGAGGATGGCTCTGCGGATTTGCAATACGTGGTGGCTGCCGCCCGGAATATCGGCAAGCACATGAAGGATTACAAACTGGTGGTCGACAAGTCCACGGTTCCCGTCGGCACGGCGGACAGGGTGCGCGAAGCCCTGCAGGAAGAACTCAGGAAGCGTGGCGCGGATATTCCATTCAGCGTTGCATCCAACCCGGAATTTCTCAAGGAAGGTGCGGCTGTCGATGATTTCATGAAACCGGATCGGATTGTCGTGGGTACCGACAATGACCAGGCCACACAACTCTTGCGGGCGCTGTATGCGCCATTCCAGCGCAATCGCGAACGTGTCATTGTCATGGATATACGCTCGGCCGAGCTGACCAAGTATGCCGCCAATGCCATGCTGGCCACCCGCATTTCATTCATGAACGAACTTGCGGTGCTGGCCGAAAAGCTGGGTGCGGATATCGAACAGGTTCGGCATGGCATCGGTTCCGACCCGCGCATTGGCTATCACTTCCTCTATGCGGGATGTGGCTACGGCGGCTCGTGCTTCCCGAAGGATGTACAGGCCTTGCGTAAAACGGGTCAGGAAAATGCAATTCCATTGCGCGTGCTGGATGCTGTCGAAGAGGCAAACGATGCACAAAAGCTGCTTTTGCTGAAAAAGCTCACGGCGCGTGTTGGCAATGACCTGAAGGGCAGGCGTTTTGCGTTGTGGGGCCTGGCATTCAAACCCAATACCGATGACATGCGCGAGGCGCCATCACGCGTGCTGATGGAAGCATTGTGGGAAAAAGGTGCGCACGTGATCGCGCATGACCCGGCCGCGATGGAGGAAACTCAACGGATCTATGGCAATCACCCACAACTGACTTTGGTGGACGAACCGATGAAGGCGCTGGATGGAGCAGATGCGCTGCTCATCGTTACCGAGTGGAAGGTTTTCCGCAGCCCCGACTTCGATGCGATCAAGGCAAGGTTGAAACAACCGCTGATTTTTGATGGGCGCAATCTTTATGATCCTGCCATGGTGCGTGATCAAGGCATTGAGTATTTCCCCATAGGCCGCCAGTAATTAGCAGGCTACCGAAAAACCTGAATACCGATGAACAACTGGAAGCACATAGAAGATTTTGTCGGCAACACCCCGCTGGTTGCGCTCAAGCGCATGCAGGGCGAAACCGGCAATTCGATTCTGCTGAAACTGGAAGGCAACAATCCGGCAGGGTCTGTGAAGGATCGGCCTGCGCTGTCAATGATCAAGCGAGCGCAAGCGCGTGGCGAGATCAAGCCGGGTGATACCCTGATCGAGGCCACTTCAGGCAATACCGGCATTGCGCTGGCCATGGCGGCCGCCATGATGGGATACAAGATGATTCTGGTCATGCCAGAGCATCTTTCCATTGAGCGGCGCCAGAGCATGGCTGCGTATGGGGCACAAATCGTGTTGACCCCGAAAGAAGGCAGCATGGAAATGGCGCGCGATGTGGCTGACCAAATGGTGCAAGAAGGCAAGGGCATCATGCTCGACCAGTTTTCCAATCCTGATAATCCCATTGCGCATTACGAAGGCACCGCACCGGAAATCTGGCGCGATACTCAGGGCAGAATCACTCACTTCGTTTCCAGCATGGGCACTACTGGCACCATCATGGGCTGTTCACGCTATTTAAAGAAAATGAATCCGGCGATTCAGGTTGTCGGCGTGCAGCCGGAGGAAGGCGCCCAGATACCGGGAATCAGGAAATGGCCCAAGGCATACTTGCCCAGCATCTGCGATTTCAGCCAGATCGACCGCATGATTGATGTGGGGCAGGCTGACGCTGAAGAAACTACCCGGCGACTGGCCCGGGAGGAAGGGATTTTTGCCGGCATTTCTTCTGGCGGGGCATTGTTCGCGGCACTCAAGCTTTCCAGGGAAGTTGAAAACGCGGTGATCGTTTCCATCGTCTGCGACCGCGGTGACCGCTATCTTTCCACGGGTGTTTTTCCCGCCTGAATCATTTTTTGGCCCAGCCGCCAGATTTGCTTACGATATAGTCGATTGCGGCAGACATGTCCTCGTCTTTCAACACGTCACCATGAGAAGGCATGATGTTGTGCCCATTCTTGACGCTGTACAGGAGGGACTTGGGGCCATAGCCAGAGCGGAACTTCCATTGTTCAACAGAGCCGATCTGTGGAACATTGACATCTCCCTTTGAATGGCATTGCGCGCAGTGCTTTTCGTAAATGGTTTCGCCAGAAGCAGTGGCGGCGAGTGGCAGTATTATTAATAAAGCAGGTAAAAAGGACGTGTTGCGCATGGCTTACTCCTTGGGTGATTTATAGCCTGGATGTACAAATGACCACGTTCGGTGGCGAATTGCTTCTAACAACATAGTATAAATTCTTCAAGTTTGATCGATGGCCAAGCAAAAAACAGTATTTACCTGCACGGAATGTGGCGCGACCGCGCCCAAATGGCAAGGCCAGTGTCCTAGCTGCGGTCAGTGGAATTCGATGGTGGAAACCGTCGCGGAAAAGCCGACATTGTCGCGTTTCCAGTCGCTGGCGATAGTGAGCGAAGTTAAATGTCTGTCCGAGGTGGAAGCAGTCGAAGATGAGCGCATCGCCACGGGAATAATTGAACTTGACCGGGTTCTGGGCGGCGGAATCGTCAATGGCGGCGTGGTGCTGATTGGGGGTGACCCGGGAATAGGGAAATCCACGTTATTGCTGCAGGCTCTGGCGCACCTGTCCCAGGAACTACCGGCCTTGTATGTGAGTGGAGAGGAATCCGCGCAGCAGGTGGCGCTGCGTGCGAAACGTCTGAATCTCAAGGCGGCTGATTTACCGCTGCTGGCTGAAATTCATCTGGAAAAGATCCTTTCCGTACTGGAAAAAAGACGGCCTCGTGTCGCGGTCATAGACTCGATTCAGACGGTTTTCTCCGACGCTCTGCAGTCCGCGCCCGGATCGGTTGCGCAGGTGCGTGAATGCGCCGCTCAACTAACGCGCTATGCCAAGCGAGCAGGCACCAGTCTGTTTCTGGTCGGACATGTCACCAAGGAAGGGGCTCTGGCCGGCCCGCGTGTGCTGGAGCACATGGTGGACACGGTACTGTATTTTGAAGGCGATACGGGATCATCTTTCCGGCTGGTCCGCGCCTTTAAAAACCGCTTTGGTGCGGTGAATGAACTGGGTGTGTTCGCAATGACTGAAACGGGCCTGAAGAACGTTTCCAATCCTTCCGCGATGTTTCTGTCGCGCCACGGCCAGCCTGTGCCGGGTACCTGTGTGGTGGTGACGCAAGAGGGTAGCCGGCCTTTGCTGGTGGAAATCCAGGCGCTTGTGGATAGTGCGCATGCCTCGAATCCCAGGCGGCTGTCGGTTGGTCTGGAAAGCAACCGGCTGGCGATGTTGCTTGCAGTGCTGCACCGGCATGCAGGTGTGGCCTGTTTCGATCAGGATGTTTTCATCAATGCGGTGGGGGGCGTCAAAATTGCCGAACCCGCGGCTGATCTGGCGGTGCTTGCGGCGATTGTCTCCTCGCTTAAAAGCAAGCCGGTGAAAGATAAAATAATCATCTTTGGCGAGGTGGGACTGGCAGGCGAGATCCGTCCGGTGCAGCGCGGCCAGGAAAGATTGAAGGAGGCGGCAAAACTCGGCTTCACACAGGCCATCATTCCAGCCGCAAACCAGCCCAAACAAAAAATCGCCGGGATGGAGATTGTGCCGGTTAACAGGCTGGACGAGGCACTGAGTCAGTTGTTCTGATGCTTTTTTCGTTTTTGGTGCTGGCGTCTTTCGTCTTCAAGCTGCGCTATTTCCCGGTCTGTCATGACAACGTCCGGATGCAGTTCTGTATAGGACGATAACAATTCAGTGCGTCTGACCTTGAGTTTTGCCAGCTTCTTGTCCAGTTCTTCCAGGAAAAAATCCTCATTCGGTGACGACTTTTTGTAGTTTCCAGGCTGAACCTGTGAAATTTCCTCACTTTTAGCCGAGGTGAGGGATTTAGTGATTGTGACAAGCTGTGGCGTCTGGATGGATGGTGTTTTGGTCGCGGAATCTGGCAGCACCTGATTTCTTTCCAGCACAAAGGTTGTCACGATCAAGCCTATGGCCAGAACAAGCACAATCAGAACAGGCATTCCGAAGGCGACTGCCTTCAGTGTTCGGGATAGTGGTGGATTAATCGGCAGTTCCGAGCTCTCGGTTGGTTGTGGATGCAGCAGCGTATTGAGATCCTGTGCCAGGTCGTGGGCATTCGAATAACGGTTTTCGGGTTTTTTGGCCAGGCAGCGCGAGAGTATTTCGTCCACGCCGGCCGGGGTATCCCTTCTTGTCTGCGAGACGAGTGTGACAGGTTCGTTGACAATTCTGAACAGGATGCCATGCAATTCTTCTCCGCCAAACGGCGGACGCCCAACGAGCATTTCATACAGAACAACCCCCAGAGAAAAAATATCCGAGCGGCCATCCACGGGTTGCCCTTGTACCTGCTCAGGGGACATGTAGCGCGGAGAACCCAGCAGCATGCCCGCGCGTGTTTCCGTGTTACTCATCAAATGCGCAATGCCGAAGTCGGTCAGCTTGACCGCTCCACGCTTGCTGTCAACAATGACATTGGGCGGCTTGATGTCGCGATGAACGATGCCGTGATCGTGCGCGAAGGCAAGCGCATCGGCCATCTGCAGTGCGGTATCAATCGCCAGTTCAAAAGGTAGTGGACCATGTTCGCGAAGGATTTCGCGGAGCGATGGCCCGTCGAGATATTCCATGGCAATGTAGGCGAAATCGTCCGTTTCGCCGACGTCATAGATGGTGACAATGTTGGGATGAGACAGTTTGCCGGCGCTTTTGGCTTCACGCAGAAAGCGGTCCTCGAACAGTCGCTTCTCCTCCTCAGGCAAATTGAGGGGAATGGTCTTGATGGCAACCGTGCGTTCAATCAGTGGATCAAGCGCGCGGTACACGGTGCCCATGGCGCCTTCGCCGAGCTTTTCCAGTATGTCGAAGCGGCCGATTCTCATCGCATCATCAAAGCGTGCATTCAATTGTCTTGCCACGTACATCACGGCTGTCCGGGCCCATTAGCCAAAGGTACCAAGGTAGTAGATCGTCGGGTTGAGGCAAGCTGCCGGGGTCTTCTCCAGGGTGGGTCTTGCGGCGCAAGGGAGAATTGACCGGCCCGGGAATAAGCGTATTGATCCGGATATTTGGCAGGCGTTCCAGTTCCTGGCCGAAAATCGTGGTGAGCGCTTCCAGCCCGGATTTGGAAACGGCATAGCCCCCCCAGTAAGCCGCGGGTTTGTGGCCGTGAGTTTCTCCGGTAAATATGACGGATGCATCGGGAGACGCCTCCAGCATGGGCAGGCAGGCGCGAGTCAGTGCAAATGGAGCGGCCAGATTGACTTTCAGCATGCTATTCCACTGCGCCAGGGTTTGCTGATTCAGCGGCGTGAGCGAGAAGAAGGATGCGGCGCTGTGAAGGATTCCATCGAGCCGCTTGAGATGATAGGAGATTGTTCCGGCCAGCCGCTCGAATCCTGAATCATCCGCTGCCTCAAGATCAAATGGAAACATGGCGGGTTCGGGACCGTCGATGGCAAGAATTTCATCATAGATGGCATCCAGCTTCGTTTCGTTTCGCCCAAGCAGCGCCACGGTTGCGCCGTGACGCGCGTAGGCGATTGCTGCTTCGCGGCCAAGTCCGCTGCCTGCGCCGGTCACCAGGATGACACGACCCTTGAGACTGTCAGGTTGGGTTTGGTAGTTCGGATTCATGATGTCGTATCAGCAGTTGTGCGCATTGTACGCCGCTTCGGACCGCCCCTTCGAGGGTGGAGGGATAGGGTCCATCCACGTAGTCGCCAGCCAGATACAAGCCTTTGCAGGGAGTGGTATGTGGCGGCCGCACGATCGTCGGTCCACAGGTGAACGTTGCGCGTTTCTCGGTAATCCGTTTGATGAGCTTTGGGGCTGGCAGTGGTCCCAGAACCTGTTCAAGACGGGTGTGGATTTCAGCAAGCCAGCGGTCGTTATCCCAATCCAGATGCGGCCCCTCCGCGCTGGCAACCGCGGCAACCATTCCCTTTCTGTCGAGCGTGGCATTCAGGTCAAAAATGAACAGCGGGACGGGATCGATCCAGCCTGTCAAAGGTGTGCGGAGGGGTAATGTGACAGGATATTCAGCATAAACCGTGACAATGGGCTGGTAGTTTATTCCATCCAGTTGAAGGGCGAGCGACTGGCAAACGGGTAATAAACCAAGCAGGGATGCAGCATGAGTTGGAGAGGCGGCAATAATAATTGCATCATGCAGCGCTTCATCTGTCTCCCAGCTTGTTTTCCAGCGTGCATTTTCGAATTTCAATGCGCTGATCCGATGTTGCATTTTTATTGTTCCCCCATGGCGTTGTATCCAGTTCATGGCGGGATTCGGGAACAGCGAAGTTAAGTCTTGCATGGGGATCAGAAAATCACTGTTCGACGAGCTTCCGGTCAATGAATCCCTGAGCACTCGTGCGAAGACCTTGAATGAAGCAAGCCTGACAGGCGTATTCAGCGCGGCAACGCAGAGCGGTTCCCACAGGAAACGGCGTACTTTTTCCGGTTGACCGGCTATTGCCTCGGCGACGCTGTCCGGAAAGCCTGTCTTGAAAGCGACTTTTTGTAAGCCACGGATGAAATTTATCGCGGCCATTTTTTCTGCCAGCGAAAATCCGCGGGCAAGAAGCAGCGCTGCCGCAAGATGAAGGGGGGCGGGAAGTCGCGGGGCGCGCAACAAGACACCGTCCGGATAGTTAAGTGTTAGTGGAACGCGCAGAAAACCGGTTGACGAACTGCCAGGCGACACGGTTTCCATCAAACGCAAGGTTTCGGAATAGGCGCCAATCAGCACATGCTGGCCGTTGTCGAATACGCCATGTTCTGTTTCAACCCGGCGCGCGCGTCCGCCCGCGATTTTGGCGGATTCGTAGACTGTGACCTTATTTCCTGCCTGGGTGAGTACAATTGCAGCGGCCAGTCCTGACCAGCCGGCACCAATAATGCCGATATTTTTTTTTGTTCCGCTTCGCTTCATGCGAAGGTGGAGGCTTTCCACGCAAGCCAGAGTTTGCGTACCGGTGGCAGGGAAATTTTCTGATCCAGCACGCGGAAGTTGTCGCGCCGGATTTCTTCCAGCAGCGCGCGATAAATGGCAGCCATGGCCAGGCCCGCCCGTTGCGATTTGCGGTCTTCCACTGGCAGCCATGTCAGGGCACGCTCATAAGCCTGCACGGCGCGCTCGTACTGAAACTGCATGAGTGCCTGAAATCGCTCGCTATATTGGCATTGAAGAATTTCTGACGGCATGACCTTGAATTGCTCCAGCTCATTCTGAGGCAGGTAAATTCTGCCGCGCATGGCATCCTCTCCCACATCACGGATGATGTTGGTCAGTTGAAATGCCAATCCCAGCTCATGGGCATATTTCAGCGTTTCGTGGTTGCGGTAGCCGAAAATCGCCGCCGCGGCCTGTCCCACGACGCCCGCGGCGCGATGGCAATACAGCGACAGGGTTTTGTAGTCCGGATAGCGATGCTGGTCGAGATCCATTTCCATTCCGTCGACAATTTCTTCCAGCCATTCGCGGGGAATGGTTTGTGATGCGATGGATCCATGTAGGGCTTGGGTAACCGGATGGCGTGGCTCACCTTGGTAAAGATTGCCGATCTCGTCCCGCCACCAGGCAAGTTTGAGACGGGCAACATTGGTGTCGCTGCATTCGTCCACCACATCGTCCAGTTCGCGGCACAAAGCGTAAAACGCGGTAATGGCGTCGCGGGTGGCCGGCTTCAGGACACGGAAGCTGTAATAGAAACTGGATCCGCTGGCGGCAGCCTTTTCGCGGCAATATTCGTTTGGATTCATGTAGCCTGATTTATTTTTTTAGCAACGCCCGGAAGAACATGATGAGCCAGTCCCAAGGATTCAGTCTGATACGGCGCTTGAGGGGCGCAAGCGGATCGAGGTAGAGCTTTTTCAGGATTCGATCGCCTCCGGCAATGATCATCCGGGCTTCAAATCCTACTCGGCCTTTTAGTGCCAGCCCAATCGGCGCGCTGGCTTGAAGCATTTTATGCACACGCTTGATCTGGCCAAGCATGAACTGGCGCCAGCGATCTTCAGGGCTGGAAACCGTGGAGATCACCGGGATGCCACCCAGCTTTAGCGGGGTTTCAGGCGATGGAGCGGAGCTTGGCAAGGTTTGACCTGTCAACCTGCCTAGCAGGCTGTCCGACAACCCCGCCTTGGCAAGTTCGTCCTGGGGCAGATAGATGCGTCCCTTGCGATAGTCAATGGCCACATCCTGCAGGAAATTGATGATTTGCAGACTTGCGCATAAACCATCCGAATAGGCGAGATGGCGAGGCGTGTCGTCCTTGAACAAGGCCATCAGCAGGCGTCCAACCGGATTGGCCGAGCGTCTGCAGTAATCCATGACTTCGCTGAAATCGGCGTAGCGGGTTTTCACCGCATCCTGCTTGAAGGCGGAGAGCAAATCCCGAAAAGGCTGAAGTGAAAGCTGGTGATCACGAATCACCCGGGTCAATTCCTTGAACAACTTGTCATCGGGGGTTTCTCCCCGTTCGATCCGGTCCAGCAGGGACTCGAAATCATTCAGTGCCGCGATACGCTCTTCGTGAGGAGCTGTTCCCTCATCCGCCAGATCATCCGCAGCCCGCGCAAATGCGTAAATGGCTTTTACTGGATGGCGCAACCTCGCCGGCAAGGCATGGGATGCAACCGGAAAGTTTTCATAATGATCAATCGACACAGGATAAAAACCGGAAAGGAATGAAGGGCTTAGCCTTGGGGGCGAGAATCTGGCTGACAGCAGGGTATTGATTATATTACTATTATTGGTTTGGTAATTAGATTAAACCGGCTGCGGCCGCGAAAGTGGCGGAATTGGTAGACGCACTGGATTTAGGTTCCAGCGCCTCGCGGCGTGGGGGTTCGAGTCCCCCCTTTCGCACCACCTTATTTATTTGTTTATCTGACAGAAAGTGTCCCATGCAATCCAACCTTGAAGTGATCGGCTCATTGGAGCGCCGGATTGATTTAGCCGTTTCCATGTCTGCAATCGAAGCGGAAGTGCAGAATCGGTTAAAGCGACTTGCAAAGAATGTAAAAGCACCTGGTTTCAGGCCGGGCAAAGTGCCGCTCAATGTCGTCAATAAGCAACATGGCCCTGGCGTCCGTCAGGAAGTGCTGGGCGAATCTTTGCAAAGAAGCTTCAGCGAAGCAGTTGCAGCACATCAATTGAGAATTGCGGGCATGCCGCGATTCGAGCCCGCGGCATCAGAGCCTGGCGAGGCGGGTGCAGAGCAGGCGGAGATTCGATTTTCGGCGACCTTCGAGGTTTACCCGGATGTCAAGCTGGGCGACCTTGGCGGTGCGTCACTCAAGCGTCCGGTTGTCACGGTTGGAGACGCAGATGTTGATGCCACGCTGGAAATCCTGCGCAAGCAGCGCAGGGAGTTTGAGACGGTGGATCGTGCCGCGAAAAATAGCGATCTGGCCCGTTTTGATTTCAAGGGAAGTCTGGATGGGCAGCCCTTTGAAGGTGGCGAGGCGAACGATTTCGTAACGGTGGTTGGCGAAGGCCGTTTGTTGAAGGCGTTCGAGGACAATCTGGAGGGGCTATCTGCCGGGCAAAGCAAGGGGTTTGATATGACCTTCCCAGAGAACTACCAGGCCGCTCATCTGGCAGGGAAAGCTGTCCATTTTGAAGTAGCCATGAAAGAAGTTAAAGCGCCCAAGCTGCCGGAAGTGGATGCCGAGTTTGCCAAGTCCCTGGGGATCGAAGATGGCGACATCTCCAAGTTGCGCGATGAAATCAAGGCAAATCTTGAACGGGAGACCAAACGACGGGTGCAGGCGCGTGTCAAAGAAGGTGTCATGGAAATCCTGCTGGCGAACGCTGAACTGGAACTTCCCAAATCTCTGGTAGGTCTGGAAATCGAGCGGCTGCAAAACATGATGCGCGCAGATATTGAATCTCGTGGCGGAAATGCGAAAGAAATGCCGCTTTCTGCCGATATGTTTAAAGACCAGGCAGAGAGAAGGGTGCGTTTGGGCCTGATTCTTGCTCAGGTTGTTGAGACTCATGGTTTGGGTTCAAAGCCAGAGCAGGTGCGCGCACTGATAGACGAGTATGCGCAAAGCTATGAGGACCCGCAGGAGGTGGTGCAATGGTACTACCAGGATGCGCAGCGGCTCCAGGAAGTTGAGGCCTTGGCGCTCGAAGATAATGTGGTAGCATGGGTTGTCGGCCAGGTGAAGGTTGATGATCTGCCGACTAAATTTGATGAACTGATGGGACGTGCCGGATGATGGGAAAGTATATCGAGCCTCAGGGACTGGGGCTCATCCCGATGGTTATCGAGCAAAGCGGCCGCGGCGAACGGGCATATGATATTTATTCGCGTTTGCTTCGCGAGCGTGTCGTGTTTCTCGTCGGACCTGTCAACGATGCCACGGCCAACTTGATTGTTGCCCAGCTTTTGTTCCTTGAGTCCGAGAATCCGGATAAGGACATCTATTTTTACATCAACTCGCCGGGCGGATCTGTTTCGGCCGGGTTGGCGATCTACGACACCATGCAATTCATCAAGCCTGATGTATCCACGCTTTGTGTTGGTCAGGCAGCAAGCATGGGTGCCTTCCTGTTGACTGCCGGGGCAAAAGGCAAGCGCTATTGCCTGCCCAATTCGCGTGTCATGATTCATCAACCTTTGGGCGGATTTCAGGGCCAGGCATCCGATATCGAAATTCATGCCAAGGAAATCCTGTATTTGAAGGACAAACTGAATGGCATGCTGTCCAAACATACAGGACAGCCTATGGATGTGATTGAGCGGGATACCGACCGCGATAATTTCATGAGCGCCGAGCAGGCCGTGGCTTACGGGCTGGTTGACAAGGTGCTGGAAAATCGCGAACAGGCCGCTGCCTAACAGGAGAACGTAATGTCGGACAAGGGCGCAAACGACAAGCTGCTTTACTGCTCCTTCTGCGGAAAGAGCCAGCACGAGGTGCGCAAGCTGATTGCCGGCCCATCGGTCTTCATTTGCGATGAGTGCGTTGAACTCTGCAACGACATCATCCGAGAGGAGATTCAGCAAAACCAGGCCACCAAGGGGTCTTCCGACCTGCCCACGCCCCATGAGATCCGCGGCATTCTTGACCAGTACGTAATTGGCCAGGGTCAAGCCAAGAAGGCTCTTTCTGTCGCCGTTTACAACCATTACAAGCGGTTACGCTCCAGTCAGGGCAAGCCGGATGAAGTTGAACTGGCGAAAAGCAATATTCTTCTCATTGGACCGACGGGATCAGGTAAAACCCTGCTTGCCCAGACACTGGCGCGCTTGCTGAATGTGCCTTTCGTGATCGCGGATGCCACGACACTCACCGAAGCAGGTTATGTCGGCGAGGATGTCGAGAACATCATCCAGAAACTGCTGCAAAAATGCGATTACGATGTGGAAAAAGCCAAGCATGGCATTGTCTACATTGACGAAATCGACAAGATTTCCCGCAAGGCGGACAACCCTTCAATTACCCGTGATGTGTCGGGTGAAGGTGTTCAGCAGGCCTTGCTGAAACTGATTGAAGGCACGACAGCTTCTGTTCCCCCGCAAGGTGGGCGCAAGCATCCCAATCAGGAGTTTGTTCAGGTCGATACAACCAATATCCTGTTTGTTTGCGGCGGTGCCTTTGGCGGTCTGGAAAAAGTGATTCGAAACCGCTCGGAAAAGAGCGGTATCGGCTTCGGCGCAAAAGTAAAAAGCGTGGATGAGAAAAAGCGCGACATGGAACTCTTGCACACTGTCGAACCGGAAGATCTCATCAAATACGGCCTGATTCCCGAGTTTGTTGGACGGTTGCCAGTGGTAGCCGTGCTGGACGAACTTGATGAAGCGGCACTGATCGAAATTCTGACCGAACCCAAGAATGCCTTAACCAAACAGTTCGCCAAGCTTTTCAAGATGGAAGGTGTAGAGCTGGAGTTCCGGGAGGGTGCGCTGAATGCGATTGCAAAAAAAGCGCTGGAACGTCGGACAGGTGCCCGGGGGTTGCGTTCGATAATCGAGCATTCATTGCTTGATACCATGTTTGATCTGCCTTCCTTGCAGAACGTGACCAAGGTGGTGGTTGATGAATCTCTGATAACTGGTGATGGGCCGCCTTTGATGATTTATTCCGATCAACCGGCAGAGCCGGCTGCGGCCGGATCATAAAAAACTTAAAGGGGCGTCAGGGAAATTTCTCTTGCGCCCCTTGATGTTTTTAATGCGGGCCTCATGTTTCTATCCTGTATTAATCCGCGTGCGGAGCGCGGATGAAAATTATTGATAAAGGCATAAATTATGAGTACTTCAGATAGCGGCGAAATCATCCAACTACCCTTGTTGCCTTTGCGCGATGTGGTGGTGTTCCCGCACATGGTCATCCCGCTTTTTGTCGGACGGCCAAAATCCATCAAGGCACTCGAAACATCGATGGAAAGCGGAAAGCATATCCTGCTGGTTGCGCAGAAATCCGCTGCCCAGGATGAACCTGCCACAACCGACCTTTATGACACGGGCAGCATGGCAACCGTGCTGCAAATGCTGAAGCTTCCGGATGGCACAGTAAAAGTTCTGGTCGAGGGCAATCAGCGTGCGCGTGTACTGGAAGTGACTGATGAGGAAACGCATCTTGCCGCATCCGCCGAACTTGTCGCGATGGATGGCAAGGATGATACGGAAATCGAGGCCATGCGCCGCGCGTTGATGGCGCAGTTTGATCAGTATGTCAAACTTAACAAGAAAATCCCGCCTGAAATCCTGACATCACTTTCCGGAATTGATGAAGGCGGCAGGCTGGCGGATACCATTGTCGCACATCTGCCCTTGAAGCTTGAGCAGAAGCAGGAAATCCTGGAAATGATTTCCGTTGCCAAACGTCTTGAACACTTGATGGGGCTGCTGGAAGCGGAGATTGATATTCTCCAGGTGGAAAAGCGCATCCGCGGCCGGGTCAAGCGTCAGATGGAAAAATCCCAGCGCGAGTATTACCTGAACGAACAAGTCAAGGCGATCCAGAAGGAACTCGGCGACATCGAGGAAGGTGCTGAACTCGAAGAGCTTGAGCGCCGTGTCAAGGAAGCGGGCATGTCGAAGGAGGCCGTTGCCAAGGCCGAAGCAGAGTTGAAGAAGCTTCGCATGATGTCGCCCATGTCAGCGGAAGCTACTGTCGTGCGAGGTTATATAGAAACGCTGACTAATCTGCCCTGGAAAAAGAAAACCAAGATCAGCAAGGATCTGGGCAAGGCCGAGAAGGTTCTTGACGAAGATCACTACGGTCTTGAAAAGGTCAAGGAACGCATCCTGGAGTATCTTGCTGTTCAACAACGCGTTGACAAGGTAAAAGCGCCGATTCTTTGTCTGGTTGGCCCGCCAGGGGTAGGCAAGACTTCATTGGGCCAGTCCATCGCGCGTGCAACCAATCGGAAATTTGTGCGCATGGCCTTGGGTGGCGTGCGTGATGAGGCCGAAATTCGCGGCCACCGCCGTACGTATATCGGTTCCATGCCTGGCAAAATCCTGCAAAGCCTGACGAAAGTGGCTGTGCGAAATCCCTTGTTCCTCCTCGACGAAGTGGACAAGATGGGCATGGATTACCGGGGAGACCCGTCATCCGCGTTGCTGGAAGTGCTCGATCCCGAGCAGAACCATACCTTCCAGGACCACTATGTCGAAGTGGAGTACGACTTGTCGGATGTCATGTTCGTGGCAACCGCCAACACGATGAATATTCCAGCGCCTTTGCTCGACCGCATGGAAGTGATTCGTCTCTCTGGCTACACGGAAGATGAAAAGATCAACATCGCCCAGCGCTATCTGGTTCAGAAGCAGATGAAGGCCAACGGCTTGAAGGATAGCGAGTTCGCCATCGCGGAGTCTGCCTTGCGCGATCTTGTCCGCTACTACACGCGTGAAGCTGGCGTGCGCAGCCTGGACCGCGAGATTTCCAAAATCTGCCGCAAGGCAGTCAAGCAATTGCTGCTCAAAAAACAGAAGAGCAAGCTGTCAGTTACATCGCGCAATCTTGACAAGTATGTTGGCGTACGCCGCTTTACTTATGGGATCGCGGAAAAGAACAATCAGGTTGGCCAGGTGACGGGGTTGGCCTGGACTGAAGTGGGTGGCGAATTGCTGACCATTGAAGCAGTCAAGTTCCCTGGCAAGGGCAAGATGACGACGACGGGCAAGCTAGGAGAAGTGATGCAGGAGTCGATCCAGGCGGCCATGTCGGTGGTGCGCTCACGCGCACGCCAACTGGGCATACCGGAAAACTTCCACGAGAAGCATGATTTGCATATTCACATGCCAGAGGGCGCCACGCCAAAGGATGGCCCAAGCGCGGGTATTGCGATCTGCACAGCCATGGTGTCCGTGCTGACGGGGATTCCCGTGCGCTGCGATGTGGCCATGACAGGAGAAATTACGCTGCGAGGTGAGGTTCTGCCGATCGGCGGATTGAAAGAGAAATTGCTCGCTGCTCACCGAGGCGGCATCAAGCTGGTGATGATTCCGGAGGAAAACGTCAAGGACCTGACGGATATTCCGGATAACATCAAGAACCGTTTGGATATCCATCCTGTCAAATGGATTGACCAAGTGTTGCAAATAGCACTCGAACGCCAGCCCGAACCACTGATTGATGAGGTGGTTGATGAATCTGTACCGCCCGCCGATGCAGTGGTGCAGCCTGCCGTAAAGCATTAACTTGCAGGCGTTTCAGGGAGTAAAAATTCCGCCACAAGGCGGAATTTTTATTGACGGCCAGAATTTCCTGCATTGCCCGGAAAACAGCTTGACACATGGTTTTGGCGATTGTTATAAATCGGCCACAGGGTTTTCCTGCTTGCAGCATCGAAAGGGGGCAGCACATGAACAAATCCGAATTGATTGATGCCATCGCCGAATCAGCCGATATCTCCAAGGCAGCAGCCGGCCGCGCTCTGGATGCAACTGTTGACACAATGAAGAAAGCTCTTAAAAAGGGTGACAAAATTTCGATTGTGGGCTTCGGTACTTTTTCCGTAGGCAAGCGTGCCGCGCGTACCGGCCGAAATCCCCGCACAGGCGCTTCCATTAAAATCAAGGCTGCAAAGGTTCCCAAGTTCAGGGCTGGCAAAGGTTTGAAAGATGCTATAAACTAACGGGCTTTGCGGGTGCTTAGCTCAGTTGGTAGAGCGTCGCCCTTACAAGGCGAATGTCGGCGGTTCGAACCCGTCAGCACCCACCAAGTCATTGCAATGCAAGAAAAGTTTTTGGAGCGGTAGTTCAGTTGGTTAGAATACCGGCCTGTCACGCCGGGGGTCGCGGGTTCGAGTCCCGTCCGCTCCGCCAATAATTAAAAAGACGAACCGTGGTTCGTCTTTTTCTTTTTTGAGTTTTCCCGCACGTATCGTCCAAAGCCGTTCCCAACCAAGGCATTTCAGGCGACAATGCGGCTTTCCTGGTAGTTGAGAAAATTATGCTGGAAGCTATTCGCGATCGCGCTCAAGGCTGGATTGCCAAGGTCATCCTGGCCCTTATTACCATACCGTTTGCGTTATGGGGTATCGATTCATATTTCAGCGGTGGCGGCAAGACCGAGACCGTTGCTGTGGTGGGTGATGCTAACGTCACACGCCAGGCCTTTTCAGACGCGATTAAAGAACAGACCGACCAGATGCGTCAGGCCATGGGACAAAATTTTGATCCGGCAGCCGCTGAAACCAAGGAATTTCGCGAACAGGTGCTGAACCGTCTGACGGATGAAGAAGCCATGCTGCAGGAAGCAAAAGCCGCCGGACTTCAGATTCCGGATACACAGCTTGCCGCGGTGCTTCAGCAGTTACCTCCGTTTCAGGAGGAGGGAAAGTTTTCGCCCGATCGCTATAAGCGTGTTTTGGCACAACGCGGGTATACACCTGCCTATTTTGAATACCGGCTCAGACGCGATATCACGCTTGAGATTCAGCAGCAGCCGCCAATTGCTGGTGCGATGGCATCCGCAACGTCAGTCGGCCTTGTCGCCCGTATAGCCGGGCAGCGCCGCGAGATTTCAATCGCGGAAATCAGCCCTGCTGCCGTCTCAGCCCAAGTCAGTACCAGCGATCAGGATATTCAAGCTTACTACGAATCCCACAAGGCAGACTTTACGGAACCGGAAGCTGTTCGTGTGGAGTATGTCTCGTTGTCATTAGGCGATCTGGGCAAGGCTATTTCCGTAACAGAGAAGCAGGTGCAGGATCATTTCGCAGTCAATGCCTCAAAATTTGGTCCGCCTGAAGAACGCTCTGCCAGCCATATCCTGATTGCGGCACCTGAAGGCGATACGAATGCCCGCAAGCAGGCTAAAGTCAGGGCAGAAGGCCTCCTTGCGGCCATACGCAATGCACCCGGGACATTTGCCGAGGTGGCCAAACGCGAATCACAGGATCCAGGTTCCGCTGCAACAGGCGGAAGTCTAGGAACATTTGGCCGGGGCATGATGGTCAAGCCCTTTGAGGATGTCGTGTTTTCCATGAAGCAAGGGGAAATCAGCAACCTGGTTGAAACCCAGTTCGGCTTTCACATCATCAGGCTAGATGGTGTGAATTCAAGCTCTCCGACCCTCGCCACGGTACGCCAACAAGTTGAAGATGACATCAGAAATCAGCAGGCGCAGAAGCAGTTTGCGGATGTGGCTGAACAATTCAACAATCTCGTTTATGAACAGGCATCAAGCCTGAAGCCTGCCGCGGACGCCCTGAAGTTGACTGTCAGAACTTCGGACTGGATGACAAGAAAGGGATTGGCAGCGGTTCCTTTCAATTCCGCAAAACTGCTGGAAGCCATTTTTACAGGAGATGCCATCAAGGCCCGGCAAAATATTGAGCCTGTTGAAGTTGCACGTAATGAGCTGGTGGCTGCGCGTGTGATTGAACATCGGTCAGCCAGAGTAAAGCCAGTTGCTGAAGTTTCTGCGGACATCCGTCAGAAACTTGTTGTTGAAAAAACCGCCAAGTTGAGTGAAAAACAGGGCCAGTCGCTTATTGAACAGCTAAAACAAGGCAAGGAACCTGGCGGGCTTAACTGGTCAGCTTTCAGGGTTGTCAGTCGCCAGCAGCCAGGGGTGTTCGATCCGAAAGCCTTGCAGGCCATCATGCGCGTGGATACGACTAGATTGCCTAACTACCTCGGGGCATCCATGCCCAATGGTGGCTATCGTGTCATCCGGGTAACAAGGCTCATCGATGATGCTGCCACAGACCCGGACTTGCGTTCTGCCGTCGAGTCAGGGCTGTTCCAAGCTTATGCCAGAACGGATGCACAGGCTCAAATAGAGCTGGCGCGTTCTGCCCAGAAGGTTCAAATCAAACAGGAAGTACTCGACAAGAAAGAATAATTTCCCTTTTCAAGCCAATAACAATACGCGTACGAAGCGCGTTTTGTCATTGGCTTGTCAGGATCAATTTGAAGTTGATCAGTGTTCCGCGCCGGCCGTTGTATTGAATCCGGCATCCACATAAGTGATTTCGCCGGTGATACCGGAAGCAAGACCGCTTAACAGGAATGCAGCTGCATTGCCGACTTCTTCAATTGTCACGTTGCGCCGCAGGGGGGCATTCTGGGCGACGATATCAAGCTTGTCGTTGAAATTGGCAATGCCGCTGGCAGCCAAGGTCTTGATCGGCCCGGCGGAAACGGCGTTGACCCGGATGCCGAGTGGCCCCAGGCTTTGCGCCATGTAATAGACACCGGATTCCAGGCTGGCCTTGGCCAGGCCCATGACATTGTAATTGGGTACTGAGCGTATGGAACCCAGATAGGAAAGCGTCAGCAGAGCAGCATTGCGACCTTCCATCAACGGCAGTGCCGCCTTGGCCAGGGCGGCAAAGCTGTAGGAGCTGATGTCATGGGCGATCCGAAAGGATTCGCGCGTGACGGATTGCAGAAAATCGCCCGCCAGCGCTTCTTTGGGTGCGAAAGCGATGGAGTGGACAAGGCCGTCAAGGCCATCCCAATGTTTGCCCAGTTCTGCAAACAAGGTGCTGATTTGCTCATCGCTGCCAACGTCGCATGGAAACACCAGTTCGGAACCGAATTCCCTGGCAAATTCGGTCACCCGTTCCTTGATTCGTTCACCCTGATAGGTGAATGCCAGTTCAGCGCCTTCGCGTTTGCAGGCGGCGGCGATTCCATAGGCGATTGAGCGGTTGCTGATTACGCCGGTGATGAGAATTTTTTTGCCAGCCAGAAAGCCCATATTCTTATCCTTGCAAAAAAAGATATGCGAATTATACGCTGACGAGCGGCACTGGCTTAGGTACACTGTCAGCCCATGCGTGCATGGATGGCCATTTTACTGCTTGCCTGGTTTCAGGCGGGATGCGGAAAAGTCTGGAACGACCCGTACCCTGGTGAAACGCCGGGACTCAAGACGCTCTATACCGTCTTCGAGGAGCGCCCCAAGCATCTCGACCCCGCTCGTTCCTACAGCAGCAATGAAGTCGAGTTTACCGGACAGATTTACGAACCACCGCTGCAATATCACTTCCTCAAGCGGCCCTATACCCTGAAGCCCCTGACCACGACGGGCATGCCCCTTGTCCGCTACTGGGATAAAGCCGGCCGCGAGCTTTCCGGAAACGCCTCGCCGGGGCAGGTGGCGCGTACAACGTATGACATCACGATCCAGCCGGGCATCCGCTACCAGCCCCATCCGGCTTTTGCGCTGCTGCCGGAAGGCAAGCCGCGTTACCTTGGGCTTGCCATGCAGGATCTCAAGCCCATCAACACACTCAGTGATTTCAAACATACCAGCACGCGCGAACTCACTGCCGAAGACTATGTATACGAGATCAAGCGGCTGGCCAGCCCGCGGCTGAATTCCCCAATTTTTGGTTTAATGAGTGAATACATCGAGGGACTGGATGCGCTGAATGCCCGGCTGGTTGAAGCCAGTAAATCCCAACCTAAGGGGAGTTGGCTTGATTTGCGCCCTTATGAATTTTCCGGTGCACAGGTCACAGGCAAGTACAGCTTCCGCATCACCCTCAAGACCCATTACCCGCAGTTTATCTACTGGCTGGCCATGCCTTTCTTCGCGCCCATTCCATGGGAGGCGGAGCGTTTCTATACCCAGCCGGGCATGGAGGAGCTCAACCTCAATCTCGACTGGTTTCCTGTCGGCACCGGGCCCTTCATGCTGAGTGAAAACGATCCCAACCGGCGCATGGTGCTGTCAAAAAATCCCAATTTTCACGGCGAAACGTATCCCGCCGACGGAGAAACGGGCGACCGCGAGAAAGGCCTGTTGCAGGATGCTGGCAAAGCGCTTCCGCTGATTGACCGCGCGGTTTTTACACTGGAAAAGGAAGACATTCCACAGTGGAGCAAGTTTCTTCAGGGCTATTACGATGCGTCCGGCATCAGTTCGGACAATTTCGACCAGGCCGTACAGTTCTCGCCGGAAGGCGAGGCCGATCTGACGCCGGAGATGAAAGCCAAGGGCATCCGGCTGGTGACGGCCATTACAACCTCCAGCCGTTACATGGGCTTCAACATGAAGGATCCGTTGGTGGGCCATGCTGGCGGCGAGGCGGCGCGAAAGTTGCGCCAGGCCATTTCCATTGCGGTGGATTACGAAGAATTCATTTCCATTTTCCTCAATGGCCGAGGCATCGCGGCGCAGGGTGCCTTGCCGCCAGGCATATTCGGCTACAAGGAAGACTTTAACCCGATTGTTTATTCCGCTGCAGGCAAGCGCCGCAGCCTCGAAGAAGCCAGGCAATTGCTTGCCGATGCAGGGTATCCGAATGGCCGCAATGCCAGAACCGGCGAGCCGCTGGTGCTGTATTTCGATACGGCGGCCACCGGGCCGGATGCGAAATCCCGCCTGGACTGGCTGATCAAGCAGTTCAGGAAACTGGACATTCAACTGGTGATCCGCGCGACGGATTACAACCGCTTCCAGGACAAGATGCTGAAAGGCAATGCGCAGATTTTTGAATGGGGCTGGAACGCCGATTATCCCGATCCGGAAAATTTTCTTTTCCTGCTTTATGGACCCAATGCCAAGGCTGGAAAGAATGGAGAAAACGCAGCCAATTACAGCAATCCGGAATTTGATCGCCTGTTCGCGCTGATGAAGGGCATGCCCAATGGCACAGAACGCCAGCAGGTCATCGACCACATGACAGCGTTGCTCAGGGTGGATGCCCCTTGGCTGTTTGGTTTCCATCCCAAGGGCTTCAGCCTGCAGCATGCTTGGGTCACCAACGTGAAACCGAACCTGATGGCAAACAACACACTCAAGTATCGTCGCATCGATCCGGGGCTGCGCGAGCAAAGCCGTGCCGAATGGAACCACCCAGTGCTATGGCCATTTGTCCTGATGGCCGTTGGCCTGTCATTGCTGATCTGGCCAGCCTGGCGCCAGTATCGCAGGCATGAGGAGAGCAGGGGATGATTCGGTACTTCCTTCGCCGCCTGCTCTACGCCTTTCCCATCCTGATCGGGGTCAACCTCATTACGTTTTTTCTGTTTTTCGTGGTCAACACGCCAGACAACATGGCGCGTATTCATCTTGGCGTGAAGCATGTCACGCCCGAAGCCATCGAGCAATGGAAGGCTGAGCACGGCTACGACAAGCCCCTGTTTTTCAATCCGCAGCAAACCGGCGTTCAGACCGTGACGGACACGCTGTTTGTAGATCGCTCGGTCAAGCTGTTTGCCTTCCAGTTCGGCAAGGCGGATGACGGTCGCGATATCGCGCGCGACATCAAGACGCGGATGTGGCCTTCGCTGGCGATTGCGCTGCCTGTGTTTGTTATCGGCTTGCTGGCGAACATCACCGCGGCGCTGCTGATGGTGTTTTATCGGGGCACGCGGCTTGAATATGCCGGTGTCGCGGGCCTGATTGCGCTGATGTCGATTTCGGGCCTGTTCTACATCATTGCCGGCCAGTATTTCATCGCCAAGCTCTGGCAGTGGCTGCCGATTTCCGGATTTGATGGCGGCATCGACGCGATAAAGTTCATCCTGCTGCCGGCGATTGTGTCGGTCGCTGCCGGTATCGGCAGTGGTGCGCGCTGGTATCGCACGATTTTCATTGAGGAGATCGGCAAGGATTACGTGCGCACCGCACGCGCAAAAGGTTTGTCGGAACTGCGTGTCCTGTTCCGGCATGTGCTCAAGAACGGGATGATTCCCATCCTGACCGGCGCGGTCGTTGTGCTGCCGCTGTTGTTCACCGGCAGTCTGGTGACCGAATCCTTTTTCGGTATCCCCGGCCTGGGCAGCTACACCATCGATGCCATCCGCTCGCAGGACTTCGCCATCGTCCAGGCCATGGTGTTCCTGGGGTCCGTGCTGTACATCGTCGGCCTGCTGCTGACCGATCTTTCCTATACCCTGGTGGATCCGAGGGTGCGACTGACATGAACTTCCAGCCGCTTTTCCTGTGGACGGATATTCTTGTCTGGCTGCTGGTTTTGGCGTGCCTGACATTCGGCTGGACCGTCGCCCGAACTCCTGCCCTGCGATCATCCTGGCATGCCGTCCTGGCGAGGCCGATGGGCATGGCTTCACTGGTTGTGCTGGCGGTGTTTGTTTTCATTGGCCTGGCGGACAGCCTGCATTACCGGGCGCGCCTCGACAATGGTCAGCTCGATGTTGAAGTCAGAAGTCTTCTCGACAAGGCGCTGGGCAGCCTGAATGAACGATCCGAGCGCACCTATTCGGCGCCGCTGGCCACGCACGCACAGGCTAGGGAAACCATCGAAAAACCGGACGGCAGGCAGGTTCGCGAAACGCCGCGTTTGCAGCATGGCGGCGCGCATCTGGCTGATCCCGAAAAGGACTGGCTTGCCGATGTCGCCGTGCGGACGGCAACCGGCCTGATGTGGGGGGCGCTGGTCAGTCTGTCGCTTTTCATGCTGTTGGCGTTGCTGATGCGTGCTGTTTGGCGATGCGATCTGAAAACGGCGTTTGCGAGATTGTGGTTGCCCTCTCCCGCTGCAATCGCCTGGCGCAGCCTGCTGATGACCGGCGCCTTGATTCTGCTGGCAACCGGCGTCATCACCAGTCTTGCGGGCGGCTACCATGTGCTGGGCACTGACAAAGTCGGCCAGGACGTGCTGTACCAGACTTTAAAAAGCGTACGCACCGGTCTGGTCATCGGTACGCTCACGACCCTGGTGACCTTGCCGCTGGCAATCGGGCTGGGTTTGCTGGCCGGCTATTTCCGTGGCTGGGTCGACGATGTCATCCAGTATGTCTACACCACGCTGAATTCCATTCCTTGGGTATTGCTGGTAGCGGCAGCGGTGCTCATCGTGCAGGTGTTCATCGAACAGAACGAGAGCAGTTTTTCATCCGTCGCGGAGCGTGCCGATGTAAGGTTGCTGGCGCTGTGCGTCATCATCGGCCTGACCGGCTGGACAGGATTGGCGCGGCTCTTGCGCGCCGAAACGCTCAAACTCAGGGAACTGGATTACGTGACAGCTGCCCGCGCCTTTGGCGTATCCGGTCCCCGTATCCTTACGCGCCACATCCTGCCCAACGTGCAGCATCTCATCCTGATTTCCATCGTGATGGATTTCTCCGGACTGGTGCTGGCCGAAGCCATCCTCTCCTATGTGGGCGTGGGCGTGGATCCGGTGATGAACAGCTGGGGCAACATGATCAATGCCGCCCGGCTGGAACTGGCGCGTGAACCCGTCGTGTGGTGGCCGCTGGTGGCGGCTTTCAGCTTCATGTTCGCGCTGGTGTTGGCCGCCAACCTGTTTGCCGATGTGGTGCAGGATGCCTTCGATCCCCGCGTTTCAAAAGCCGCAGGAGACAAGCCATGAGCTTGTTGAATGTCGATAATCTGAGCGTTCGCATTGGCGGTGTGACGCCCGTGGATGGCGTCAGCTTTTCGATTGATGCCGGCGAAAGTTTCGTGTTGCTGGGCGAATCCGGCTCGGGAAAATCCATGACCGCGCTGGCCATTACGCGTCTGTTGCCCTCGGGGGGACATATTACGGCTGGCGATATCCTGTTTGATGGACAGCAACTTCAGTTCCTTCCCGAATCCGGCATGCGCCGCCTGCGCGGCAGTGGCATGGCGATGATTTTTCAGGAGCCGCAAACCTCGCTCAATCCGGTGATGACCATCGGTGAGCAGATCGCCGAAGCTTTGCCACCGGGTTCATCCCGCGCGGCGCAGCGAGCCGAGGTGATCCGGTTGCTGGATGAAGTCGGCATCCCCAATCCGCAAACGCGCCTGCACAGTTATCCGTTTGAACTCTCCGGCGGCCAGAAGCAGCGCGCCATGATTGCCCAGGCGCTTGCCGGGCAGCCAAAACTGCTGATCGCGGATGAACCCACCACCGCACTGGATGTCACGCTTCAGGCGCAGATACTGGAACTGATCAGGCGCCTGGCACGGGAACGTGCCATGAGCCTGCTGATGATTACGCACGATCTGGGTGTGGCGCGGCACATGGCCGACAAGGTCGGCATCATGTATGCGGGTCAATTGGTTGAAACCCTGCCAGTCGGAAAAGGGCGAGGGATTGAGCAGGCGTTTCATCCTTATACGCTCAAGCTGATGGATGCCGTGCCCAACCTGAATCGTGCAGGGGCCAGGCTGGCGGCCATCCCCGGGCGAGTCCCTCCGCTTGACCAGCCATTTCATGGCTGCCGTTTTGCTGACCGCTGCGAACATGCTTTCTCGCCATGTGCCGGGACGCCGCCGGCGTGGACAGCCCTCGGACAAGGCCATGCGGTGCGTTGCCACCTGACCGCTGTTTCAGATGCGAGAAGCAAACCTGAAAAGGCAGTGGCAGCGACAGTCATCCCGCCGGGCCAGGAAACCGTGCTGAAGGTTCGTGATCTCGAAGTCACATTTATCCAGCGTACGGGCCAGCTTTTCGGCAAGCAGCGAATTCGCGCGGTCGATGGCATCAGTTTTGATCTGGCAGGCAGCGAAACCCTGGCATTGGTCGGCGAATCCGGCTGCGGCAAGACCACGGCGGTCAAGGCGATACTCGGGCTGACGCCAGTTACGCACGGCGAAGTCATTCTAGACGGCCAGCGCGTCTCCGGCCTGAGCGAACGCCAGTTCAAGCCGCATCGCAAACTGGCGCAAATTGTTTTCCAGGATCCGTACAGTTCGCTCAACCCCAGGATGCGGGTGGGCGATATCCTGATGGAAGGCATGTCGGCGCTGGACGTTGATGCGCCAAGCAGCCGGGAAGCAGCAATTGCTTCCTTGCTGGAAAAGGTCGGTTTGCCGCAGGACACTGCTTTCAAATACCCGCACGAATTCTCAGGTGGGCAGCGCCAGCGTATCGCCATAGCCCGCGCGCTTGCCGTCAAACCACGCGTGCTGATTTGCGACGAACCTACCTCCGCGCTGGACGTGTCGGTTCAGGCGCAGATATTGAATCTGCTGGTGGATTTGCAGCGTGAGGAAGGACTGGCCATGGTGTTCATCACCCACAATCTCGCGGCGGTCGGCTACCTGGCACATCGCGTAGCGGTGATGAAGGAAGGAAAAATTGTCGAGACGGGGGCCACACGCGACATCCTCACCCGGCCTCAGCATCCCTATACGCAGGGATTGCTTGCAGCTGTTATTTGAGAAACCTGCTGGAAATCAACTCCGCTTGATCGTCAACTGTTTGCCGGCCTGCACTTTTGCACCGCGCAGTTTGTTCCAGGACTTGATTTCCGAAACCGATACATTGAAACGGCTGGCGATGGAGAAAAGCGTGTCGCCGCGGCGAACGGTGTAGCGTGTGGCACCGCTTGCCTTGATCTTGCTGAATTTGCCCTTTTGGGCCGAGGCAAGCCGCGTGGAAGACTTGCCGGGGCTGGCGCTTTTGACGACCAGACGTTGTCCAGCCTTGACCTTGAGTGACTTGAGTCCGTTCAATTTCTTCAGGCTGGTTGCGCTCACATGGAATTTGCGGGCGATGGAAGTTAGGGTTTCGCCCTTGCGAACGACATGATATTTGGCCACGCTGCCATCTGATGTTACTGGGCGGGCGTCATCCGCGGCTTCCCGCCAGCTTGCGGCGGAGAGTTCGGGAATGTCGGTGCCGTTGACCGGCGCCAGGATGACCTGATCCTTGATCAGCCGGCCGTTTTTCAGATGCAGATGATTGTGTTCGATGATTTCCGCGGTTGTCGTGCCGAGTTGCTCAGCAATTTCAGATGGCGTCTTGCCTTTTTTGGCGGTGACAGGCTGCCAGCTGTCCCATTCGCCTTTTTCCAGATTGGTCTGGAAGATTTCCGCGTGCGTGACCGGGACCAGCACGGAAACATCGCTGCTGGCCTTGATGACTTTGCGGGGGAAGGCGGGATTCAGGGACAGGAATTCTTCCACGCTCAGACCAGCCAGCCGTGCGGCGGAACTGACATTGATTGCGCCGGAGTTGAGCGAAACCCGGGTGAAGTAGGGCTCGTTGGGAATATCGTTGAGCTCAACGCCAAAACTTTCCGGCTCCAGCACCAGCTTTTTGAATGCCATCAGTTTGGGTACGTAATGGCGGGTTTCAGTCGGCAGCGACAGGTTCAGATAATCCGTTGGCAGGCCCTTGGCGGCATTGTTCTGGATGCTGCGTGAAACGCAGCCTTCGCCGCAGTTGTATGCGGCCAGCGCCAGTTCCCAGGAACCGAAGTCCAAAAAAAGTTTCTGCAGATAATCCAGCGCAGCCTGGGTCGCAGCGGTCACATCCCGACGGCCGTCGTACCAGTGGTTCTGGTCCAGTCCGTAGTGCTTGCCGGTTGAAGGAATGAATTGCCAGATGCCGGCTGCGTGTGAGCGTGAGTAGGCCTGCGGATTGAAGCCGCTTTCCACCATGGGCAGCAAAGCGATTTCCATCGGCATGCCGCGCTTTTCGACTTCTTCAACAATATGGAACAGGTAGCGGCTGGAGCGTCCCAGCATGCGTGTCAAGTAATCCGGCCGCTTCGCGTACCAGTCTGCATGAACCTGAACGAGGGGTGAATCCAGTTCGTCGAGTTTTAGCCCAGCCCGCAGGCGGTCCCAGAGGCTTGAAGTTTCCTGTGCCTGACTGCCTTCGTTCGGATTGGCGTACTTGAGCGAGAAGTAGGCCAGTTTGTCTGTTTCCTGTGCATGCACGCTGGTGATGCAGGTCGTGGACAAAACAGCCAGACCTAGTTTGGCCAGGGTGAGGCGTGAAAGGGCGTTTATATGCAAAACCTGCTCCTTCTTCAATGCATACCGGATGCTAAGCCGGATCATCTAAAATGGTCAACCATTTGTTTTTATTGAAAATGATTCTTCATTTCCCGGAGGGCGGCAAAGGTTTCTACGGTGTTGCGCGGTCTATGCTTGAGATACCGTTCGGCAGCTTGATCCAGTGCATTTTCATGGCAGCGCAAAAAGGGGTTGGTGGCCTTTTCCAGGGCGAGGGTAGATGGCAGGGTGGAAAGACGCTGGTGCCGTTTGGCCTTTTCGAATATTTCCCGATCAAGCAGGGCGGCATTGTCCGCATCGACCGTTTTGGCGAAGCGTATATTACTTAAGGTGTATTCATGCGCGCAGAAAATTTCCGTAGAGTCTGGCAATAGCGCCAGTGATTGGAGCGAGGCATGCATCATTTCAGGGGTTCCCTCGAAGAGCCGGCCGCAGCCGCAGGCAAATAGCGTGTCGCCGCAGAACAGACGGTTTGCGCCATAATAGGAAATGTGACCCAGCGTATGTCCAGGTGTGGCGATGACCTGAAAATGCAGGCCAAGCTCCGAAATGAACACCGTGTCGCCGCCAGTCACCTTCTCAGTAATGGCGGGAATGTTTTCGATGGCAGGGCCGATGATGCGGGGATGGTAACGGGTGGCAAGTTCAAGATTGCCGCCGGTATGGTCGGCGTGATGATGCGTAGTCAGGATGGCGACGAGCGCCAGTTTGCGAGTGGACAGGTAGCCGATGCAGGGTGACGGGTCGCCAGGGTCGACCAGAATTGCGAACCGGTCGTTGTGTAGTGCCCAGATATAGTTGTCCTGGAACGCAGGGATGGGAAAAACGGTCAACATGCGAGGTTGCCGATAATGAAGATATCCAAGATTAACCCGGATTGGTTTGAAACGCCGCTAGGCGAGTATCTGCTCGACCGCGAGCAGGCCTATTTCGACAGTGCCGTAGCCGATGTATTCGGCTTCTACGCGGTGCAGGTTGGATTGCCTTATATCGATTTTCTGCGCAACAGCCGTATTCCAAAGCGCATTCATTGCGGATCAAGCCATCCGGCGACAGTGCTGGCTGATCCAATGTTTCTGCCGTTTGAATCGCAGTCCATCGACCTGCTGATCATGCCGCATGTGCTGGAATACACGGATCACCCGCATCAGGTGTTGCGCGAAGCAGAACGGGTGTTGCGGCCGGAAGGAAGGCTGATTCTGTCGGGATTCAACCCGCGCAGTTTGTGGGGATTGGCGCAGATGTTGCGGGGAGCAGAAAAGGGTTTTCCATGGAACGGTCATTTTCTCAATATTTCCCGCATCAAGGACTGGCTGGCTTTACTGGGTTTCGAACCGGCCGCCGGGCGCATGTGCTGTTACCGGCCGCCTATCAATCAGGAAGGCTGGCTGAAGCGCTTCCGCTTCATGGAGCCGGCGGGCGACCGCTGGTGGGCAATGGGCGGCGGGGTTTATCTGTTGCAGGCAATCAAGCGCGTGCATGGCATGCGGGTGCTGATGCCAGACTGGAAGGAATCGGCGCCGGTACGGGCGGTGCCTGCGCTCGCCGCGCGCAAGGTGCTGGATCTCACGCATTACCGGATTCATCGTGACAAGCATTGATTGGGTTAATGCGTACACCGATGGTGCATGCAAGGGAAATCCTGGACCGGGCGGCTGGGGCGTGTTGCTGGTATATAAAGGCCAGCGCAAGGAGCTCTATGGGGGAGAGGGCAACACCACCAACAATCGCATGGAATTGCGCGCAGTGATCGAGGCGCTGAAAAGCCTGAAGCGGCCTGCACATATTCACATTCATACCGATTCACAGTATGTGCACAAGGGGATCAGCGAATGGCTGGCGGGCTGGAAACGAAAAGGCTGGAAAACGGCTGACGGCAAACCGGTAAAGAATCAGGATCTATGGCTGGTGCTGGACGAACTGAGCTCGCAGCATCAGGTGAAGTGGGAGTGGGTAAAAGGACATGCCGGCCATCCCGGCAATGAGGAGGCAGACAGACTGGCAAACCAGGGAGTGGCCAGTCTCTGAAATAAAAATTGCGGCAAATTATTCTGGATACCGAAACAACCGGTCTTGAGCCAAGGCAGGGCCACCGGGTGATTGAAATCGCGGCCGTGGAGCTGGTCAATCGCAGATTGACTGGCCAGCATTTTCACCGCTATTTAAACCCTGACCGCGATATTGAAGAAGGCGCGATGCAGGTGCATGGCATTACCCGCGAATTCCTTGAAGACAAGCCCCGGTTTGGTGATGTGGTCGATGATTTCCTGGCTTTTATCCAGGATTCTGAACTGGTTATTCACAACGCATCGTTTGATGTCGCATTTCTCAACGCTGAGCTTGGCCTCATTGGCCGCGGCCCGCTGGATCAGTTTTGCGCGGGCGTGGTGGATACCCTGGCCATCGCCCGCGGCCTTCACCCCGGGCAGCGCAACAATCTGGATGCCCTGTGCAAGCGCTACGAGGTCGACAATTCCAGCCGGACCCTGCACGGCGCACTGGTGGATTGCGAACTGCTGGCACAAGTCTATCTTGGCATGACGCGCGGGCAGGACACGCTGTTGATTGAATCAGCGGAAGATCAAAGCGTATCGTTAGCTGGCGCGGCAATGCGGCAACGGCCACCCGTTCTGCGAATGAAGACATCTGAAGCCGACGAAGCGCTGCATCGCGGCGCCCTTGAAGAAATCGAACGGGAAAGCCGCGGCAACTGTTTATGGAACAGGCTGCAGGTACCTTGAATTTCGTGAAGGCCACTGCTTTTTTCAAGCGGTTTGCCAACACCCTGCTATGGGGGGGGTGGCTTATTCTGTTCTGCGTCATTTTCTTTCCCTTCGCTGGCAGCGCCGCAGCCGCGACCCTGGCGGTTGTACTGTCCGACAGTTCGGTGCCATACCAGGAAACAGCCGATGTCATTGAATCCGGACTGGCTAAGGAACACACGGTGGTAAGAATCCAGGTAACGCACCTGGATCAAAGTGAAACAGCCTTGAGCAATGCAAAGATAATTGTGACAGTGGGCGTCAAGGCGGCTCAGGAAATCAGCGGTCGTAATGGTCGTACGCCCGTGCTGGCGATTCTGATTCCAAGAGCATGGTATGAAGCGGAGGGCAAGGCCGCGCTCACCCGAGGCGGGCGCATAGCTGGCGCCATTTTCATTGATCAGCCATTCACCAGGCAGTTTCATCTGATCAAGTCCGCGCTGCCTTCTGTCAACAAGGTTGGTGTGGTACTGGGAAAACAGGGCGCGGATCAGCTCCCTGAGCTTGACCGGCAAGCCAAGGCGCATGGCATGGCCTTGTCCAGCGCGATCCTGTCGTCCGGTAAAAAACTCGTTGAAACGCTAGAGAATGTGCTGGGTGAAGCGGACATCCTGCTGCTGGCTTTTCCGGATGCAGACGTGCTGAGCCGCACCACCGCGCAAAGTGTATTCATGACGTCCTACCGGTTCCGGGATCCGGTGGTGGGTTATTCAGAGTCGCTGTCGCGGGCAGGCGCTTTGCTGACGGTCTACTCAACGCCAGCCCACATAGGCCGCCAGGCAGCTGAAATCATTGATAAATCCCTCGATGCCGGAAAATTGCCCATGGCGCAATGGCCGCAGTACTTCTCGGTGTCCGTAAACGAACATGTAGCGCGATCTCTGGATATCAACGTGCCTCCAGAGGCAGTTTTGATGAAACGTGTTATGGATGCCGAGTCTCATGATTAAACCCGGCATTCGTCTGCGTGTGATGTGGCTGGCCATTGTTCCAGCCATGCTGATCAGCATGGCGCTGTTGGCCTATCAGACGGTAACGAAACTGCAAGAACTCGAATCCGCGCTTGCCGAACGGGGTGCGTCGATGGTGCGCCAGCTCGCGCCTGCTGTTGAATATGGCGTGGTGTCCGGCAATGTGGAGATTCTTACACCACTGATCCGGGCGGCAGGCCGGGAATCCGATGTGACTGGCGTAGGTGTCTTCGACCCCAAGGGCAAGTTGATCGCAAGCCTGGGCGCTACCCAATGGACACGGATGCCGGGAGATATAACGTACTCTGGCAAGGTAAGCAGCTTTGCCTTCAATACAAGCCTGGTTTTTTACGCGCCCATCCGGCAAACCGAAATCATGCTTGAAGACTTTACGCTGATTTCAGCTTTGCCTGTCGAAGATGCGCAGCAAGCCAGGAACCAGAAACTTGCAGGCTGGGTAGGTCTTGAATTGTCTACCCAGGGTCTGCTGAAAGACCAGCAGCATGTGATGCTTCAAAGCATGGTTATTCTGCTGGTGGGCTTGGCCTTGAGTGCGCTGATCGGGTGGCGCATGGGCCGGCAGATTATTGAACCAATACTCTCGCTTTCGCGGGTGGTTGGCCGGATTGGCGAGGGACATTTTGCCGACCGGGTCACGGCGGATGGCACGGGCGAATTCGGTATTCTCCAGCGGGGCGTGAACCAGATGGCCGGCAAGCTGCAAAGCGCGCATGAGCATATGCAGGAGCGGATTGACCAGGCGACGGCAAGGCTGATTTATCAGGCAGCGCATGATTCACTGACCGGACTGGTCAATCGCAGGGAATTCGAGATAAGGCTCGATCGTGCCGTGCTGGCCAGTCAACAGCATGGCAGGACTCATGCCCTGTGTTACATGGACCTGGACCAGTTCAAGATCATCAACGATACCTGCGGACACGCCGCCGGGGACGAGATGCTCTGCCAATTGGCCTTGTTGCTGAAGGCATTGATGCGAGAGCGCGATACGCTTGCTCGCCTGGGTGGCGATGAATTCGCCCTGCTCCTTGAAAACTGCGACCTGGAAGATGCGCTCAAAGTGGCTGATCAATGCCGGACGGCGGTTCAGCGTTACCACTTCAAGTGGGACAACCGGATATTCGCCGTGGGCGCGA
Organism: Thiobacillus sp.; assembly: GCA_018263115.1. Taxonomy (GTDB): domain Bacteria; phylum Pseudomonadota; class Gammaproteobacteria; order Burkholderiales; family Thiobacillaceae; genus UBA6918. Next base: position 49,179 of record JADFDC010000013.1, read on the forward strand.
GTATAGGTTTGGTGATGATTGACCAGGATGCAGGAACCGCCGCAAATCTGCTATCTGCCGCTGACGCGGCCTGCTATGTCGCCAAGGACAGAGGGCGCAACCAGATTCACATTTATGAGCAAAAGGATTCCGACCTGGTGCGTCACCGGAATGAAATGCAGTGGGTCAGCAGGATTCACAAGGCGCTGGATGAAAAGCGTCTCAAACTGTACTGGCAGGAAATCAGACCGGTTTCCCAGGCAACGAATGTACCGCGTCATTTCGAGCTGTTGTTGCGCATGCAGGATGAGGAGGGCAGGCTGGTACTGCCCATGGCGTTCATACCCGCTGCGGAGCGATATTCGCTGATGCCCCAGATCGACAGCTGGGTGGTGGAAACCACGCTGGGCGCATGTGGAAGCTATCTGAGTCAGGCCAGCCGTGGCAACTGCGTTTTTGCGATCAACCTTTCGGGCGTATCACTCAAATCACAGGAGTTTCGTAGCCATCTGCTTTCGCTGCTGAAGGACAAGGATCATCTGGGCAGCCACTTGTGCTTTGAAATTACCGAAACCGCGGCAATTGGCAATCTCGCCGTGGTTAATGATTTCATTCAGGAGCTAAAGGCGATTGGGTGCCGGTTTGCACTGGATGATTTTGGCAGCGGACTTTCTTCGTTTACCTATCTCAAAAACCTGAATGTCGACTATCTCAAGATTGATGGCGCATTCGTCAAGAACATGGCAAATGACAGTGTCGATTACTCCATGGTGGAGGCCATTCATCGCATCGGTCGGCAGGTTGGCCTGAAAACCATTGCCGAATATGTGGAATCAGATGCCGTGATGAACCAGTTGCGCGTAATCGGAGTGGATTTTGCGCAGGGAAATTATCTTCATCGCCCCGAGCCCCTGGAAACCCTGTGCGATTCGGTCAAGAAGCTTGCTTGACGCCAGTAACAGTAAATCCGGCTTCCTGAACCGCCTTGCTCAAGGCATCCACGGAAGCCCGGCTTTCATCAAAGCTGACTTTCGCCTGAGAAGGCAGGAGTGACACTTCAACCTGGCTAACTCCTGTCAGGTCCTTGAGCACCCGGGTGACGCTGTTAACGCAGCCGCCGCAGGTCATGCCGGCAATGGTAAGGGTGACGTGTTGCATGATTGTTCCGGAATTGAAAGTACGGGTATCAACAATACACCAACTGCATCCCGGCTGGATGGTCTGGCTCGCCAGTGGTGGCTAATGACTGCGAATGCGGGGCGGGATGAAGGTCAGCGCTTTTTATTGCGCTTGCGAACCGATTCCTTGGCGGTATCGATGAGGCGGTCGGCAACGACTTCGCTGTCGACTTCAAAGGTTCCACTGTCGATAGCGTTCTTGATGGCGGCAACCTTGGCGGCATCGGAAATGTCCAATATGGCCATTTGCGATTCGAGTTCGCGCAATTGAGACGTGGAAGCCGCGATGCTCAGCTTCTCATCGCCGCCAGCCCGGGCGGGGGTGGTGGTTTTCTTGGCGGTCTTGCCTTGCGTGGCAGAAACGGTTTTGCCGGTAACGCCAGGAGTGCGCTTGTCGATTTTCATGTGAGGTCCGATTCAGGTTTTCTTTGTTTTCGGTTATTCCTGAATGGATATTTCGTCACAATTTGACAAAACTTTAATATTGCATAATATGCCGTAAAAAGTTATATTAATCAATAGATTACAGAAATATTATAATAAATTACAGCAGGTGTGAGGCCATGCCATCCGCCAGTTTAGGCTCGAACCAGGTTGACTTGGGCGGCATGACTTCATTCGCATCTGCTACCGCCATAAGATCTTCCATTCGGGTTGGGTGCAATGAAAGAGCCAGGGCCATTTCACCGCTGTTGACCCGCTTTTCCAGTTCGTTCAGACCACGAATGCCACCCACGAAATCGATACGCTTGTCGCGGCGCGGGTCGGTAATGCCCAATACCGGCCCAATAAGGTTGTTTTGCAGCAAGCTGACATCCAGCCTGCCCACCGGATCACCTGACGGAATCAGCTCAGGTTTGATCGCGAGTTGATACCACTTGCCAGCAAGATAGAGTCCGAACTGGCCGGGCCGGGCAGGCTTGACTGATCCAGATGCCGTTGTGACATCAAACGAGGCGCGGATTTTTTCCAGCAAGGTTTCTTTAGATAACCCGTTCAAGTCCTTGATTACCCGGTTGTAATCCAGAATGCGCATTTCGTGTGCCGGGAAAATCACCGACAGAAAGGCATTGTAGGGCTCAGTGCCCGTGTGGCCCGGGTTGGCGGCTTTGCGGGAAGCGCATATCCGTGATGCCGAGGCGGAACGGTGATGACCATCGGCAATGTAGAGTGCGTGCATGGCATCGAACAAGGCCGTGATCCGGGCAATGTCGACCGCATCACGCATAACCCACAGCGTATGTCTTACACCGTCGTCAGCCACGGCATCCGAGTCGGGCGCGGCCTGGGCGGTTTTGGCGAGAATGATGTCGACTTCGGGCTGGTCTGGATACGCCAGCAATACCGGACCAGTCTGGGCATTGGTCGTATCGATCTGGCGCACGCGGTCGTCTTCCTTGTCAGGACGGGTGAACTCGTGCTTGCGGATGCGGTTGGTGTCGTAATCCGCGACGCTGGCGGCAGCCACGATGCCGGTCTGGACATGCGTACCCATCTGGATGCGATAGACGTAGTAATAAGCACCTTCATCCTGCCTGAGCACACCGGCGGCAATCATGGCCTTCAGGTTTTCCGCTGCCTTTTTATAAACCTCGGCCGCGTAAGGGTCGGTGCCTTCCGGCAGGTCGATTTCTGGTTTGGAAATATGCAGAAAACTGTAAGGCTTGCCCCGGGCGCGGATGCGCGCTTCTTCGGTTGACAGGACATCATAGGGCGGGGCAACGACTTCGGCGGCACGGCGGGGGGCGGGGCGCAGGGCGGGGAAAGGGCGGATCAGGTTCATCGTGTGGTTCGTTTCGGTTCTCAAAAGGTTCTAATTCGGGTTTTTCAGCTCGGCCAGCAGTTCCTGTGTGGCGGAAGTCTTGGCGTGCAGGTCGGGAAAATGCCGCTGCAAGCGCAGACGGTCCTGGCCGGCCAGCTTGATGTCGCTTCGTGTTTGTACCAAAAGCAGAATTTTAACCGGATCGATAGGCGGGTTCTTCATGAATTGAAGCGTCAGGCCATCCGATGCCGCATCCAGACGGGTAATGCCCAGCGGCTTGGCGGCGATCCTTAACTTGTGGCTTTCCAGCAGCGCGCGCGCTGGATCGGGCAGGGTGCCAAAGCGATCAATCAGTTCTTCGCCCAATTCGGTGATTTCATCGATGGACTTGCAATTGGCAAGTCTTTTGTAAATGATCAGCCGCTCGTGCACATCCGCGCAGAAGGTCTCGGGCAGCAGGGCAGGCTGGTGCAAATTGATTTCTGAAACCGCGCCCAGCGGCTGCGCCAGATCGGGTTCACGACCGGCTTTCAGGCTGTTGACAGCAGAAGTCAGCATGTCGTTGAAAAGCGAAAAGCCGACTTCCTGCATGTCACCGCTCTGGCTTTCGCCCAGCACTTCGCCAGCACCGCGGATTTCCAGGTCGTGCATGGCGAGGTGAAAACCGGCACCCAGTTCCTCCATCATCTGGATGGCCTCCAGTCGCTTTTTTGCCTGCGATGTCAGGGTCTGTTCTTCGTTGACGAGCAAGTAGGCAAAGGCCTGATGGTGGGAACGCCCCACGCGGCCGCGCAACTGGTGCAGCTGGGCTAACCCGAATTTATCTGCGCGATTGATGAGGATGGTGTTGGCCGTTGGAATATCGATGCCGGTTTCGATGATGGTGGTGCATAACAGCATATCGAAGCGCTGCTGGTAAAAGTCTCGCATGACATGCTCCAGCTCGCGCTCCGGCATCTGTCCGTGGCCGATGCGGATGCGTGCCTCGGGCAGCAATTTTTCGAGCTTTTCCAGCATGGTATGGATAGTGTCCACTTCGTTGTGCAGGAAGAACACCTGACCGCCGCGCCGCAGTTCTCTCAGCACGGCTTCACGGATCAGACCATGGGAGAAGGGTCGCACAAAGGTTTTGACCGCCAGGCGTTTTTGTGGCGCGGTGGCGATCACGGAAAAATCGCGGATGCCTTCGAGCGACATGGCCAGCGTGCGGGGGATGGGTGTCGCGGTGAGGGTTAAGACATCGACTTCGGATCGCAACTGCTTCAACCTTTCCTTTTGCCGCACGCCGAAGCGATGCTCCTCGTCGATGATGACCAGCCCAAGATTTCTGAACGCCACATCCTTTTGAATCAGCCGGTGGGTGCCGATGACGATATCGACCTTGCCCTCAGCCAGATCCTTCAGTGCCTGAGTTTGTTCCTTTACCGAGCGGAAGCGCGACAGTTCGGCGACCTTGACCGGCCAGGATGAGAACCGGTCGGTAAAATTCTGGAAATGCTGCTCGACCAACAGCGTGGTTGGTGCCAGCAGCGCGACCTGCTTGTCACCCGAAACGGCCGCAAATGCCGCACGCAGGGCGACCTCGGTTTTGCCAAATCCCACATCGCCGCAAATCAGCCGGTCCATCGGTTTGCCGCTTTGCAGGTCGGCCAGGGTGGCACGAATGGCTTCGGCCTGATCGGGCGTTTCCTCGAATCCGAAACTATCCGAGAACGCCAGGTAATCGTGTTCGGAATACTGGAAGGCATGGCCCTCGCGGACAGCGCGCCGGGCATACAGGTCCAGTAGTTCGGCCGCCGTGTCGCGCGCGGCCTGCATGGCCTTGCGGCGGGCCTTTTCCCATTGTTCCGTGCCAAGCTTGTGCAGCGGGGCTTCTTCCGGGCTGGTGCCGGAATAACGTGCGATGACTTCCAACTGGCTGACCGGAACATACAGCTTGTCCGCGCCGGCATATTCCAGCAGCAGGAATTCCGCCGGGCCTTCACCCAGGTCCATCGTGGTCAGGCCCTGATAACGCCCGACGCCATGCTGAATATGGACAACCGGGTCGCCAGCTTTCAGTTCTGATAAATCACGGACAAGATTGTCGACCGGCGTGGTCTTGCCGCGCTTGTCGCGCCGGGTTTTGGCGGGCAGGGCATAGAGTTCGGTTTCGGTGATGACCGCCAGCCTGGCTTCCGCATGGATGAACCCGGCCGCAAGCGGTGCATGACTGATCTGCAATCGGGCAGAGTTGTCCAGGAAGGTTCGCCAATTTTCGGTTCTAACAGCTTGCAGGCCATTTTCTTGAAGGTAATCCATCAGGGTTTCCTGCCGGCCATGACCGGGCGCGAGAATCAGTGTCTTACCGGAAAAATGCTCAAGAAACACCGCCAGCTTGGCGACAGGATGAGGGAGCCGCCGGTCCACCACCACTTCCGGCACGTGCAGCGTCGCCGCTGATTCCTGCTTGCCCAGATCGAGCCGCGCATGGCGATTGGCTTCAATGAAGAACTGTTCGGTATTCAGAAAAAGCCGTTCGGGCGGCAGCAGCGGGCGATCCTTGTCGCCGCGCAGCAATCTATAGCGGGACTGGGTGTCCTGCCAGAAGTCATGGCTGGCGGCGGGCGTATCGCCGTGCAGCGTCAGCAGCGTCTTTTCGGGAAGATAGTCGAACAGCGTGGCGGTCTGCTCGAAAAACAGCGGCAGATAGTATTCGATGCCAGCGGGTGCGAGCCCGTTGCTGACATCCTTGTAGAGCTTGGAGCGCGAAGGGTCGCCTTCGAAGGTTTCGCGGAACTGCTGGCGGAAGCGGGTGATGCCCGTTTCATCCAGCGGAAATTCGCGCGCGGGCAATAGCCTGACTTCCTTGACCGGATAAAGGCTGCGCTGGGTGTCCACGTCAAAGGCGCGCAGGGACTCGATTTCATTGTCGAACAGGTCAATCCGGTAGGGCAGCACGCTGCCCATGGGAAACAGGTCGATCAGCCCGCCGCGAATGGAAAACTCGCCCGGTGCGTATACCTGATTGACGTGGGTGTAGCCGCCCTGGCGCATCTGTTCGCGGAACGCGGCTTCGTCGAACTTCTCGCCCTGCTTGAGAAAGAAGGTGTGCGCCAGCAGGAATGACGGCGGTGCTA
>JADFDC010000014.1 GCA_018263115.1 Thiobacillus sp.
GCACGCATCAGAAGAAGCTGAATCCGGCCTGAAAGAGTTTTTCCACCTTGGGAATAATACGTTTGTTGAGCACGAAGATGATGACGTGATCCTCCGACTGGATCAGCGTGTCGTGGTGGGCGATGATGACCTCCTCGCCACGAATGATGGCGCCGATGGTGGCGCCTTCGGGCAGGCTGATTTCCTCGATGCGGTGGCCGGCAACTTTTGAATTTTTGGCATCACCGTGGACCACCACTTCCAGCGCCTCGGCCGCACCACGACGCAAGGAATGCACCACCGCCATGTCGCCGCGGCGAATCTTGGAAAGCAGGGGCCCCAGCGTCGCCTGCGCCGGCGAGATGGCGATATCAATTTCACCCCCCTGCACCAGATCGACATAGGAAGAGCGGTTGATCAGCGCCATGACACGGTGAGCGCCCATGCGCTTGGCCAACAGCGCAGCCATGATGTTGTCTTCGTCATCGTTGGTCAGCGCGCAGAACACGTCCATGTCCTGAATGCCTTCCTGGTCGAGCAGTTCTTCGTCGGTAACTTCACCCATCAGCACCAGTGTGCGATTCAGTTCCGCGCCGAGTTGCGCGCAACGCTGCTTGTTGTGGTCAATGAGCTTGACCTCGTAATTCTTTTCCAGCGTCATCGCCAGACGTTTGCCGATGTTGCCGCCGCCCGCGATCATGATCCTTTTTACCGGACGATCCAGCCGCCTTAGTTCGCGCATGACGTTGGGGATGTCTTCCTTTTTGGCCAGGAAAAACACTTCATCACCCGGCTCGATGACGGTGTGGCCCTCGGGCACGATGCCGCGATTCTTGCGGAAAATGGCCGCCACCCGGCAATCCAGATCGGGCATGTGCTTGCGGATGACCTGCAGCTCGTGCCCCACCAGCGGGCCGCCATGGTAGGCGCGCACCGCCACCAGGCGCACGCGGCCTTCGGCAAAATCCAGCACCTGCAAGGCTTCGGGGTGTTCCACCAGACGGCGCAGGTAGTGGGTGATTTCCTGTTCGGGGCTGATGGTGTGATCAACGGCAAAATGCTTGCGAGCGAGGGTTTCACCTTCGTCCTCGTCCTGGGCGAGATAATCCGGCGACCGAATCCGCGCGACCCGTGTCGGCACATTGAATTCGCTGGCGCAGAGCTTGCAGGCGACAAGGTTGGTTTCGTCGCTTTGAGTGACGGCCACCACCATGTCGACATCCGCCGCGCCGGCTTTTTGCAGCACGGATGGATGGGCGGCGTGGCCCTGCACGGTGCGCAAATCGAAGCGGTCCTGCAGCTCGGCAAGGCGCTGCCTGTCCATGTCGACAATGGTCAGATCATTGTTTTCCGCGACCAGGCTCGCGGCCAGCGTACCGCCAACCTGTCCGGCGCCGAGAATGATGATTTTCATTTATACAGTTAGGGGTAAGGAGTGAGGGGTGAGGGGAAGGCTAAAGGTATGCAACGCCTTACTCCTCACGCCTCACGCTTCACCTCTTAAAGCTCCTCGTCCAGCCGTTTTCCATGTCTGATGTTGAGCTGCTTCAATTTCCGGTAAAGATGCGTGCGCTCGAGCCCGGCCCTTTCAGCCACGCGCGTCATGCTGCCGCCTTCCTTCTGGATCAGATGCTCGAAATACAGCCGCTCAAATACATCACGCGCTTCGCGCAGGGGCGCGTCCAGTGGAATCATCTGTCCAAGCGGCGGACTGGATGCCTGCTTGAGCGGCGATATCACGCGATTGACATCTTCGCTTTCGATTTCATCCGACAACGAGGTAATTGCAAGGGTGCGGACGACATTGTTCAGTTGCGGCAAATTGCCGGGCCAGTCGAAATTGCGCAGCTGGTTGAGCGCGGCGACCGTGAATTTGCGCGGCTGGCATTCGCTGCTTTCAATAAGCTGTGTCAGCATGAAATTGGCGATGTCGGGCACATCCTCGCGGTGTTCGCGCAGGGTTGGCACTTTTACGCTGACGGAGGAGAGGCGGTAATACAGCCTCGAATCAAATTCACCCGCGCCGAGCTGGGTGTCCATGTTGCGGCTGGACGCACAGACCAGCCTGGCTGTTCCGCCATTGAGCTTTTCTATCAGTAACGCCAGGCCTTTTTGTTCAAGTTTGCCCAGCTCGGAAAGCTCGGGCAGGTACAGCGTGCCGTTCTCAACCTTTTCCACATAGCTTTGTGGAGAAGCGACCAGCTGGGCACGGTCATTGATTTCCACCCACGGACTATTGGCAGGGTGCAGAAAACGGGCGCACAACTCGAATCCGCTGCCTGGCTCACCCGACAACAGAACAGGCGTGGTATGGCTGGCAATCTGGGTCAGGCGTTTTTTCAGGTCCTGCACGACCTGGCTTTTGCCCAGTGCGGACAGTTCCAGCGAAGGCACACGGCGCGGGGCATCGGCCTTCTTGATCGCCTTGGTAACCGTTGCAAGCAGCTTGGCCAGGGCGATGGGTTTTTCGAGGAAATCGACAGCGCCCATTTTGGTGGCTTCCACCGCCGTATCAATCGTGGCATGGCCGGACATCATTACCACCGGCATGGTGAGTTGACCACCCGCGGCCCATTCCTTGAGCAGGGTCACGCCATCGGTATCGGGCATCCAGATATCGAGCAGCACCAGATCGGGCCGCTGTTTTGCACGGAAGTTGCGCGCTTCGTCGGCGTTCTCCGCCACATGCACGTCGTATCCTTCTTCGGTCAGGATTTCCGACAGCAATTCCCGGATGCCGATTTCGTCATCCACCACCAATACATGACCGCTCACTGCGATTCCCCTTTGCGGAACACCGGCAGTGTCACACATACACATGCGCCGCCGGTTGCCTGATTCTCCACTTTAATACTTCCCTGATGCTCTTCAATGATTTTTTTTACGATCGCCAATCCCAGTCCGGTTCCCTTTGGTTTTGTCGTCGCGTACGGCTCGAACAGCCTAGCCATCAAATGCTCCGGAAAACCCGGGCCGTTATCCGAAATGGTAAGCATGACGGCATTCTCCAGGTTTTCTGTTTGAATGCTGACGCGCCCATCGGATTGTCCGCTCAAGGCATCTTGCGCATTTTGCAACAAATTATGGATGACCTGGCGCATGAGTGTGGCGTCTCCCGCCGCCAGTGGCAAGTCATTCTGCAAATCTGTCCTGATCGCCGTGCCATCATAAAGCGTCAGCACTTCGCGGATCAACGCATTCAGGTCCAGCGGCGCAATATGCGCGCTGGGCATGCGCGCATAACTGGCAAAGGCATCCACCATGCTTTTCATGGCGCCCACCTGATTGACGATGGTGTCGGTAGCGCGCTTGAGCATGTCTGCATCGTTTTCCGCCAGCTTGTCGGTCAGCCGCAAGGACAGCCGCTCGGCCGAGAGCTGGATCGGCGTAAGGGGGTTCTTGATTTCGTGCGCCAGCCGGCGCGCCACCTCGCCCCAAGCCGCATCGCGTTCGGCGCGAATCAATTTGGTGATATCGTCAAAAACCAGCGTATAGCCGCGCTGGACATCGACGGGCAGTTTGCTTCCCCGCGCCAGCAGATTCTGGCTTTGCCCCGGCCGCGATAATTCCAGCTGTGCATTCCAATCTTCGCCTTCTGCCGCCACGAAACGTTCCGCGATCTGCTCGCCAAACTGGCGCAAGGAGGAGCCCGGCTCGCCCCATTCAACCAGCGGCTTGCCAGACAGGTTTTCCGGACCCGCATCCAGTATGCGCAGTGCCGCATCGTTGATGGCGCGCACGCGCAGCTTGTGGTCCAGCGCGACCACGCCGGAAGAAAGATTGGCCAGCACGCTTTCCAGGTAGGCTTTGGCCTGCTCGGTCTGCAGGTGATTGCGTTCGGCCTCGGCTCGGGCATCGGAAAGCTGGCGTGTCATGCGGTTGAAGGACTTGATCAGCGCGCCGAGCTCGTCACGGCTTTCCACCGGATGCATCTGCGAAAAGTCGCCCTGCGCGACTGCCCGCGTTCCCCGGGCCAGTGTTCGCAATGGCGAGCCCAGACGCTCGGACAAGAGATACGCAAGGACGATGGTCAGCAGCAGCGCAAGAAACATCGTTAGGGTCAGCGCCACGCCATAAAGCCGTTTCAATCCCAGACGCGATACGGCAATTTCCTGGTAGTCGCGATAGGCTTCCTGAACCGCCGAAGCATCCCGCGCGAGGCTGGGCGGCACAGCCTGGATGGATTGCAGCACCCGCGTTTCCCCCGCGAACGCGACGCTGTAAACCGGAACCAGCACCCGCATCACCAGACCGTGGCCGGGCAAGTCATCGACCCGGCTGTAGGCCTGCTCCTGGCGGACCTGCCAGAGAATGGTTTTATCCGGCAATTCCGGAAGCAGGTCTGCCTTTTCGCCCGCCGCGGTTGCAATGACCCGGCCTCGTTCGTCGAACAGCGTAACTTCCTGAATAGCCGCCTGATCGCGCAAGGTGGAGAGCATGGTGATGACCGATCCCGCACCTTCATCAGACAGAGACAGCGCCATGCGCTCGGTCTTTTTGGTCAGGTCTGCCAGCAGATCATCTAGCGCTGCCTGGCCAAGGTTGACGCCGGAACCCAGGGCGGCATCGACTCTTACATCGAACCAGCTTTCAATGCTGCGGTTGAGGAAGAAGACCGATGCGCCAAAAACCACTGACGCTGGCAGCAAGGCCACCAAGCCAAACCATAACATCAGCCTCAGCGTCAGCTTGCTGCCGAATACCCCCGCGCGAATGCGCCGTCGCAATTGCCATAACTGCCAGCCTACCAGTGCAACCAGCGCAACCGCAATGGCGGCACCAACCGCCAGCAGTTTGGGAAAGTTTTCCGAAAGCAGCGGACTGTCCTGGCTGGCGGAAAACAGCAACGCAATCACCACCGCCCCCAGAATGGCGGCGGCCAGCAATGCGTATCTCATTAAGGCGCTACTTCCCACTCGTGCCAGTCGCCTTCCACGTCCCATTTTCCTGTCGCCAGCGCATTGATTTGCAGGGGCTTGGACAACAGGCCCAGATCCAGTCGCATGCGCATTGCCGCAAGATAGCGCTCTCCCTGCTTTAGCGCTTTTTTCGGTGCGATGACCCAACCTTCAATTAGCCCCAATCCGGCAAGCGCTTCGGGCAAGGTATCAAAGGCTTTGTAGCCTTCGGTGGTTTCAATCTGGTAGCGGCGGGTAAGCGGACTGTAGTTGAGGCGGCCAATACGGTTGGCTTCTATCAGGCTTTCATTCAGCCACCACGAGCGTACGCGTTCCAGCTCGAAATCCGTTACGAAATGCAGCGTGACGCCTTTTTTGAGGGCTTCTTCCTGAGTCTTGTTGAGCTTGACGCTGGCCTCTGCATTCAACACCCAGTTTTCTCCAGACTGCTTGAGCTGCGCGGACTGAATGGTAATCGACTCTTCCGGCTTGCCGGCCAGCGCTGGAGTGGTTGCCGCGAACAGCCAGAACAGAATGATCAGGGCCCGGCTAAACACGTTGCAGAAGGGCATAAAAAAAGCCGTCGCGGGTTTCATCAGGAAGCAACTGTCCGTCGCCCAGCTCATCAGGCAATGCGAGCCGCGTTGCATCCGCATGGTGCGACAGGAAAGCCTGGATCTGTTGGGCATTTTCTTCCGGGAAAACCGAGCAGGTGATGTAGAGCAATTTACCACCGGGCGCGAGTAACGGCCAGAGTGCGTCCAGAATGACGGACTGCTGCCGCGCAAACTTGCGTATGTCTTCGGGGCGCCGGAGCCACTTGATGTCGGGGTTGCGCCGTTCCACGCCAGACGCCGAGCACGGCACATCGGCCAGAATCCTGTCGAATGGCTGGCCATTCCACCACGAGGATGGGTGCGCCGCATCACCCGTTTTCAGCTGGGCGGACAAGCCCAGCCGGTCAAGATTCTGTTGAACGCGCCCAAGGCGGGATTCATCCACATCCAGCGCAGTCACCTCCACATCGGCGGCTTCAAGTATGTGCCCGGTCTTGCCGCCCGGCGCGGCGCAGGCATCCAGTACCCGCTGCCCGCTTTTCAGATCAAGCAGCGAAGCTGTCCACTGCGCGCCCGCATCTTGTACCGAGACCTTGCCTTCCGCGAAACCCGGAACTTTTCCAACCGGAACAGGCTTGTCGAGGGTTATCGCCCAGGGGCCGGTCTGCCTGGAATCGATATCCACCGATGAAAGGTCCGCCATGATCTGTTCGACGGATGCCTTGCGACAATTGACTCTGAGAGTCATGGGCGGATGCAGCTGGCTGGCTTCCAGTATGCGTTCCCAATCGCCCGGATACGCAAGCTGGAGCTTTTCCACCCACCACGCAGGATGATTGGTGCGGCCTTCCACGGTTTGAGTCGCCGCCGACAACAACGCTGCCTGTTTGCGCTGAAAGTTTCTCAAGACGGCATTGACCAGATTGCGGAATTTTCTGGGTGCGGCCTCGACCGCATTGTTCACCACCGCATAAGGCGCGGCGCGGGTGTGCGTCAACTGATACAAGGCGGCCAGCAGCAGTGCGTGCGTACCCGTGTCTTCCAGCGGCTTTTGCAGAAGCTGTCCGAGTATGGCTTCGAGTTCGCCACGGTAGCGCAACACACCGTAGGCAATGTCGCGAACCGCACCCTGGGTCGAGTGAGATTGCCTGTCGAGGTTGGCGGCTTCCAGTGACTGCGTGAGTTTCTGGCCGAACAGCACGCCGGATAAAACATCGGCGGCCAAAGCCGCCGATATGTTTTGACTGGTTTTGTCTTGTTCAGACGCCACGGGCCAATGCCAATAGTTTGGCCACGCGTTCGTCGGTGGAAGGGTGGGTGGAGAACAGGCTCTTGATGCCATTCCCCGACAGCGGGTTGATGATCATCATCTGCGCGGTTTCAGGGTGTGCTTCGGCAGTCGGCATGGGCAGGCCTTTGGCATAGGCCTCGATTTTCTTCAGCGCCGACGCCAGCGCTTCGGGATCGCGGGAAATTTCCGCACCACCCGCGTCCGCGCCAAATTCGCGGGCGCGTGAAATCGCCATCTGGATCAGCATGGCCGCGATCGGCGCGATGATCATGACGGCAATAGCCACCACCGGATTGGTCCGGCCTTCGCTGTCACGTCCGCCGAACATCATGCCGAAGTTGGCCAGCATGGAAATGGCGCCGGCCACCGTCGCGCTCATGGTGGAAATCAGTGTGTCGCGATGCTTGACGTGCGCCAGCTCATGCGCCATCACGCCACGCAGTTCACGCTCGGACAAAAGCTGCATGATGCCGGTCGTCGCGGCTACCGCCGCGTGCTCGGGATTGCGTCCGGTGGCGAATGCATTGGGTTGAGCTTCGTCGATGACATACACGCGCGGCATGGGCAGGCCTGCGTTCTGCGCCAACTCACGAACCATGGCGTAGTAGCGGCCACCGCTGCTCGCATCGACTTCCTGTGCGCGGTACATCTTCAGCACCATCTTGTCGGAATTCCAGTAAGCGAACAGGTTCATCGCCGCGCCGATTCCCAGCGCGATTAGCATGCCGGACTTGCCGCCCAGCAGCATGCCCACCGCGCCAAACAGCGCGACGATGCCCGCCATCAGAATCGTGGTTTTGACCCAGTTGAACATTGACAATTCTCCGAATTAAATACAAACCGCTGTTTAGATGGTGGAACAAACCGAAAATTCAATCGCCCTGGCTTGATTGCTGGCAATCAATTTCCCAGTTGTGTACCAGCAGGAATTTTAAGTCCGGATAGAAATGTCAGGGTATCCATGCGGCGGGCGCCTGCCTTTTGCAATTCCATAACCTTCACGGCGCCTTCTCCGCATGCCACAACCAAACCGCGAGAATCCGCACACAGGACTTCTCCCGGACTGCCCTTGAGCGCGATGGCTTCTGCCTGCCAGATTTTTACCGTTTCGCCGTTCAGCAATGTCCATGCGCCGGGGACCGGGTTGAAGGCGCGTATCTTGCGGGTCAGGTGTTCCGCTGGCAACCGCCAGTCAATACGGGCATCTTCTTTTGCAAGCTTGGCTGCATAGGTCACCCCCAGCTCGGGCTGCGGCACGGGTTTCAAAAATTCCAGGGTGGACAAGGCTTCAACAATGGCTTGCGCACCCAACTTGGCCAAGTTGTCATGCAGACTGCCGCCCGTATCGGTGCCAGTTACGGGCAGTCGTTTTTCGAGCAATACCGGACCGGTATCCAGACCCGCTTCCATCTGCATGATGCAAATGCCGGTTTCGGCATCGCCCGCCTCGATCGCCCGCTGGATCGGCGCAGCCCCGCGCCATCGAGGCAGAAGCGAAGCATGGATGTTGAGGCAGCCGTGTTTTGGAATATCAAGCACGGCTTGCGGCAGGATCAATCCGTAAGCCGCCACTACCATGACATCGGCGTCAACCGCCCGGATGGGTTCGTGGCTGGCCAGATCCTTGAGTTTCTCCGGCTGGTAAACCGGTATGCCGTGCTGCTGCGCCTCGAGCTTGACCGGGCTGGGCGTGAGCTTCATGCCTCGGCCACTTGGGCGATCGGGTTGAGTAAGCACCAACACCACTTCGTGCCCGGCTGCAATGATGACGGCAAGCGCCTGCCGGGCAAACTCTGGCGTGCCGGCGAAAATGACTTTCACTTGATTAAAGGCTTGCGCGACTTGGATGTGTTTCGCGATGCTCGCGTTCCTGCTTGACGAGCTTGGTCTTGATGCGATTCTGCTTGAGCCGCGAAAGATATTCCACGAAGACCTTGCCCATCAGGTGATCCATTTCATGCTGCACGCATACCGCCAGCAGGCCGTCGGCATCAAACTCATAAGACTCGCCATTACGATTCAGCGCACGAACACGGATGATTTCAGCCCGATGCACCTTGTCGTAAATGCCAGGGACAGACAGGCAGCCCTCTTCCCATTCGACATCGCCGGATTTTGACAGGATTTCCGGATTAATCAGCACGCGCAGATCGCTCTTGTCTTCGGAAATATCGATGACAATCACCCGCTCGTGGACGTTAACCTGGGTCGCGGCCAACCCGATGCCTGGCGCGGCGTACATGGTTTCCGCCATGTCGTCGACCAGTTTCTGGATACGCGCATCCACCGCCTGCACGGGCTTTGCCACCGTATGCAGCCGGGAATCAGGATAACGAAGAATATCAAGCTTCATAACTACTTGTATTTACAGGAACTTGAAGGCACACTTTCAGCAAAATTCTAGGTCGCTGCTAAATTTCCGTCAGTAATGTCCGCAAACGCAACAGTAGCTTTTTAAAGAAAATTAGACAAGGTCTAAATTGAGGGTTCTCATGCGTAAACTTCTGCTTTCCCTGGCCATTTCCGCCTGTGTCCTGACCCAGCCGCTGTCAGCCGATGAACTGAAACTGCGCGAGGACGCTCCCGACAAATATGTCGTCGTCAAAGGCGATACCCTCTGGGACATTTCAGGCAAGTTTCTGAAAAGCCCATGGCGCTGGCCTGAAATCTGGGGCCTGAACAAGGACAGCATCAAGGACCCGCACTGGATTTATCCCGGCGACCTCATCGTACTCGATCAATCCAGCGGCCAGCCCAGGCTGAGCCTGGTAAAAGGCGATCAGCATGGCATGACCACGGTCAAACTCTCGCCTTATTCCCGCGAGCAAGTTATCGGCGATGGCCCGATCCAGACCATTCCCATTTCCGCCATCCACTCTTTCCTGTCACAGCCGCGCGTTGTTTCCGCCGGCGCGATCGACAGCGCGCCATTCATCCTCGGCACCAATGAAGACCGCGTCATACTGGGCCGTGGCGACGATGCTTTCGCCACCGGCGGCCCGGCTGGGGTATCGCGCTGGAATATCCTGCGTCCCGGCAAGGTGTTGAAAGACCCCGAGACAGGCGAAGTGCTGGGACATGAAGTCGAATATGTCGGCGATGCCCGCACGCTGTCGGATGGTGCACCGCAAAAAATCCGCATTACCAGCGCTGCCCAGGAAGTGCTGACCAAGGACAAGTTGCTCCCCGCCGCGGACACCACCGCTTTCGAATACATCCCGCGCGCGCCTGAAACCCAGGTCACCGGTCGGATCATTTCTGCCTATGGCGGGGTATCTGACACGGGTCGCTATCAAACAGTCGTATTAAATCGTGGCAGCAATCATGGTCTGGCCCCCGGCCACGTTTTGGCCATCCACCACACCGGCAACACCGTCAAGTTGAGCAAGGATGAGCTCGACAAGATGACCTGGATGTCCAGCCGCCAGGGCAATGTTCCTGGCGGTGGCGCGTGGCTCTACACCGATGTGCGCTGCCTGAAGGACAAGAGCAAGATCACTTACGACCAGACCGCCGATCTAAAGGCTCTTACCCGCGTGGGCTGCTTTGAGCAGGACGACAGCAAGGTCAAGCTGCCAGACGCTCGCGCCGGCCTGGCCATGGTCTATCGTGTGTTCGACAAGGTTTCCTACGCGCTGGTCATGCAATCCGATGGGCCGGTGTATCTGCTGGATACCGTCAAGAATCCCTGATACATTCAACCCGCCTGCAAAAGCGGTAACCCTGCCAACCGCCCCCCGGGGCGGTTTTTTATTTTGACCAAGGAGAAGAAGCATGAGCCAGGATCTGGAAAAGGCACGCAACCTGACGCAAATCATTTATTTCCTGTACGCGGCATCCATTATCGTGGGCATTACCGCCATCGTGGCCATCATCATCAATTATGTGAAGCGGGATGAAGTCGCGGGCACCTGGCTGGAAAGTCACTTCCGCTGGCAAATTCGCACCTTCTGGTTTTCTATACTTTGGGCCGTCATCGGAACGCTCACCAGCATTATTGGCGTTGGCATCGTGGTGCTGATTGTCGCGGGCATCTGGGCCATTTACCGCATCGTCAAGGGCATGCTCAACTTCTACGACAACAAACCCATGTATGCCTAAGCCCGTGCAGGATCATGAAGCCTGGCTGCGGCTGGGCCTGATACCCGGCATTGGCGACGGTGCAATGCGCCGTCTGCTGGATTCATTCGGTTCGCCCGGCGCCGCGTTGTCCGCGAACCGCGCGCAATTGTCACAGCACCTGAGCAAAAGGCAGATTGACAGCCTGCAGGACGGGCCGGACCCGGATCAGCTGGCCCAGACCATGGCCTGGCTGACCCAGCCCGGCCACCACCTCATCACCCTGCTTGACGAAGACTATCCGCCACTATTGCGCGAAACCGCCGACCCACCCGCGCTGCTGTATGGCGCTGGCCGCCGCGAACTGTTGCTGCATAGCTGTCTTGCCGTCGTAGGCAGCCGCAATGCCACGCCCCAGGGCGAGGCCAATGCGGAAGCTTTCGGCCAGGCCCTTTCCAGCGTCGGCATGACTGTCGTCAGCGGGCTGGCGCTGGGCATCGATGCCGCCGCGCACAAAGGCGGCCTGAAAGGCTCCGGATCGACCATCGCCGTGGTCGGCACCGGTCTGGATCGTGTCTATCCCGCACGCAACAAGGCGCTGGCACATGAAATCGCAGAAAGGGGCTTGCTGCTGTCCGAGTTTGCCCTGGGCACGATTTCCGCGCCGGGCCACTTTCCCAAGCGCAACCGGATTATCTCGGGACTATCCCGGGGCGTGCTGGTGGTGGAAGCGGCGCTCAACTCCGGCTCGCTGATCACCGCCCGGCAGGCGCTGGAACAGGGGCGCGAAGTCATGGCCATTCCAGGCTCCATTCACTCGCCGCTATCCAAGGGCTGCCACGCACTGATCAAGCAGGGCGCCAAGCTGGTGGAATCCGCGCAAGACATCATCGAAGAGCTGGCATGGCCCGTCATGCCGGTTGTCGGCCCCGTTTCCGCAACGGCCGGCATGGAAACTGAGCCGCTTTTACAACATCTTGGCCACGACCCGGTCAGTATCGACTTGCTTGCCGAGCGAAGCGGGTTGACGGTGGATGCGCTTTCGGCGAAGCTGTTGACGCTTGAGCTGGAAGGGCACATCGCCCAGCTACCCGGCGGGCGCTACCAACGACTCTTATAAAAACGATGCTAGATATCCTGGTTTACCTGTACGAAAGCTACCGCATGGCGGAGCTGGCGCCCGACCGCGACTCGCTGGAAAGGAAACTGTTTGCCGCCGGATTTGATGAGTCCTCCGTCAAGGGCGCACTGGACTGGTTTGGGCACATGTCCGCCACGGAATCGCACCCGCGACTGCTCGACGTCCCCCATTTCCGGCATTTCGCCCCCGAGGAGCAGGAAAGGCTGGATGAGGACTGCATCGCCACGCTGCGCTTTCTGGAAGAATCGGAAATCCTCGATGCCGAATCGCGCGAATGGGTCATCAATGGCCTGATGCATCTTCACGGTGAGGATATCGCGCCGGAGCAGGTTCGCTGGATGAGCCTGATCGTGCTGTGGAGCCGGGGCCAGATCGAGCATTACACTTTTCTTGAAGAATTCCTGCTCAACGAAACCACGCTGCATTAATCAGCCGGACACAAATCCCTTATGAAACTGGTTGTTGTTGAGTCCCCTTCCAAATCCAAGACGCTGAAGAAGTATCTTGGCGAGGATTACGAAATTCTCGCCTCCTATGGTCACGTGCGCGATCTGGAACCCAAGACCGGCGCGGTCGATACGGCCAACCACTTCGCCATGAAGTACCAGCTCATCGAGCGCAACGAAAAACATGTCTCCGCCATCTGCAAGGCGGCGAAAAAGGCTGACGAAATCCTGCTGGCAACCGACCCGGACCGAGAAGGCGAGGCGATTTCCTGGCATCTCGCCGAAATTCTCAACGAGCGCAAGCTGCTCAAGCCTGGCAAGCTCAAGCGCATCGTGTTCTACGAAATCACCGAAAGCGCGGTGAAGGATGCCGTGGCGCATCCGCGCGACGTGTCGATGGACCTTGTCAACGCGCAGCAGGCGCGCCGCGCGCTGGATTACCTGGTCGGTTTCAATCTTTCGCCACTTCTGTGGAAAAAAATCAGCCCTGGTCTGTCTGCGGGCCGCGTGCAAAGCCCGGCATTGCGATTGATTGTCGAACGCGAGGAGGAAATCGAAAAATTCCAGCCGCGCGAATACTGGACGCTGCATCTGGACACGCACAAGGACAAGACCAGTTTTTCCGCGCGGCTCACGCATTTCGAAGGCGAAAAACTCAACCAGTTTTCGGTGGAAACCGAAACACGCCAGGCGGAGATGCTCAAGCTTCTGCAGGCAAAGGAAGCCAAAGTCATGCAGGTGGAAAAGAAGCGCAAGGCGCGTCACGCGCCGCCGCCCTTCACCACCTCGACCATGCAGCAGGCCGCCGTGCGCCAGCTGGGCATGACGACGGACCGCGCCATGCGCACGGCCCAACAGCTGTACGAAGGTATCGATGTCGGCTCCGGCACCGTGGGTCTCATCACCTACATGCGTACCGATTCGGTGAATCTGGCCAAGGAAGCCGTCGCCGAAATCCGCGAATTCGTCAACAATACATTCGACAAGGACTATCTGCCCAGCCAGCCGCTGCATTACCGCGCCAAGACCAAGAACGCTCAGGAAGCGCACGAGGCCATCCGCCCCACATCGGCTTCGCGCACGCCAGAAAGCCTGAAGAATTTTCTCTCGCACGACCAGATGCGGTTGTACGAGCTGATCTGGAAGCGCGCCGTGGCATCGCAGATGACCGCAGCGCAGTTCGATACCGTTGCCGCCGATCTCATGGTGGCGCAAGGCATGTTCCGCGCAACCGGACAGACCCTCGCGTTTGCCGGTTTTCTCGCCGTGTACCACGACGACGAGGAAGACGAGGAAGAAGCCAAACTGCCGCCACTGAAGGAAGGTGAAGTCCTGCCGGTGGACAAGCTATACGGTGAACAGCATTTCACCCAGCCGCCGCCGCGCTACACCGAGGCAAGTTTGGTCAAGGCACTGGAAGAATTCGGCATCGGCCGGCCTTCGACTTACGCCAGCATCATTTCCACGCTGCAGGATCGCGAATACGCTACGCTCGACAAAAAGCGCTTCATGCCGACGCCGATCGGCCGGCTGGTAAATGGCTTTCTCACGCTCCATTTCAATCATTACGTCGATTACGATTTCACCGCCAAGCTGGAAGACAAACTCGATGACGTGTCCAACGGCAAGCGCGAGTGGACGCGGCTGCTGAACGAATTCTGGAAGGAATTCGATGGCAACCTCGCCGCCAAGCAGGAAGTCGAACGCGGCATTCCGATGGACGAGAAATGCCCCAAGTGCGGCTCGGTGCTCAACATGCAGGCGAGCAAGCGCGGCCTGTTCATCGGTTGCTCGGCCTATCCCAAATGCGATTACACCCGCCCGCTCCACGGCAACGAAGATGGTCCCACCGTACTGGGCAAATACCCGCCCACCGGCGAGGACGTGCTGCTGATGAACGGCCGCTTCGGCTGGTACGTGCAGGTCGGCCCCACGCCGGAGGACAAGAAGGCGCCCAAACCCAAGCGCGCTTCCATGCCAAAAGGCCTGCCGCCGGAGTCCGCGACGCTGGAAATGGCGCTCAAATGGTTGTCGCTGCCCCGCGAAGTCGGGCACAACCCCAAGACCGGTCTGCCCATCGTCGCCAACATCGGCCGCTTCGGCCCTTACCTGCTGCACGACAGCAAGTTCAAATCCATCCCCAAGGACGATGACGTTTACACCATCGGTCTTGAACGCGCTGTCGAAGTCCTGGAAATGCCGGCCACGCGCGGGCGAGGAGCCGCCGCGAGTGAGCGGAAAGAGTTGGGCAAACATCCGGACGACGGCAAGCCGGTAAATCTGCAGAACGGGCGCTATGGCTGGTATGTCAGCCACAACAAGATCAACGCCACCCTGCCGAAAGACCTCGACCCGCATAGCGTGACGCTGCTGGATGCGCTGCCGCTGATCGCCGCGAAAGCCGAAATGGGCGGCACGGCCAAAAAACCCTCCGCCAAAAAGACCTCGGCCAAAAAGGCAGCCGCGCCCAAGACAAAAGCAGAAACTGAGACAGAACCGAAAACCAAAAAAGCACCGGCGAAAAAGGCGCCCGCAAAGAAAACCGCAAAAGGCTGAAAGCGTAACCACGTAGTGCACAAAGACCACCAGGTAACGGTCTTATCCATGGTGTACATGGTGGTTAAAGATTTAGTTTCCCATGTCCATCCTCAATATCTCTACCTACAAATTCGTTACCCTGGATGATCGCGAAGTATTGCGCGACCGCATCCAAAGTCAGTGTGATGAGCTGGGGCTAAAAGGCACGATTCTTCTCGCGCCTGAAGGCATCAATATTTTCCTCGCGGCCGAGGCGGCGGATATCCACGCATTTCTGGAATGGCTCAGACAGGATGCGCGCTTTGCCGACATCGCCGCCAAGGAAAGCTGGTCCGGCAGTGCGCCCTTCAAAAAAATGCGCGTGCGGCTGAAAAAGGAAATTATCACCATGAAAGTGCCGGACATCCGGCCCGAGGATCATCGTGCGGAAACGGTTTCGCCTGTTCAGCTAAGAGACTGGCTGGATCGCGGCCATGACGACCTGGGGCGCGAGATTGTCATGATCGACACCCGCAACGTTTTCGAAGTGGAAGCAGGCTCCTTCGTCAATGCGCTGGATTTCGGCATTGACCGCTTTTCGCAGTATCCCGAAGCCATTGCCTCGCATCAAAACGATTTCGCCGGCAAGGCCGTCGTCACCTTCTGCACCGGCGGCATCCGTTGCGAAAAGGCCGTGCTGTATATGAACAAAATTGGCATGGACAACGTCTACCAGCTCGACGGTGGCATACTCAAATACTTCGAGGAGGCCGGCGGCGCGCACTGGATAGGCAACTGTGTCGTGTTCGATGACCGCACGGCGCTTGATCCGGGCTTGAAGCCTGCGCATGAGCCCGTTGCGCACCGTTGACACTGCTTTTCGTTTGTGTGAAAAAACGGCTGCTGCTGATCATTGAAGCGGGTGGCTACGGCAATCTGCTGCCACTCTTCGAAGAGCAGGGCTTCGAAGTGATGGTCGAAACCTCTTCCCGCCGCGCCATGAGCCGGCTGAAAACCTGGCAGCCGGATGTGGTGGTTGCCGATTTCTACAAGCGCTATTTCCATGACCGTGTCAGCAACCTTGAATCCCTGCTGGCGCTGGCCACGCGCAACAACGCAACCCGCATCGTCATCATTTACGATCCGTTTCATGCGGCGGACATGGAACTTCTGAAACAGCGCCACCGCATTGATGTCGCGCTCCCGCTGCCTTTGTCCGACATGGCTTTAAAGGCAGCATTGCATTAAGCTCCCTCCCCTCTCGCAGGGGAGGGCTGGGGTGGGGTAATTACCCCCTCCCCGCCTCCTCCGGCAAGCGGGGGAGGAGTGTTTCGCGGTACAAATCCACATAACACCATTCGCCCGGCTTCAAGTCCGCAGGCAATTCAAATTCGCCCATGCGCTCGCGATGCAGCGCCTCCACGCGATTGCCCGCCGCCGCCACCATGCGTTTGACCTGATGGTATTTGCCGCCGGTCAGCGTCAGTTCCAGCGTATGCGCATCACGCGCAATGGCCGACTGCGCCATCACCGGATCGGGGTCATCATGCAGCACCACGCCGGCGCGCAACGCGGCAAGTTGTGCTTTGTCCAAAGGATGTTTGACCGTTGCCCGGTACACCTTGGCGATGTTTTTCTTCGGCGAGGTGTAGACATGCAGAAACTGACCGTCATCCGTCAGCAGCAATAACCCGGTAGTGTCCTCATCCAGACGTCCCACGGTTTGCAGACCACGATTGCGTAATTGAACCGGCAGCAAGCTCAACACGCTGGGATGATGTTTCGGCTTTTGCGAACACTCATGGCCCGCAGGCTTGTTCATCAGCACATAAACATTTTCGCGGTATTGCCAATCCTTGCCGTCCACCGAAAACACCAGGCCTTGGTAATCGATGTCCGCATCGGTATCCGTGATTATCTGCCCACCGATTGATACAAGACCCGACAGGATCAGGCTCCGGCATTCGCGGCGCGTGCCAAAGCCCTGGGATTGAAGCAGTTTGATAAGAGTCATGCCGGGATTTTACCCGCCTGGCTGTAAGGCTCCCTTTTATTGAACGACAAACCTGAAAACAAGGAGACGCCCATGAACACCCGCCGCAATCTGCTCATCACCAGTCTTGCAACTTTGCTGCCCAGGCCACTGCTCGCTCAATCCTGCACTGCCGCGCCGGATATTGGCGGCGCCGGTCCGTGGTTCAACAGCCCGCCGCTATCCCTGGCTCAACTCAAGGGCAAGGTCGTGATGGTCGAATTCTGGACCTTTGGCTGTTACAACTGCCGCAACGTCGAGCCCTATGTCAAAAAATGGCACGAACGCTATATGGATGATGGGCTGGTGGTTGTCGGCGTGCATACGCCCGAATTCGCGCACGAAGCCGACGGCAAACGGGTCAAAGCCTATCTGGCTGAAAACGACATCCGCCACCCCGTCGTGCTGGATAACGACTACGCCATCTGGAAACGCTGGGGCAACCGCTATTGGCCCGCGATGTACCTGTTGAACAAGTCAGGCGAACTCTGTTACCGGCATTTCGGCGAAGGCCGCTATGCCGAAACCGAGGCGCAGATCCAGCGCTTGCTGGCTTGATTACTTCAATACGAACGTCAGCTTCATTCGCACACGGTATTCGGTGATCTTGCCCTTGCTGACCACCACTTCCTGGTCTTGCACCCAGGCGCCGGTAATATTGGCCAGGCTTTCCGCCGCCTTGGCGACACCGGCCTTGATGGCGTCATCAAAGCTCTTCTTGGAGCTGGCGGAAATCTCGATGGTTTTTGCGACTGACATGGCTTCTCCTCTTTATTGATTGAAGTACGGAGTTTCAGATTATCAGCTTGGCCGGAAAATCAAAGGGCCGGAGTGTTAATTCTGAACAGGTTTACTTTTATCTTTCAGCATGGCGCGCATGTCATCAAATCGCGCCAGCGCTTCCGGGTCAGGCTTGGGATAGGAAAGGTCAAGCGACTTCAGGGTATCGCGGATGATTTCCGCCACCGTCAGCCGCATGAAATCCTTGTTGTCGGCAGGTATGGCATACCACGGCGCCCACGGGCGCGAGGTTTCGTTCAGCGCTTCCTCGTAGGCCTGCTGGTACTTGTCCCAATGCGCGCGCTCGGCCACGTCCTTTTCGGAAAACTTCCAGTGCTTTTCCGGTTCCTCCAGGCGCGAGAGAAAACGCCTGCGCTGCTCGTCCTTTGAAACATTGAGGAAGAATTTCAGGATCACCGTTCCGTTGCGCGCCAGATGCTGCTCGTGCTCGCGGATGGATTCATACCGCCATTGCCAGAAATTCTTGTTGTTGACCCCATTGGGCAGGCGCTGCGCGCCCAGGAATTCCGGATGCACCCGCACCACCAGGACTTCCTCGTAATAACTGCGGTTGAACACGCCGATGCGGCCGCGTTCCGGCAGGTGACGCGCGGTACGCCAGAGAAAATCGTGATCGAGCTCTTCGCTGGAGGGCACCTTGAACGAAGTCACATGACAACCCGCCGGATTCACCCCCGAGAGCACCGCGCGGATTGTGCCATCCTTGCCCGCTGCATCCATGGCCTGAAAGATTAACAGCAGCGAATAGCGATCATGCGCATACAGAACTTGCTGCAACTCAGCG
Organism: Thiobacillus sp.; assembly: GCA_018263115.1. Taxonomy (GTDB): domain Bacteria; phylum Pseudomonadota; class Gammaproteobacteria; order Burkholderiales; family Thiobacillaceae; genus UBA6918. The sequence goes on from JADFDC010000014.1 coordinate 18,506, forward strand.
ATTTCCGCCACGCATTCCGCAAGACGCTGCTCGCAGGTTTCCTCGTCCGGTGCGTTTTTGCCGGGATCAGTGTCGGCTTTTTTCAGCTTGAAGCTGTTGTCGTCGGGAACGAGGAAGGGATGGGAGGAGGCCTTGAACATGATTGGCTATTAATTCAACTTGTCTAAATAAAAATTGTAGCCAAGGAAATAACCAGTGCAATGACCGAAATTGCTAGCGCCCAAGACTGTTTACGATGCTCTTCTTGATGGCCTGCCAATATCGACACCAAATAAGGAAAATGAACGCAATGGCCTTTGCCTTTGCAATTTAAAAGAAACAATGGAACCAACGATCCATTTTCCTGCTTGTAACGATGCTTCTGATCAAGGTAGTAATAAAGCCGGCCAAATAATAACTCAGGCCTGTATTTAAGCTTTTTGGAAATGGCTGAGATTTCTATTGGCAAATATGGATCATTCTCACCGCTACCATCTGCTAAAGGAGCTCCTGGATAAGAAGATTGATACATCTCATAGATGCATTCAAGTACTTGGCGGTCTGAAGGATGCTTGCTCAATTAATCTGAAAATCAAACATCCAAATTCCTCACCCCCAGCGCATTGGTTTCAATAAACGCGCGGCGAGGTTCGACTTCGTCGCCCATGAGAGTGGTGAAGATGGCGTCGGAGGAAATGGCGTCTTCGATGCGAACTTTCATCAGGCGGCGTACCTTGGGGTCCATGGTGGTTTCCCACAGTTGCTCGGGGTTCATTTCGCCCAGTCCCTTGTAACGCTGGATGCCCATGTTGCGTTTTACTTCGTTGAGCAGCCAGTCCATGGCTTCCTTGAAGCTTGCCACGCCGGCAGTTTTTTCGCCGCGCGACACGCTGGCACCCGTGCCGATGAGGCCTTGCAGCAGCTCGCCGGTTTTTCGCAGTTGGGCGTAGTCGCCGGACTCGAGCAGGTCTTCTTCTAGGAAGTTGACGATGACGTTGCCATGCAAATGGCGGGTGATCTTGAGCCGGTGCATTTCTGTTTCCGGCACGAATTCGGTTTCGACAGTGTAGATACTGCCGTCGATCTGCGCGGCAACCGCTGCTTCGGCCATCATGGCCTGGGTGGCATCGGCCAGCGACAAGGCGGGCGTATGCATAAGGGCGTGCAGCACTTCTTCGGGCAGGATGCGGGTAAGGCGGTCGATGACGGCCTCGGCCAGGAAGTATTCGCGCGACAGGTTTTCCAGCGATTCGCCCATGATGGGCGCGGCGCCTTCGCCGGGAATGATGGCGGCATCGCTGAGCGCCTGGCTGAGCAGGAATTCCTTCAACGCGTGTTCGTCCTTCAGGTACTGCTCTTTCTTGCCGGACTTGACCTTGTAGAGCGGCGGCTGGGCAATGTAGATGTGGCCGCGCTCGACCAGTTCTGGCAGTTGCCGGTAGAACAGGGTCAGCAGCAGGGTGCGGATATGCGCACCGTCCACGTCCGCGTCGGTCATGATGATAATGCGGTGGTAGCGGAGTTTTTCGATGTTAAAATCGTTGGCGCCGATGCCGGTGCCCAGTGCGGTGACGAGCGTGACAATTTGTTCAGATGAAATCAGCTTGTCGAAACGTGCCTTTTCCACGTTGAGCACCTTGCCGCGCAGCGGCAGGATGGCCTGGAACTTGCGGTCGCGGCCCTGCTTGGCGGAGCCGCCAGCGGAATCGCCCTCGACGATGTAGATTTCCGACAGGGCCGGATCTTTTTCCTGGCAGTCGGCCAGCTTGCCAGGCAGGCCTACGCCATCCAGCACACCCTTGCGGCGCGTCATTTCGCGAGCCTTGCGCGCAGCTTCGCGCGCGCGCGCCGCTTCCACGATCTTGCCGCAGATGATTTTGGCGTCGATGGGGTTTTCCTGCAAAAACTCGGTGAGTTTTTGCCCCACAACTTCGGACACCACAGGCTGCACTTCGGACGACACCAGCTTGTCCTTGGTCTGGCTGGAGAATTTGGGTTCCGGTACTTTCACTGACAACACACAGGTCAGGCCTTCGCGCATGTCGTCGCCACTGGTTTCCACCTTGGCCTTTTTCGCCAGTTCGCTGTCTTCGATGTACTTGTTGATGACCCGGGTCATCGCCGTGCGCAGGCCGGTGAGATGCGTACCGCCATCGCGCTGCGGAATGTTATTGGTGAAACACTGCACGGTCTCGGAATAGCTGTCGTTCCACTGCATGGCGACTTCAACCGTCATGCCTTCCTTTTCGCCGACAGCGTGGAAAATTTTTGGATGCAGGGTGGTCTTGGCCTTGTTCATGTATTCGACAAAGCCTTTTACACCGCCGGAATGCGCGAAATTTTCCGTTTTGCCGTCGCGGTGATCATGAAGCTCAATCTTGACGCCATTATTGAGGAAGGACAGTTCGCGGATGCGCTTGGCCAGAATGTCGAAGTGAAATTCGACCTTGCCGAAGATTTCCTCGTCAGCCAGGAAGTGGACTTCGGTGCCACGGTTTTTGGTTTCGCCAACCACCTTCATCGGGGATACTTCAACGCCATTCTGTTTTTCGATTTCACGGTCTTCCACCTTGCCGCGATGAAATTCCATGGCGTATTTCTTGCCTTCGCGGCGCACGATCAGCTTCAGCCATTTGGACAGGCCGTTGACGCAGGACACGCCCACGCCATGCAGGCCGCCGGAAACCTTGTAGCTGTTCTGGTTGAACTTGCCGCCGGCATGCAGCACGGTCATGACAATTTCCGCAGCCGAGCGCTTCGGTTCGTGCTTGTCGTCGAACTTGATGCCGACCGGGATGCCGCGCCCATTATCGGAAATGGAAATGGAATTATCCGGATGGATAATGACCTTGATGTCATCGCAATGGCCCGCCAGGGCTTCGTCGATGGCGTTATCCAGCACTTCGAACACCATGTGATGCAGGCCGGTGCCATCGGAGGTATCGCCGATGTACATGCCGGGGCGCTTGCGTACCGCCTCCAGGCCTTCAAGTTGCTGGATACTGTCTTCGTCGTATTGGTCTGCCATGTTTACTTCCTAGGTTGACTAGCTTTCCCCTCTCCCGTCAGGAGAGGGTGCCCGGAGGGCAGGTGAAGGTGAAGAAGAATTTTTTATATGCGCATCGGCATGACGACATATTTGAAGCCGGGCTCCTTATCCGATGTCACCAGCATGCTGCTGTTGGGATCGGAGAACGACAGGGTGACTTCCTCCGATGACAAGGCATTCAGACCGTCCTGCAGATAGGTGACGTTGAAACCGATGTCGAGCGGTTCTGAATCGTATTTGGCTTCGATCTCTTCCTGCGCTTCTTCCTGCTCGTTGTTGTTGCACACCACATTGAGCGAATTCGCGCCCATCACCAGCCGCACACCGCGAAATTTTTCATTGGAAAGAATGGCCGCGCGTTGCAATGCCTGGCTGGCGGTTTGCCGGTTGACGACAAGGTTCTTGTCATGCCCAACAGGCACCACGCGCTGGTAATCCGGAAACTTGCCATCGACGATTTTGGATACCAGCTGGGTTCCGCCCAGTTCGATCGTGACCTGGTTTTCGCCAACTCTTAGCGTGACCGGATCTTCGGTTTCCTGCAGTAGCTTGGTCAGTTCGATGACGGTCTTGCGCGGGATGATGACATCCTTCTGCGGGCCGGCTTTTTCCAGTTTGGTTTCCGCCAGAGACAGACGATGGCCGTCTGTCGCAACCACTCTCAGCGTGGTTCCATCCAGTACCAGCAACATGCCATTCAGGTAATAACGGATGTCCTGCTGCGCCATGGCAAACTGCACCAGTTGCAGTTGGTGCTTGAGCGTCTTTTGTGGCAGCGTGACTTCTCCCGCCACGCCCGCGCCCGTTTCCATGCGAGGGAAATCCGCCGCGGGCAGGGTTTGCAGCGTGAACTTGGATTTGCCGGCCTTGACCTCGAGCTGGCTATCCTTGCTGTCGAGCTTGACCTTGGCATCGTCCGGCAGGGCGCGCACGATATCAAACAGTTTGCGTGCCGCGACGGTAATCGAGAAATCATCGCCGGGCTTGCCTTCCAGTGCCGTACTGACCTGCAATTCCAGATCAGTTGCCAGCAACGAGAGGCGGCCGTTCTGGCGCTGTAATAGAACATTGGAAAGAATGGGCAGGGTATGGCGCTTTTCCACGACCCCGACTGTGGCGGCTAGCGGGGTAAGCAGACTGTTGCGTTCTGTTTCCAGTAGTACCATTTATATATTCCTTGTGTTCATTGTTTGGTGGACAGGAAATCCGGGGATAACCCGATCACGGCCAGGCATGAGACGGCGTTCCCGGTTGTTAAAGCCAGTGGATAAGAATGGGGTGTCTGTGGACGAATGTGGACACTTTTGCTGTTTGCTTGAAAGTTCGAAAACTTATTCATGTTTATACCCAATCCGCTAACTGGTTAGTGTTTGCAGCAACACCAGATAGTCACGGCTGATGTCCTGTTCCTGCTCGCGCAGTTCGGCAACCTTGCGGCAGGCGTGCAAAACCGTTGTGTGATCGCGGCCGCCGAATGAGTCACCAATTTCCGGCAGGGAAAGGTGAGTGAGTTCCTTGGCCAGCGCCATGGCAATCTGGCGGGGGCGCGCCAGGTTGCGGGTGCGTTTTTTGGAAAACATGTCCGCGACTTTTATCTTGTAGAAATCGGCCACGGTTTTCTGGATGTTTTCAATCGAAACCTGCTTGTGAGCCGAGGCGATCAGGTCGCGCAGGGCATCCTTGACCAAATCAAGCGTCATGGGCTTTTCGGTAAATCGCGCATAGGCCACCACGCGCTTGAGCGCGCCTTCAAGCTCGCGCACATTCGAGCGCACCTGCTTGGCGATGAAAAACGCAACATTCTCATCCAGCTTGATGTCGTCGGCCTGAGCTTTCTTTTGCAGGATGGCGACCCGCATTTCCAGTTCCGGCGGTTCGATGGCGACAGTCAGGCCCCAGGCAAAGCGGGATTTCAGGCGGTCTTCGATGCCTGACAATTCCTTGGGAAACGTGTCGCTGGTGATGACGATCTGCTTCTTGTTTTCGATCAGCCCGTTGAAGACATAAAAGAATTCTTCCTGAGTGCGATCTTTTTGAGCAAAGAACTGGATGTCATCGATCAGCAGCACATCCAGGGTCAGATAATGCTTCTTGAAATCCTCGAAATTGCGGTGTCGATAGGCTTTAACCATATCGTTTACATAATCGTTGGCGTGAATGTAGCTGATGCGGGCCGCAGGATTCAGGATACGGATCTGGTTGCCGATGGCCTGGAGTAAATGGGTCTTGCCCAGGCCGACACCGCCATAAATAAATAGCGGGTTGTAGGCGACACCGGCGTTTTCCGCCACTTGCAGCGCGGCCGCTCGCGCCAGCTGGTTGGCACGACCGCTGACAAACGTATCAAACGTGAATTGCGGGTTGATGCGCATGCCGGGCGAGCTGTTATCTGCTGCCGGGGTGCTGGGTAAAGCCGCTGCAGGCGAAGCTGCATAAGCGACAGTTTGATGGCTGGCGGGTCGGGGAAGCAGGGAAAACTCAAAGAGTTTGGTTGAGCCAAAGTAATCCAGCGCCCACTCCTCCAGACGGACGGAAAATTTGTCGCGGATCCAGTCGAGCACAAAACGGTTAGGTGCCGAAATTTTTAATGCCCCCTCGTTTTCCTGGCAGGAAAGCGGCTTGATCCACGTATTGAACTGCTGCGGCGTCAGTTCTGTACGCAGGCGGGCCAGGCAGTTTTCCCAGAAGGAATCAAATGACGTAGGGGAGGCGGAGACCATTAGAATATGACGCTTATTAGAAGTGGAATTTTACTCCTATCGGGCTCACTTATCCACAGGACGGCGAGAACCTTCAAAGAAGTCCATGCCTTGACAGAGAGGGGGGTAAACGCGTCTAATAAGCGGTTTTTTCAGGGCTTTTTTGGCCCGCTCTTTGTGAAAAGGCAGTAAAAAATGAAACGTACCTATCAGCCTTCCGTTACCCGCCGCAAGCGTACTCATGGTTTTCTGGTCCGCATGAAGACTCGTGGCGGCCGCGCCGTCATTAATGCACGTCGCGCCAAGGGCCGTCATCGCCTGGCAGTTTAAGTATTTCGATTGTCTGCGGGTCAAACGTTTTCCCGCAACCAGCGCTTGTTGCAGGCGGCGGAGTTTGAAGCGGTGATGGCGTACCGGTGCGCGGTGCGCTCACGTTGCTTTCAGGTCATGGGTCGGCCCAATGAACTGGGCCATGCGCGACTGGGCATGATTGTGTCCAAACGCCTGTTTGCCCGGGCGGTGGACCGCAACCATATGCGGCGGCTGATCCGGGAAACCTTCAGGCTATCGTCTGGTGCGCTACCCGCGCTGGACCTGGTTGTCAGACCGTACATCAAATTCGGGGAAGGTTCGATCGCCGAAGATTTGCAGGCGGCATTTGTCAGCGCGGCAGCCAAATGCGGCAAATCCTGATCTGGCTGGTAAAGGGCTATCAAAGCTTGATCAGCCCTTTGTTGCCGCCCAGTTGCCGCTATCTGCCTAGCTGTTCCGAGTACACGCTGGAAGCTTTGCGCAAACACGGTGCGATTAAAGGCGGCTGGCTTGCGATAAGACGCATTAGCCGCTGCAGGCCGGGCTGCCCGGGCGGACATGACCCGGTTCCTTAATAGAATCAAGATACGATAGTCGCCACACTAAGGTCGAAATCATAAACATGGACAATCAACGCCTGATACTTTTCGTAGTGTTTTCATTTTCCCTCTTGTTGTTGTGGGAAGCATGGCAGGCCAAGGATTTACCGCCGCCGCAGGAAACACCCGCACCCGTGCAACAGGCAGCCTCTGGCGTTCCGGCAGCCACCCAGGGCACGCAGGCTGTGCAGCAGCCTGACCAGCAGGCGCCGCAATCGACGGGAATTACCGCTGGTGCACGGGCCATCGTCGAGACAGGCGTGATGCGCGTGGAAATCGATGCCAATGGCGGCGATCTGCGCAGGCTGGAGCTGACCGGTTACCACGAGGTCGATGATTCGAAAAGGACCCTGGTTTTATTGCAGGACAAGGCTGATCGCCCGTATGTCGTGCAAAGCGGTCTGCTGTGGGGTTTGCCGACGCACAAGGATGTATTCCAGCTGGCGCCGGGCACATACAAGTTGAGCGGCGAGTCGTTGAGTATACCGTTGACCTGGACCAACCCGGAAAACGGCGTGAGCGTGGAAAAAACCTATGTTTTCCATCGTGGAAGCTATCAGGTCAACGTCACGGAAAAAATTACCAATTCGGGCTCGCAGCCAGTTCAACTGGAGCGGTATGGCCAACTGGTGCGACATGGCCAGCCGCCCGTGGGCGAGTCAAAATTCATGTATACCTTTACCGGCCCGGCGGTATACACGGATGCAGCCAAGTTTCAGAAGATCAAGTTTGAAGACATTGCCGATGGCGATGCGGAATTTCAGAAATTGGCCAAGGACGGCTGGGTCGGCATGCTGCAACATCACTTTGTCGCAGCCTGGCTGCCAAAGACCGGCACGGATCGTACGTATTACACGGAAAAATTGAGTGAAGACTTGTTCTCGGCAGGGTACAAGCAACCCTATGGCACGCTTGCGCCCGGACAGACGATTACGCTGAATTCGGCTTTGTATATCGGTCCGCAGATCCAGAAAAACCTGGAAGCCGCAGCGCCCGGACTGGATCTGACCCGCGACTATGGCTGGCTGACCCCGCTGGCGGCACCCATGTTCTGGGTGCTGGAAAAGATTCATGCTTTTGTCGGCAACTGGGGCTGGGCCATCGTGATCTTTACCGTGCTCCTGAAACTGGCGCTGTTTCCCTTGTCGGCATCGGGCTACAAGGGGATGGCGCAGATGCGCGCGCTGGGCCCCAAGCTGCAGAAGATGAAAGAGATGTACGGAGACGACCGCCAGAAACTGCATCAGGCCATGGCCGACATGTACAAGAAGGAAAAGGTCAATCCGCTTGGCGGCTGCATGCCGATCCTGATGCAGATTCCGATTTTCATTGCGCTGTACTATGTGCTGATTGCCGCAGTGGAAATGCGCGGCGCACCTTGGATGGGCTGGATTACCGATCTGTCCGCGCCCGATCCGTTTTATGTGCTGCCGGTGCTGATGGGCATCACGTCCATTATCCAGGTCAAGCTCAACCCCACGCCGCCTGATCCCATCCAGGCCAAGGTCATGATGGCCATGCCCATCGTCTTCAGCGTGATGTTCATTTTCTTCGCCTCCGGCCTGGTGTTGTACTGGCTGGTCAACAACATCTTGTCCATTGCCCAGCAGTGGTACATGAACAAGAAGTTCGATTCGGGTAGTGCGGCTACCCATGCAAAAAAATAATTCGGAAGTAATTTGTGCCATCGCCACGCCGCCCGGGCGCGGCGGCATTGGCGTAGTGCGCATTTCGGGCAACAATCTGGAATCCGTTGCCGGGGGGCTGATTGGCAGGTTGCCCAGACCGCGCTACGCCACCTACACAAGCTTTCTGGACGCCAGCGGCCAGTCCATCGATCAGGGCATAGCCCTGTATTTTTCCGCGCCGCATTCCTTTACCGGTGAACACGTACTGGAGCTGCAAGGCCATGGCGGTCCGGCAGTGATGCAGGCGCTGCTCAATCGCTGTCTTGAGCTTGGCGCGAGACTGGCCATGCCCGGAGAATTTACCCAGCGGGCGTTTCTTAACGGCAAGCTGGATCTGGCGCAGGCCGAAAGCGTGGCCGATCTGATCGATGCCTCGTCCATCGAGGCGGCTCGTTCCGCATTGCAATCCCTGTCAGGCGAATTTTCGCGCCGGATTCAAATCATGCAAACCCGCCTGACCGAACTGCGCATGCGCGTGGAGGCGAGTCTCGATTTTCCCGAAGAAGAAGACATCGTCGAAGCGGAAAGGGAAAAAGTCCGCAAAGGTATCGACGTCACGCTGGAAGAGCTGGCCGGTGTGCTGGCTGCCGCAAAACAGGGTGCATTATTGCGCGAAGGCGTGCATGTCGCATTGATCGGCCAGCCCAATGTGGGAAAATCCAGCCTGATGAACGCACTGGCAGGGGAAGAAATCGCCATCGTGACAGATGTCGCGGGTACAACGCGAGATGCGCTACGACAGGAAATTCAGGTTTCTGGCGTGAGTTTTCATCTCATCGACACAGCGGGCCTGCGCGAGACCACGGACACAGTCGAACAGATGGGCATTGCCCGCACCTGGACAGCGGTGGAAAAGGCTGGCATCGCGCTACTGCTGGTGGATAGCCAGCACGGATTGGGTGAAGCAGAGCTGAAGATCATCGATAAACTGCCTGCCGGGATTACCCGCATTACGGTCCACAACAAAATAGATCTTTCAGGGGAAGCCCCTCGCTGTGAATCAGGAACCGAGGTTTGGCTATCGGCGAGAACCGGTGAAGGCATCGATTTGTTATGTGCGGAATTACTGCGGATTGCAGGGTGGCAACCGACGGGAGAGGGCGGATTCATGGCGCGCCGCCGTCACCTCGCTGCACTTGGCTGCGCGCAATCGCATTTGAACATGGCGCTGGAAATATCGGGCCAACTGGAATTACAGGCTGAAGAACTCAGACTGTCTCAGGAGGCGCTGTCTGAAATTACCGGCGAATTTACGCCGGATGATCTGCTGGGCGAAATATTCAGCCGGTTTTGCATCGGAAAGTAGTCGATCTACTGAAAGACCACGGTTTTAATGGCGGCTTCGAAATCCGCGACCGCCTTCGGGAAGTAAACCAACCCAGGCGCCTCAAAAATAAAGGCCAGCCGCCCTTTCTGATCAACCAGGGCATAGGTAAGGCGTTCAATGGGCAGGCCGCGTTCGTTTTTCCAGCGAGTGTGCACGCGCACGGCGGGCTTTCCGCCGAGGCTGGCGGGCTGGTTGGAGAGGACGGTAAAACTGCCGCGTGTATCGACGGCTTTCTGCTCGGCGATGACCAGTTCTGCGACTTCCTGCGGCAGCAATTCTGCGCTGGTCTTGCGCTTGGTTCGCGGGAGCTCCCGGTCATGTTTTTCGCGGTCGGTGGCGATGAAGTTCAGCAGCGGACCGTCTCGCGAGAGGAAAATATCAAAGACATCGTAGTTGCGCCTGACCCAGCCCATGGGCGCTTCCAGCGTGTAATCGTCCTTGACCTTGATCAGACGGTTATTGGGATCGACCGCAGACCACGGTGCGCATCCGGCAATGAGCAGGGTCAACATAAAGGGAAGCAATAGCCTGCGCATCATGAGCCGGATTCCTTTAAATAGTGTTCCACATAACCCCGGTCGGCGGCCTCGGGCATCAGCTCAAGGTAGCGCTTGAAAAGCGGGATGGAAAGTTGCTTTTCCCCGCGCTTGTACAGCAGCAGACCAAGCGCGCGATGGCTGGGGGCGAAATCAGGCGCCAGCTCCAGCGCGAGTGTGTACTCGCGCTCCGCTAGCTCAAGATCGCCTTCCTTGCCACGAAGCCGGTAGGCCTCGCCCAGAAAATACGAGGCTTCGGGCGGGTACTCCTTGCGCCGTTCAGGATCGCTCAAAACAAGAATAAGCTGCTTGTAACGATAGGCCGCCAGATCTTCCTGCAAGGTAAACAGGCGCACCGGCCGGATGTGCTGGATGAATTCCTCAAGACCAACCCTTCCATTGGCGGCGTCTTTTGAAAGCTCGCCGAAGTTGTCGATACGTTCCTGTAATTTAGGATGACTTGCGAAGAAGAACGGCTCTTTTATTTCTAGCGCCTTGATTTCGGCTATCAAGTGTTCAAAGGTTTTGGGTGCTTCCCTGGCGGAATAGCCCGCCGCGATCAGCCGCTGGTAGCCGATGTTGTCGGCCTCGGTTTCATGCTCTTGAGAAAATCCGGTCATGGAGGAAAGGGCGGCGATATCCCCCAGTAATGGTACGCCCAGCATGCCGACGACCAGCGCGAAGGTGGCCGCATTCTTGACGCGTTCACTTTGCTGGAAGGAGTGGCGGTGGACGAAATGCACACCCTCATGCGCCAGTACAGTGGCGAGCTGGGCTTCGTTCTGCAATCGTGCCAGAAGGCCTGTATTGATATAGATGCTGCCGTTGGGCAGGGCAAAGGCGTTGAGGTGTGGCGCATCCAGCGCGCGGACGCGCAGCCTGCCATTGAATTCCGGGTAGAGCTTATCCAGGATGTCCTGAAGATAGGCATTAAGCGTAGGATCGTTGCGGACCTTGCCGGCGCGCACCAGCGCTTTGTCAAACTCTTCGGCATCGGCCCAAAGATTCATTTCTTCCCGTGCCAGACCGGCAGCATCCACGGCGCCAGGCCATGGCGCGATGTCCTCCGCGATGGCGCAGCTTGCGGCCAGCAGCAGGGCGGAACCAAGCAAGCGCATCATTCTGGATTGGGGTAGGTTTTAAAGAAATCCTTTACTAGGCTTTCCACTTCTCCGGCTTCGCGGGAATCCATGGACATGCTTTGGTCGTAGGAAAGCCAGCTGATTTCACCGGTTTTAAGGTCGGCCAGCCCAACGGTAATGAAAGATTGCCCCAAGGGGATGGCAATTCCAATGAGCAGTCCAACGGTAAAGGCTGCTTTGCGTCCGCCGGTTGAAATGATGTCCGCACCGACAAAAATCAATGCCGAATCTGCGCCGGTTTTCTCGCGCAGAAAGGCCAGCCCATCGCCCAGTGTGTAGTCCCATTCGCTTTTCTTCTGTTCCCAGCCGCTATCCTTTCCCTGGCCATAGGCGTGAATGGCGGACGCCACGCGATCGTACAGGCCGATGTGGCTTTCAACGATTTCCGCTTCCTCGACAGGCAGTTCGGGCATGCGCAGCGTTTCAAAGCGCCGGTTTTCCCGGGCATAGGCTTCGGTGGCGGCGAGAAGGTTTTCATTGGCCTGTCTGGTCCAGTCGTCCTGTTTCTGGATCACGCCACCAGCGGACATTTCGGCGACAAACATTTGCGGCGGCAGGAGCAATACTTTCTTCGGGCGCTGGTCCTGCGTTAACGATGTCAATTTCGGATTGATGGCTGAGAAAGCAGCCTGACTCAAACCGGGTAAACTCAAGGCCAGGAAAAAAAAGGCGGATGTGATGATGCGCATGGTTCTCCCTTCGGACACCCGGAAACTACGTTAAAGCCGGACAAGCGTCAAATGACGAAAATGACTGTTTCACGTGAAACGATTTCCTGGCGCTGGGTGACGGATCGGGGTGTCCGGCTGGCAACCGGGAAGGCGACGCTACCGGTCTATCACATGCTGATGGAAGCCGGTTTGCCAGGTGTGGTGGAACTGGTTCCGGCGGACGGGAGCCTGCTGGTTGTATTGAAACCGGGAACGCAGGCGCCGTCCCGCCTGCTGGACATAATAAATAGCCAGTCTTTTGACATGACGCCCGCCCGCCCCGGGCGCGAGCATGAAATCGGTGTTGTATTCGATGGGCTGGATTTGCCCGACGTGGCGGACAAACTGGAATTAAGCCTGCCGGGCCTGATTGAAGGGCTATGCAAGACACAGTTTGTGGTCAAGTTTCTTGGCTTTCAGCCCGGGTTTGCCTATCTGGAAGGCTTGCCGCAAGAGTGGCATATCCCGCGGCTGGAGACCCCCAGAAAAAGTGTTCCTGCCGGAAGCGTTGCATTGGGCGGGGCTTATTGCGGGATTTATCCTGCCCAGGGGCCGGGCGGATGGCGCTTGATAGGCCGGACGGATGCCCGTCTGTTCAACCCCGTGGCATCTTCTCCTGCACTGTTTCAGCCGGGCGATAGCGTCAGGCTGGTTTCGGCATGATGGTTGTTTTCAAACCAGGGTTGATGGATTTGGTAATGGATCTGGGCAGGTCCGGGTTCCGCGCTCAGGGTGTACCGGAGGGGGGCGCGGCGGACGCGCCCTCGCTGGTTGCCGCCAACCGCTTGGTAGGCAATCCGGATGATGCGGCAGGTCTTGAGCTTTGCATGTGGGGTCCCGAATTGAGTTTTCCGGACGGCGCGTTTGTGGCTTTGACCGGGGCGGACATGGCGGCAAACCTGGAGGGGGTTGGTTTGCAGCCCGGACGAAAGCATGAAATCCGGCCCGGCGGGATACTTAAACTCGGCAAGACGGATTTGGGGATACGAACTTATCTGGCGGTGGCCGGCGGTATTGATGTACCCAGGGTGCTGGGCAGCCGCTCTACTTTCCTGCCCGGCGGGTGGGGCGGCTGGCAGGGGCGTGCGCTGAAAGCAGGGGACATTCTGCCGGTTGGCAGTTCAACGGCCAATCAGGTTTGGGAATGCCAGCCCGGATTCTGGAAACAGCCGGTGTCCGAATTGCGGGTAATGCCCGGACCTCAGCTCAACGGGTTTACTGATGCGGCGCTCGCCAGTTTTCTGGATCAGATGTTTGTTGTTCATAAGGATTCCAACCGCGTGGGGATACGCCTTGCCGGAATTGCACTGGATTATCGAAGAGGCGAAATTGCCTCCCAACCCGTATTGCCCGGTGTCATACAGGTTCCTCCGTCAGGCCAGCCGATCATTTTGGGGTGGGACGGGCCAGTTACCGGCGGCTATCCGGTTATTGCAGGGGTCATCTCGGCGGACTTGCCCAGGCTGGCCCAGCTTGCTCCGGGCGATAGCCTGCGCTTCCGGGTGGTCAGCCACGAGGAAGCGCTAAAAGACTGGCAGTGAGAGGGGCTATGGACAAGCTGATTGAACTCAATGCCGATGTGGGCGAAGGTGGCCCCGACAGTTTATTGATGCCACTCGTGGACCGGGTATCGATTGCTTGCGGCGGACATGCCGGCGATATGCCCAGCATGCGGGAGGCATTGATGCGTGTTAGGGAGCTGGGCATTCTGCCCGGCGCCCACCCAGGTTATCCTGATCCGGCCAATTTCGGCCGCAAGCCGATAAATGCCGCCCCGAAAGACATTACCCGCTGGGTTGCCGGACAAACCAGGAGCCTGCTGGATACCGCGGATTCCTTGGGTATGATGTTGTTCCACGTGAAACCGCATGGTGCGCTTTACAATCAGGCAGCTGTGGATAGGGCAACAGCCGAAGCTGTTATCGAAGCAATGCTGGAATTGAAGGGGCTTGCGCTGATTACCCTTGCGAGCTCGCCCTTGGCAGGTTGGGCAAGATCAGCTGGGCTTGATGTGCTGGAGGAAGCTTTTGCCGACAGACGCTATTTGCAGAACGGTCAGCTGGCGCCACGGAATTTGCCGGGCGCGGTCATAGACGAACCTGGCCAGGCTGCCAGTCAGGCTTTGGCAATTGCCAGTGGTCACCCGGTCGAGCCAATGGGCGGGGGGTCATTATTCATCCGGGCGCAGACCATCTGCCTTCATGGCGATGGGCCGGGTGCGAAAAAAAGGGCGGTAGCCGTGGCTTCCACCCTTCGCGAAAACAGAAACTGAATCAGCTGTTGGCGTGCTTGATTTTGCAGGTGCTCATGCCCAACAGGGGATAAACAGGACACCAGCCGATCAGGCCGGTTGCAAGGGGCACAACACCAATCCAGCCCCATACGCCGATGGTCCCGGTCAGGGTCAATGCAATCAGGATAAGGCCGACAGTGATACGCAGGGCGCGATCAATTCCACCAACATTGGCTTTCATGGATTTCTCCTTCAGTTAAGGTTAAGGAAGCGACATTTCACCAAACTGAAGGGACCGGGTCTGTAACCCGGGTCACATAACGTTACTGGGCAGGGGTTTCTGCCAGTTGCCTAAGACCGGACGGGTCGAGGATTTCAATGGTTTCGCGTCCCAGTTTTACCAGGCCGCGATGTTCAAAGCCCTTAAGCAGGCGGCTGACAATTTCGCGGACGCTTCCCAGATCCTGCGCGAGCTGTTGGTGGGTCGTGCGGATATCCCGGCCATGGCCCAGCAACAGCGCGGCCAAACGCTGGTCCAAACGCATGAAAGCCACTTCCTCCACCAGTTGCATCAAGTCGGCAACCCGTTCCGCAAACAGCAGGAATACAAATCGGCGGAAGGGCTCGTGTACCAGCATTTCTTCGAAAACCGGCTTGGGAAGCATGAGCACCAGCGTATCAATTTCGGTTTCCCCGCGGGCATTGTATTCCTGGTGCCCCAGCAGACAGCTGGCGGTAATGAAGCAGGTTTCTCCCGGCAGCACCCTGTAAAGGGGGAGTTCCCGGCCGTTGGGCGCCGCCTTGATGACGCGAATGGCGCCGGTAACGACGAAGGGAAAGCCGCCGCAGGGCTGGTGTTCATCAAATACCTGTGTCCTGGCCGGAAGAGAAAGGGGATTCAGCGCCGCCAGCAATCTGTCCCTGGCCGCCTCTGGCAGTTCGTTGATAACGGGGTAGGCTTGAAACAGGGCGTCTGCAGGGTAGTTCATGGAATCATGTTGCCTGAAACGTTGTGGCAAGAGAAGGGGGTGGTGTGTTTCACGTGAAACAAGGGGCGGGGAAAAATGCTTTCGCGTAGAATTCGCGCATGAAGTTTCCCCAGGATTTCGATGTCATTGTTATTGGTGGCGGCCATGCGGGCACGGAGGCCGCGCTGGCTGCCGCGCGCACGGGCGCGGAAACACTGCTGCTGACGCATAACATCGAAACCCTGGGTGCGATGTCCTGCAACCCTTCCATTGGCGGCATCGGCAAGGGCCATCTGGTCAAGGAGGTTGATGCGCTGGGCGGTGCCATGGCCATTGCCACCGACGAGGCGGGCATTCAGTTTCGCACGCTGAATGCTTCCAAGGGCCCGGCGGTGCGTGCTACCCGCGCCCAGGCTGACCGGGTGCGATACAAACTGGCTATACGCGGCCGGGTGGAAAACCAGCCCAACCTGACTTTATTCCAGCAGGCCGTCGATGACCTGGTCGTTGAAGGCGACAAGGTGATTGGCGTAAAAACCCATTTGGGAATCGAATTCAAGTCACGCTCAGTTGTGCTGACTTCTGGCACTTTTCTGGCTGGACTGATTCATGTGGGGCTGTCCCATTACGAAGCGGGACGCATGGGTGACCCGCCTGCGAAGTCGTTGGCGCACAGGCTGCGTGAACTGAATCTGCCGGCAGGCCGTCTCAAAACCGGCACACCGCCCCGGATCGACGGACGTACCATAGACTGGAGCTTATGCTTGGAACAGCCCGGAGATGCGCCAGAGCCGGTGTTTTCCTTCATGGGAAGCCGAGACATGCATCCGCGTCAGGTATCGTGCTGGATCACTCATACCAATTCGCGGACACACGACATCATTCGTTCCGGTTTTGATCGTTCCCCCATGTTTACCGGCGTGATCGAGGGCGTGGGGCCGCGCTATTGCCCGTCGATTGAAGACAAGGTCAACCGCTTCGCGGATAAATCCAGCCATCAGATTTTCCTGGAGCCGGAAGGGCTGGACACGCACGAGGTCTACCCAAACGGCATTTCCACCTCGTTGCCATTCGATATCCAGCTCGCGGCTGTTCATTCAATTCCGGGGCTGGGAAACGCGCATATCCTGCGTCCGGGGTATGCCATCGAATACGACTACTTCGATCCGCGCAACCTGAAGGCAAGCCTGGAAACCAAATCAATTTCGGGCCTGTTTTTCGCCGGACAGATCAATGGCACCACGGGCTATGAGGAAGCCGCCGCCCAGGGCCTGCTGGCTGGATTGAATGCGGCGCGTTTCGCCCGTGACAAGGACGCCTGGCATCCCGCCCGGCACGAAGCTTATCTTGGCGTGCTGGTCGATGATCTGATTACCCGTGGCGTATCCGAACCCTATCGCATGTTTACCAGCCGGGCTGAATACCGGCTCAGCCTGCGAGAAGACAATGCCGACTTGCGGTTGACTGAAGCCGGTCGCACGATGGGTTTGGTGGACGATGTCCGTTGGGACAGCTTCAATCGCAAACGCGATGCGATCGCCCGTGAATCCGAGCGGCTGAAAACCGCCTGGGTACGTCCGGAAACCCTTCCGCCCGCCCAGGCGGAGTTGATTCTGGGCAAAGCGATCGAACGCGAATACAACCTGTTTGAGCTTTTGCGGCGGCCAGAAGTACGTTATGAACAAATTATGCAACTGCACGGCGCGGCGCCGGGTGTGAGCGACCCACAGGTCATCGAACAGATTGAAATTCAGGCCCAGTACCAGGGCTACATCGACCGGCAAAATGAAGAGGTGGCAAGACACAGGGATCAGGAAGAACTCCGTCTGCCGCAGGATTTTGATTACATGCTGCTGAACGGGCTGTCGATTGAAGTGCGTCAGCGACTGAACCAGCACAAGCCGGAGACGCTGGGCCAGGCATCGCGCCTGCAGGGGATTACGCCCGCAGCGATTTCCGTGTTGATGGTGTATGCCAAGCGAGGTTTCAGAGCCGAGCCGGACAACGCGAAAAAATCCGCATGACGCTGGCCGCACGGTTGTTGGCAGGCGTCAATGCGCTTGGACTGGAGGTCGGCGCTGAGGCCCAGGAAAAGCTGCTGGCCTATCTGGCCTTGATGGCCAAATGGAACCAGGTCTACAACCTGACAGCGCTGCGCAACCCGGGCGAATGGGTTACCCATCATTTGCTCGACAGTCTGTCGGTGCTGCCCTATGTCAAAGGGCCGGTAATCGCCGATGTGGGCAGTGGAGCGGGATTGCCGGGTCTGGCCCTGGCAATTGTCCGGCCGGATTGGCAGGTGTTCAGCGTTGAGGCGGTGGACAAGAAAGCAGCTTTCCAGCGGCAGGTTGTGGCGGAGTTAGCGCTTGCCAACGCAACTATTGAAGGCTGCCGGGTAGAACGGCTCGTGTTAAATGATGGCGCGGATACGGTCGTTTCCCGCGCCTTTTCAAGCCTGTCTGATTTTGTGAGTTTGACTCGCCATTTGCCCAAGCCCGGCGGTCAATGGGTGGCGATGAAAGGAAAAAAACCACAAGAAGAAATCAGGCTGTTGCCTGTTGACATCCGGGTGGTCGATATCGTGCAGTTGAAAGTGCCCGGCCTGAATGCCGAGCGTTGTGCCGTAGTGATGAAGAAAATCGAGAACTGAAAATATGGGCCGGATCATAGCAGTTGCCAACCAGAAAGGCGGGGTGGGCAAGACCACCACTGCCGTCAACCTGGCTTGCGGATTAGCCCAGCAGGGCCAGCGAGTCTTGCTGGTGGATCTTGATCCGCAAGGCAACGCCACCATGGGCGCCGGGGTGGAAAAGCGCACGGCGCTTCCAACCGCTTATCAGGTATTGCTGGGCGAGGCGGATATTTACGCCAGCCGGCTGCGTTCCGAACAGGGCGGGTTTGATGTCGTACCGGCCAACCGTGAACTGGCGGGTGGCGAAGTGGAAATGGTCGATCTCGACAAGCGCGAATTCCGCCTCAAGGCCGAGCTGGTGCGGGTGGCGCAGGAGTACGACTTCATCCTCATCGACTGCGCGCCCACGCTTAATTTGCTGACGGTGAACGCCCTCGCCGCGGCCCATGCCGTGCTGATTCCCATGCAGTGTGAATACTATGCTCTGGAAGGGTTGACCGATCTGGTCGCCACCATCAAGAAGGTCAAGCAGAAGCTCAATCCCGGCATTGAAATTGAAGGCCTGCTTCGCGTCATGTATGACCCACGGTCGACGCTTGCGCAACAGGTTGCAGCCGAACTCAAGAGTCATTTCGGCGACAAGGTGTTCAACACCGTCATCCCGCGCAACATCCGTCTGGCCGAGGCGCCCAGTCATGGTTTGCCCGGCGTGGTTTACGACCGCGCATCGAGGGGGGCGCAAGCCTACCTCGATTTGACCAGGGAGTTGCTCGACCGCTATGGCATAGCGGTTGGCGCGGCTTAAGCCAATAACGTATTCAAGGTACAGGGGGTAAACAATGGCAAAAATGAAAGGGCTTGGCCGCGGGCTTGATGCCTTGCTGGGGGGCGATTCCGGCGGCAGCGGCGAAAATGGCGGACTGCGCATTCTGGCGATTTCGCAATTGCGGCCCGGCCGCTATCAGCCGCGCACCCACATGGACGAGACCGCGCTGGATGAGCTGGCAGAATCCATCCGTGCCCAAGGGCTCATGCAGCCGATACTCGTTCGTGCCGATGGCAAGCAGTTCGAAATCATCGCAGGGGAGCGCCGCTGGCGCGCAGCCCAACGCGCGGGTCTTGCCGAAGTGCCGGTTTTGGTGAAGGAAGTCTCGGAAGACGCCGTGGCTGCAATGGCGCTGATTGAAAACATCCAGCGCGAAGATCTCAATGCCATCGACGAAGCCCACGGTTTGCAGCGGCTGATCCAGGATTTCGGAATGACCCACGACGCCGTTGCACAAGCGGTAGGAAAATCACGCGCGGCGGTTTCAAATTTGTTGCGTTTGCTCAATCTTTCAAAACCCGTGCAGGACATGTTGACTGCGGGGTTGATTGAAATGGGACACGCCCGTGCGCTGTTGCCTTTGTCAGCGGGACAGCAGCGAGAGCTGGCGCATGAAATTGAGGAAAAAGGCCTGTCTGTGAGAGAGGCCGAACGCAAAGTGGCCAAGCTCAAAAGTGGAGCGGCTTCACGCCCGGTTAAAAAGTCCGTGCCAAGAGATATCCGGCGTCTGGAAGAAGCTGTTTCCGAAGCGCTTGGCATGGAGGCCAAGGTACAACTGGCACACAAAGGCGGCCGCCTGACACTGCATTTTTCCGATGCCGAACAATTGCAAGGCATGCTGGAAAAACTGGGCATACAGTTGTGAATTTTTAAGAAATTCAGCAGGTTGAGCATTCAATAAATTGTAAAAACTGGATAAACAAAATCCTTGGGACTATCACATAGGACCAAATACAGCTACATTTCTAGAAATTGTTAACGAAGGTCCGCACTGTAGGCCTTCGGTACCAATTGTTGAATATGTCGATCAATATTCATCGAATTATTGGTTTCTGGCATTTCACAAAACGCAATCTCAATAACAGGAGCTTATCCATGCGTGTTACCCCCCTCGTTTTCAATGTACTTGGCGTCGCAATGATTTCCGCTGGCTTGACAAGCGTGCAGGCTGCCGAAGGCAAATACTATGACCCTTCAAACGTAGCCAGCCCCAAGACAAATACCATCGGCTACGAGCTGTATCGCACCATTGGCTGCCCGGGCAAGCAGCTGCTCGATGCTGGCTGCCCGGATGGTGACGGCGATGGCGATGGCGTGAAGGACAGCAAGGACAAGTGTCCGACCACACCGAAAGGCCGCAAGGTCAATGCCGAGGGTTGCGAACTGGATGGTGATGGCGATGGCGTTGTTGATGCGCTCGACAAGTGTCCGACCACACCGAAAGGCCGCAAGGTCAATGCCGAGGGTTGCGAACTGGATGGTGATGGCGATGGCGTTGTTGATGCGCTCGACAAGTGTCCGACCACACCGAAAGGCCGCAAGGTCAATGCCGAGGGTTGCGAACTGGATGGTGATGGCGATGGCGTGATCGATGCCAACGACAAGTGCCCGACCGTGCCCGCTCCGGGAACTGCTGATGGCTGCCCGGTCGCCAAGGACAGCGATGGCGACGGCATCATGGACGACAAGGACAAGTGTCCCACTGTAGCCGCTCCCGGCACCGCCGATGGCTGCCCGCCGCCAGCTCCTGCACCAAAGAAGCTGACTCTGGAAGGGGTGAATTTTGATAACGACAAGGCGATACTGCGTCCAGATGCCTACGGCATTCTCGACAAGGCTGCTGCCACTCTTAAGGAGTGGGGCAATGTCAAGGTCGAAGTGGCTGGCCACACCGACAGCCGCAGCGATGACGACTACAACATGAAGCTTTCGCAGCGCCGCGCGGAAGCGGTTCGCACCTACCTGATTGGCAAAGGTGTAGCCGCAGACCGGTTGACAGCCAAGGGTTACGGCGAGTCAAACCCTGTCGCGGACAATGAATCGGAAGAAGGCCGCTTCAAGAACCGCCGCGTTGAACTCGTACCGCAGAAATAAATAGGCGAGTTGTCAAATGAGAACGGGGACTTCGGTCCCCGTTTTTTTTCATTCAAGGCTTGGCTTTTACGCGGAATTGCGCTACGGGTCTATACCCAAGCGCTTCATCGCAAAAGGTCGATTAGTTCTTGTTGAGTTTGGTGATTTTGGTTCCTTCCAGGGTCAGGTTATACATCAGACCCTTTTGACCAAAGACGAAGCCAACAATAGGGTTTTGCAGGGTTTGGGAGGAGAGTTCCTTGCCCAATCCCATGTCCACCAGCGCAACCGAACCATCCACGCCAGCTTTCCAACCTTCGCTTTCACGGAATTTACGCAACGCTTCATCCTGCATGAACAGGATGATGATGCTTTTGGCCTGGGCGCCAAGCTGGAAGCCGAAGGAAGCGGCAGCCGTGCTGTAATAGTCTACCGGGCGGCCGCCGATGAGCAGCGCGCCTTCGCCATATTCGCCGCCGATACCAATACCGGCTTTATAAACGGTCGGGAAAACCAGCACCCCGCGAGCGGCCTGAAGATAAGCGCTTGCGCCGCCGATTTCGCGGGTAAAACGCGACAGGGTTTCATTGACTTCTATGTTGATTTCCGCGGCACTGGCCGACCAGGCGGGCCGAGCGCTAATGGCCATGAACATCAGCAGCAGGGCAAACAAACGCAGGGGGAGTAGATGAAGTTTCATATTGATTCCAGTTAAAAAATAAGGGGTAAATCGATATTTAATATCGGCGCACCACCTGGATAGATACAGGCTTGCGTAACAATATGATTTCCTTTATATTGTTTAGTTCTTTTTCGCGTACTCGCCGCGAGAATGAGATAAATTTAAGGAAATCATCATGAAAGCTGATATTCATCCCGAATACAAGGAAATCGACGTGGTCTGCTCTTGCGGTAACACGTTCAAAACTGGTTCCACGCTGGGCAAGGGCCTGCATGTGGAAGTGTGCTCAGAGTGCCACCCGTTCTATACGGGCAAGCAAAAGATCGTCGATACGGCTGGTCGTGTCGAGAAATTCCGTCAGCGATACGCCAAGAAATAGGGCTCGTCCGATACCCGAAAAAGACAGCTTAGGCTGTCTTTTTTATTTTCCCCCGGTGGAATCTCTCAACTAGATGCGCCGGATTGTAAATCACCCTTGCGTCAGTTCCGCCGCTGTCGCCATGGCAGGTATGATGATGGTATTGAAATTTGATTCACGAGGGCAGGCATGAGCATCTCAATACAAAAACGGCCATTGCGCCGAATCGTTGTCGCCATCGCGGGCGTTTTGTTGTTAACCCATTGCGCGAAGAATCCTGTAACTGGCAGCAAGGATTTCGTTCTGATGTCCGAGCAGCAGGAAATCCAGATGGGCGCGCAGGCGCACAAGGATGTCTTGCAGGAATACGGTCTGGTGGAAAACCCCGAACTGCAGGCGTATGTAACACGTGTTGGCAAAGGGCTTGCCGCGAAAAGCCATCGATCCAATCTGAATTGGCATTTCACCGTTGTAGACAGCCCTGAAGTTAACGCGTTCGCGCTACCAGGCGGCTACATTTACATCACCCGCGGCATCATGTCGTATCTCAATTCTGAAGCCGAGCTGGCGGGCGTACTGGGACATGAAATCGGCCATGTGACCGCCAGGCATGGCGTACGCCAACAAAGCGCGGCAACGGCGGCGGGGTTGGGCGCGATTCTGGGCTCGATCCTGGTGCCGGGAATGGATAATCAGGCAGGCGCGACCCTGTTGCAGCAATTGAGCCAGTCTATTGTGGCGGGTTATGGCCGCGATCATGAGCTGGAATCGGATCGTCTGGGCGCGGAATATCTCGCCAAGACGGCTTACAACCCGCAGGCCATGGTGGAAGTCATTGGCGTATTGAAGAATCAGGAACTCTACGATATCGAGCTGGCAAAAAAGGAGGGCCGCGAACCGCGCCGTTACCATGGCGTATTCGATACCCATCCCAGCAACGACACGCGCTTGAAGCAGGTGGTCGGTGAAGCCAATAAATACAAGGTTGCCAACCCCAAGGAAGGCCGCGAGGAATTTCTTCGGGCAATGAATGGCGTGTATTTTGGCGATAGCCCGGATCAGGGGGTTATCCGTAGCAATGCCCTCTTGCATGAGAAGTTGGGAATTTCGGTGCAGTTCCCGCAGGGATGGCGAGTACAGAACCAGCCTGACCGGGTGGTGGCAATCAATACCCAGGGTACAGCCCTGGTTGAGCTGAAACCCGGCCCCAAGAATGCCCAACCCATGGATACTCTGCAAAAAGGCTTGAAGCTTGATCAGGGCGCACGCTACGAAGCGGGCAACGTCAACGGCAACCCTGCGGCATTCGCGGCTGGCGCCCAGCAGGGCAAGCCGGTACTGGTTGCGGCGATCAATTTCAACAATACGCAATACCTGTTGGCGGGCATGGCCAAGGATGGCACAACTTATAACCAGAACCGGACGGCGCTGAAGGACTCCATCAACAGTTTCCGCGCGATCTCCTCACAGGAACGGCAGTTGGCAAAGCCGCATGTGATTCGAGTCATACAGGCCCAGCCGGGCATGAGCATGGCAAGCCTTGCCGCGCAGTCGCCACTTGGCTGGAGCGCGGAATCACAATTGCGGCTGATGAATGACCTGTATCCAGCCGGTGAGCCCAAGTCAGGACAACTGATAAAAATCGTTCAGTGATTCAAGCCCCCGTCGCCTACTGGTATCTCGCGCTATGCGTTGCCTGGTTGCTGCCGGGGTTAGTGGGGCATGCCCCCTGGAAAGGACCGGATTCCGAAACCTTTGCCCATCTGCTGTCGGTGCGACAGCAGGCGGACTGGCTGTTTCCGCTGTCGGTTGTCGAATCCCACGTTTTCCCCCAGTTGTATTTCTGGGTGGCGGAACTTCTGGCAAAGCCGCTTTCACCCTTATTGGCTTTCCATGACGCGGTACGCCTGACCAGCGGTGTATTTTCAGGCCTGGCGCTCTGGCTGACCGCCTTGACCGCGCGCCGGCTGTACGGCGAACAGGCCTTCTGGCTGGCGGCGCTGGCCCTGCTGGGCTGCATGGGTTTGCTGGTGCCCGCGCATGAAATCAATCCCTACACCGCTCAGCTGGCAGCGATAGCGCTATTTACATATGGTCTCGCACGGATGCTGGAGCAACCACTGGCTGGTGGAGGGCTGGCTGGCCTGGGTCTGGCGGGATTGTTTCTTTCGGGTGCCTGGTTTGTCGCGCTGGCGCTTGCGATGGCCTTGTTGTTTCTTCCTGTGTTGTTTCCCAGCTGGCGCACTTCGGCGAGGATAGGCGGATCGTGGTTTGCCCTGACAGTCGGTTTGGCGCTTTGCGGCGCCTGGCTGATGGCCGTCAAGGGCCAGCACCCGGAGCGGATTGCCCAGTGGTGGCAATCCGCGTTGAGCCAAGCGGTATTCACGGCCAGTGAAACGAGTAAATACAACCCCCTCTATTTCATCAATGCCTTGACTTGGTTTGCCTGGCCGGCGTGGCCGCTTGCGGGCTGGGCGGTTTACCGGCTCAAGCGCGATGGCTGGGATTCAGTACGTTTGTGGATGCCGTTGGGCGTGTTTCTGGTGGCGCTGATTGCACTCAGTCTGCTTGTCGGATCAGAGCAATTGCAAGCCATCGTGCTGCTTCCCGCCGTGGCATTGCTCGCCAGCGCCGGCTTGGGTGACCTGAAGCGTGGCGCAGCCAATGCACTGCTCTGGTTTTCGCTGATGGTGTTCAGTTTTTTTGCCCTGGTATTCTGGACATACTGGAGCGCATTTGACCTTGGCTGGCCTGCGCAACTGGCCAGGCGCGCAGCCAAGCTGGGTCTGGAAAGCCAGGGCGTTCGCCCTTTGTCGCTGGCACTTGGTCTGCTGGTTACCGCTTCATGGGTGTGCTGGATTATCTGGTTGAAGCGCCAGCCGCGCACGCCACATCGCCCTTTGCTGGTGTGGGGTGCCGGGATCACCTTCGTCTGGTGCCTGTTGATGGCGCTGTTTCTGCGGCCGCTCGATGAGCGCCTTAGCATGTTGCGTGTGGCGGACAGCATCAGAGACAAAACAGGCGTTACACCCTGCCTGTCCACACAAAACCTCAACCAGTCCCAAAGATTGTTGCTGGCTTATCACACTGGCTTGACCATAAAGCCAAACAAATCGGCTGAGTGCCGCTGGCTGTTGAGTTATCAAAAGAGTCGCAAGGAAGTCTCGCCGGGGTCAGGCTGGATCAAGCGCTGGGAAGGCGCGAGACCCGGCGAAAAAAGTGAACGGTACTGGCTCTATCAAAGAAGTGAATAAGCGTTCAACAGTCACCGGACTCGTTCTGGCCGGCGGCCAGGGCCGGAGAATGGGCGGGCGCGACAAGGGGTTGGTTCACTACATGGGCAAGCCGCTGGTGGACTGGGTAATTGAACGTTTGCAGCCCCAGGTAGATGAATTGCTCATATCCGCCAATCGGAGTCTGGACGAATATTCGGGCCGAGGCTATCGTGTCCTGACAGACGCCCTGCCGGATTATCAGGGGCCGCTGGCGGGTGTGCTGGCGGGTTTGCAGTCGGCCCGCCATGAATGGGTGTTAAGTGTGCCGTGTGATGTTCCCCGCCTGCCGGTTGATCTTGTTCAGCGTCTGTTCGAATGCGCAGCCGGCAGGGAAGCAGTATTTGCGCGGGATGAAGAAAGGGATCACCCTGCTGTCATGTTGTTGAACAGGGCTTGCATGCCTAAATTGGTAACCTACCTTGAAAATGGTGGGCGAAGTGTGAAGGGTTTTCTTAACGTACTGAATGTAGCGCCGGCATTATTCCCCGACCCGGCTGTATTTGGAAACATGAATGAGGCGGACCAGCTTGAAAAATAACCTGGCCATTCATCTGGCGGTGATATTTGCGCTGGTGATCGGCTTGAATGCCGCTACCGAGGCGGCTTCCAGATCACCCGCCAAGAAAATGCTCATCAAGCAACAGACGGTAAGCTATGCGGGCCGGCCTGAAGTCTCGGCTTTCGCGGATGAGATGGCAGGACTCGGCCTGGATCCCGCCTGGGTTGTTCGCACACTGAATGAAGCCAGAAAGCTCGAGTCCGTCAGGCAAGCAATAAAGCCCTTTCCGGTTGGGCAACGCAAGAACTGGCAGGTTTACCGCGATCGCTTTATCAATGCGGGCCGCACGCAGGCTGGCAGGCAGTTTCTGAAACAGCATGCGGACACATTGACGCAGGCGAGTCAGCAATACGGCGTGCCAATAGAAGTCATTGTGGGCATTCTTGGCGTGGAGACCTTTTACGGCCTTGATACCGGACGCTACCGTGTCGTGGATGCACTGGCTACGCTGGCATTTGATTACCCGACTGAAGATGGCAATGACCGCTCACAATATTTCAGGGGACAGCTTGCCCATTTTTTCTTGTGGTGCGGCAAAGCGAAATGCGAGCCGCTAGCAGTCAAGGGGTCTTATGCCGGGGCCATCGGCATGCCGCAGTTCATGCCGGAAAACATTCTCCGTTATGGCTCCGATTTTAACGGCGATGGTCGCATCAACCTGCATGATCCGGTTGACGCCATAGGCTCGGTGGCGCGCTTTCTGGCTCTGCACGGCTGGGTCAGGCAGCTTGTGCCGACAGTGGAGGTCGATCTTGCTAACGCGCAACTGGAACTGTTGCTGGTGCCAGACATCATTCCCACCTTTACCCAGCCTCAATTGTTTTACTATGGCGCGAAGCCACGGTTGCCGCTTTCCATGCTGGAGAAATACGCGCTGATTGAATTGCAAAATGGCGATGCCGAAAATGAGTATGTCCTGGGCAGCCGCAATTTCTATGTGCTGACCCGCTACAACCGATCTTCCTATTACGCCATGGCCGTGCTGGCTCTGGGGCAGGAAGTGGTTGCTGCGAAATCCGTGGCTGCTGCTAAAGAACCGGACAGCAAAGTGGAGGTAGCGGCAGGCAAGCCACCCTCGGGCTGTGGCCAGTGCTAAAGCAGTTCAATCCAGTGTCTTACCGGGATGCCGGTGCCGCTTTGCAGATGAGTGAGACAGCCGATGTTGGCGCTGGTGATTACTTCGGGTTGCGCGGCTGACAGGTGGCCCAGTTTGCGGTCCCTCAGTTGGGTGGAAATTTCCGATTCCAGCAGCGAATAGGTCCCGGCTGACCCGCAACACAGATGTGGCTCGCTGATCGGCAGCACCGTATGACCGGCAACCGTCAACAATGCTTCCACCACGCCGGTGATTTTCTGGCCGTGCTGAAGTGTGCAGGGCGCATGAAAGCAGACGCGCTTGCCTTCCAGGGCGCCTCGCCCTGATAGCCAACCTCGCAGGGCCGCTTCTTCATTTAACAGCACTTCTGACATATCACAGGTAAGCGCGGAAATTTTCGCGGCCTTTTCCGCATAGCGCGTATCGTGGCGCAATTGATGGCCGTACTCCTTGACGGTCACGCCGCAGCCGGAAGCTGTCATCACAATGGCTTCAGCGCCTGCTTCGATGTGTGGCCACCAGGCATCGATGTTGCGGCGCATAGCATCAAGCCCCTCTTCCTGAAAATTCAGGTGGAAGCTGACTGCGCCGCAACATCCGGCATTGTCCGCTTCAATCAATGAAATTCCGATTGCATCGAGCACACGTGCCGCCGCAACGTTTATTTGCGGTGCCAGTGCAGGCTGTACGCAGCCGGCGAGAACCAGCATTTTTCGCGGGTGACGGGCGGATGGCGAAATCCCCCCCAGTTCCCCTTTATCAGGGTGGGAAGGATTTGCAGGCACTTTGCCAGCCAGCGTTTGCGGCAGGAATGGCTTGACCATGCGGCCCAGCTTCAGCGCGCCGCCAAAGAGGTTTTCCTGCGGCAGGAATTTCGCCAGCGCGCGGCGCTTGATCTGCTCGGACAGCGGGCGGGCGGCTTTTCGTTCCGCGTGCTTGCGGCCGAGGTCGATCAGCTTGCCATACTCTACGCCTGACGGGCAGGTGGTTTCGCAGTTGCGGCAGGTCAGGCAGCGATCCAGATGCTTGAGGGTTTTGTGCGTGATGGACGCGCCCTCGAACAGCTGCTTCATCAGGTAAATGCGGCCGCGCGGCGAGTCCAGCTCATCGCCAAGAATTTGATAAGTCGGACAGGTGGCAAGGCAAAACCCGCAATGTACGCAGGTGCGCAGGATGCGATCGGCTTCCCTGCCGTCGTCGGTGTCGCGGATGAAGTCAGCCAGACGGGTCTGCATGTCAAAAATCCGGGTAAAGCCGACCGCGATTCAGAATGCCGCGCGGGTCGAACAGTTTCTTGAGCCGCGCATGGTATTTCATCAGCGCGGCGGGCAGCGGGTGGAACACGCCCACGGATTTTTCTCCGACTGCAAAAAGCGTGGCATGACCGCCCGATGCAGCAAGCCTGGGGCGGATTTCAGTTGCCGCTGCATTTGTTTTAAGCCAGCGCTCCGCTCCACCCCAAGTGATAAGCTGCTTTCCATCCAGATCCAGTGGTGGCGTGCAGGCAGGCAATGACAGCCGCCACAACGGCAAATCACCGCTGAAAAAAGCCGCTTCATGATCCCGCAGCAGCCGCCAGAATTCCGTGCCGTGCAGATGGGGTTCGCCACCCAGTTTGGCATGGGCCTCCCTGACGGCGTTGTTGGCCCCGGACAGTCTCAGAAACAGTACACCCGACTGCCAGGCGCTGGCGGAAAGCGGCAGCGGCCTGCCCGCCCATTCGTTCATGTGCTTCAAGGCCGTGGCTTCGTCCATTTCAAATTGAAGCGTCAGTTCGCTTTGCGGTTTTGGCAGCACCTTGAGCGATGCTTGCACCAGCACGCCCAGTGTACCCAGTGCGCCCGTCATCAGGCGCGAGGCATCATATCCGGCAACATTTTTGATGACCCGTCCGCCAAACTTTAGATGCTGGCCAGTGCCGTCAAGGATTTCCATGCCCAGAACAAAATCTCGCGCCGAGCCGGAATAAGGCCGCCTGGGGCCGGAAAATCCACAGGCCAGCGTGCCTCCGAGCGATGAAGCAGCACCGAAACGCGGCGGCTCGAATCCCAGCATCTGGCCATGTTCATCGAGCAGTGTTTCAATTTCGGCCAGCGGCGTGCCGCATTTGGCCGTGATAACCAGCTCCCCAGGCTCGTAGCTGACAATGCCGCGATGCGCGGACACATCAAGAATATCTCCGGCCAGCGACTGGCCATAAAAATCCTTGGTGCCGCCAGCACGGATGCGCAGCGGCAAATGCGTGGTGCGGATACGTTCCTGTAGCGCCTGCATCAAAACCTCGGCAGTTCCGGAAACGGCAGATTGCCGCTGCGCACATGCATGGCGCCATATTCCGCGCAACGATGCAGGGTCGGCACGGCTTTGCCGGGGTTGAGCAATCCATCGGGATCAAAGCAGGCCTTGATGCCGTGGAAAGCCTGCAATTCAGCGTTGCCAAACTGCACGCACATCTGGCTGATTTTTTCGATGCCAACGCCGTGCTCGCCAGTAATACTGCCACCGTGCGCCACGCACATTTCCAGAATGTCAGCGCCGAAACGTTCGGCCTTTTCCCACTCGCCTGGTTGATTGGCGTCATATAAAATCAGCGGGTGCAGGTTGCCGTCGCCTGCGTGGAATACGTTGGCAACCGGTAGCGCGTATTCGGTGGATAGCTCGGCCATGCGCTTCAAGACCGCGGGCAGGGCTTTGCGCGGAATGGTACCGTCCATACAGTAGTAGTCCGGTGCCAGACGTCCCACCGCGGGGAAAGCCGCCTTGCGCCCGGCCCAGAACTTTTTCTGTTCGGCCTCATCCTTCGCGGTGCGGATATCAGTTGCACCTGAAGCCAGCAAAATTTCGCGCACGCGCATGACGTCTTCGGACACTTCTTCCTGTGTGCCGTCCACTTCCACCAGCAGGATAGCTTCGGCATCCAGCGGGTAACCGGCGTGGGAATAGGCCTCGGCAGCTTCGATGGCGAGCTTGTCCATCATTTCCAGCCCTGCGGGCAGCACGCCGCCAGAAATGATCGCGCCCACGGCTGCGCCGCCTTTTTCCACTTCGTCGAAAGCAGCCAGCACGACTTGCGTGCGCTCCGGTTTGGGCAACAGCTTGACGGAGATTTCCAGCGTGACCGCAAGCATTCCTTCCGAGCCGGTAAGCAGCGCGAGCAGGTCGTAGCCGGGCGCATCCAGAGCTTCCGAGCCAATGACGAGTTCCTCGCCATCAATGGTCAGCACGCGGACGGAAAGAATGTTGTGAACGGTCAGGCCATATTTCAGGCAGTGCACGCCGCCAGAGTTTTCCGCCACGTTGCCGCCGATGGTGCAGGCAATTTGCGAAGAAGGGTCGGGCGCGTAATAAAGACTGAACGGCGCGGCCGCCTCTGAAATCGCCAGGTTGCGCACGCCGGGCTGCACCCGGGCAATGCGCGCCAGCGGGTCGATGGACAGGATGCGGTTGAATTTCGTCATGGCCAGAAGCACCGCGCCATCCACCGGCAAAGCGCCGCCCGACACGCCCGTACCCGCGCCTCGAAACACGATGGGTGTCTGTGTTTCGCGGCACAGCGCGATGATGGCCTTCACCTGATCTTCGGTTTCCGGCAACGCCACCACATCCGGCGTACTGTGAAACGCAGTCAAGCCGTCGGTCTCGAACGGTTTCACATCTTCTTGCGCGATCAGCAGGCAGTGCGGCGGCAGGATAGCTTGCAGGCGACGGATGATATCGGGAGAAATCATGGCGCTATTTTACTGGCTGATTGGGCGCGGCTGGCCTGTCAGGCTGTATGGGTATTGAGGCGGCGATAGGCCATGGCTAATGCATCGTCGCCGCCTACGTTGCCGGGGAAGATCACTACCGGCATCTGCGGCAAACGATGCTCGGCAGGCGTCTGCACTACGGTGACACCTGGCAGGATCTGGCCCAGCACACGCGACACGGCGAGCGCGAGTCCGGTCGACAGCACGTCGTTGGAGGTGATGCCGCCCTTGCTGATCAGGAAGCCGAGGCTTTCCGGAAGCTGCTTTACCACATCCATCAGCGTGCCGGACACGGCTTCACCGAAGGCCAGTCGTTCCGCGGTGCTGGCAAATTTCAACTCGGTACGGCTGGTAAATACCACTGGCGTGAGGCCTTGCGCATGGGCATGCGCGATGCTGGCCACGAGTTCGTTGACTGCTGCGGCGCGTCCGGCCGGCAGCCGATTGACGTCAAGCGGCAGACCTACGACACCGCGTTCCTTCAAAAGCAGGCTTAACTGCGCGGTGGTTTTGGCGACATGCGAGCCGACGATGATTGCGCCGGGACGCTTGCTACGCACCAGGGTGGTGAATGACTCGGCAGCGACAGGTTGCGGCGGCAGCCTGGCCAGCGCGGTGAGCAGCGAGGCGGCACTGCGGAACAAAAGCCGCTTGCCGCTCGACGCTGCTTTTAGCACCGCTTCGGCAAAGATGTGGAAATCCTCTTGTGTTTCGCCATCCACGACGCCGGCGCGATTGTTCTGCAGTGCATCCAGCCATGTGCCGGCTTTCCCTGCGCGCAGCCCAGCAAGCGTCAGGCGCGCCACCTGCTGGGCAGCGACCCTGCGCCGGGTCTTTTCGGCGATGTAATCAGGCAGGAAGCTCGTCGAATAGCCGAACACCGAGTCACGCGCGAATTCAGTTTCATGGGTGGGAACTGGCTTGCCTTCCACCATCAGATAGTGGGTGCTGTCGCGAGTGATGCGTCCGCCTTCGAAAAATGCCGGGGTGAGAAGCGTCGCGTCAAAAGGTCCGAGCACCTCATTCATTACATCGGTTTCCACCGGGTAGTGACCGCGCAGGGTCGAGTCCGAGCGCGATACGAACAGGACTGGGCCTTTGTAGCTGGAGAGCGCGATCTTGAGATTTTCGCAGACTTCGCGCGTGGCCTCGGCTGCGCGCACCGAGTCCATTCCCCGTGTATTAGTCAGGATGAAAAAGAGCGGCGATGCATCGGCGAGTGCGACCTTCAGGGTGTCGACATCCCAGCGCGTCAGCAGCAGACAGGAATGTACGGTCTGCGATCCGGTCGGGTCGTCGTCGAGGACGATGATTTTCGGTTGCATGTCAGCCCAGCATCGCCATCGCCCGATCGCGCATCGCCTGCGCGTTCATGCCATTGAAGTCGAACAGCTGCTGCGGGTTGGCGGTGGTCTCGCCGCGCTTCCAGCAGAACACGTCGCGTTGCGCGGCCTGGCTGCGCAGCAGGACTGGTTCGAGCGGTGCCGACGGCCCGCCGATGACGCCGATCAGCGCGTCGCCATGGAACATTCCCCTGAATGCTGCGTCATCCATGAAGCGGCCATCCGGTTCTGCCACGCTGTCCCACAGCACATCGGTCGGGCGGTACAGCCTGCGCGGGTTGACCACGGCAACGATGCGCGAGCCGATGCCGGCTTGAGACAACAGTTCGGTGGCGGCGAACACCGGTTGCAGCACCATGTCACCGGTGACGGCGAACACAACCGTCTTGCGACCGGCAGTCTCCTTCAGCACCATCGCGCCGTCTTCAATTGCCTGGCGGCTTTGCGCCATCGATGCGTGGACTGGCAGCGGCGACTTTGAGGCGGTAATGACGATGCCCTTGTTATGCTGCTTCAACGCCCAGTCGTAGCTCGCCTGGATCATGTTGGCATCGACCGGGAACAGCGGGTAAACGTTGCCGTTGCGCATCATCGCAGCGAAGTAGCTTTCGATTTCCGGCCGCTGGTGAGTCCAGCCATTGCGGCCCTGCTCCAGCGCGCCGGCGGTGAACAGGCACACCGTGGCCGGCGTCTTGCGGCGCAGTTCGGCCATCGCCTGCGTCACCGTCTGCCAGATCGGCAGGCCGTTGATCGCGAAGGACTCGTAGCTGCACCACAGGCTGCGCCCGCCGAACAGCGACACGCCCACCGCGAGGCCGGCACAGGCATCCTCGTTGAGTGGCTCATACACTTGCCCGGCCGGACCCTGGAAATAGATCGCGTCGGTGGTCGGGTGGCGGATCGTCAACGCCTTGTTGATGTTGGCCAT
>JADFDC010000015.1 GCA_018263115.1 Thiobacillus sp.
CAAGCACTCGTACACGGCGCGGCCGTAGTTCTTGGCGGACAGACCCAGTTTCGGCTTGATGGTGCAACCCAGCAGGGGACGGCCGTACTTGTTCATGATGTCGCGCTCGACCTGGATACCCATGGGTGGACCACCGCAGGTCTTCACGTAGGCGATGGGGAAGCGCACGTCTTCCAGGCGCAGGGCACGGACGGCCTTGAAGCCGAACACGTTGCCGACCAGGGAGGTGAACACGTTCACCACGGAACCCTCTTCGAACAGGTCGATGGGGTAAGCAATGAAGGCATAGAAACAGGTGTCGTCGCCGGGCACGTCTTCGATGCGATAGGCGCGGCCCTTGTAGTAGTCGAGGTCGGTCAGCAGGTCGGTCCACACCGTGGTCCAGGTACCGGTGGAAGACTCGGCGGCCACGGCGGCGGCGGCTTCTTCACGGTCCACGCCGGCTTGGGGCGTGATCTTGAAACAGGCCAGGATGTCGGTATCCAGAGGGGTGTAATCAGGCATCCAGTAGGTCTGCCGGTATTCCTTAACACCGGCGTTATAGGTTTTTACAGCCATTGCATTCTCCTTGTATTGAAGGTCGACCCATCGAAAAGCACAGCGCTTTAGATAGTGTGCGGAAGTCTAAACAGGGTTGAATATAAACAACAGTCAAAGTTATTGATTATTTGTATAAGATATTAATTATGATTTAATGTACGGCATGATTCATTTGACCATTCGTCAATTAAAGGTTTTTGAAGCCGTTGCACGCAACCTGTCCTACTCGAAAGCTGCACGCGAACTGCACCTGACCCAGCCGGCGGTGTCCATGCAGGTCAGACAGCTCGAAGACAGCATAGGCCTGCCGCTTACAGAACAGCTGGGTAAAAAAGTCTTCCTGACCGAAGCCGGACGGGAAGTGTTCCACTATAGCCAATCCATCGCCGCCATGCTGGGCGATATGGAAACTGCGCTGACTCGTCTTAAAGGGCTGGAAGAAGGGCAACTGAATATTGCGGTGACATCCACCGTCAATGCCGTGGCCACTGATATGCTGGCGAAGTTTCGCGGCGAGCATCCCAAGGTGTCCATACATCTGGATGTGTCAAACCGCGAATCGGTGCTGGCGCAGTTGGCTGCAAACCGTATTGACCTGGGTATCATGGGGCAGGTGCCAGAAGGCCAGGATCTGGATGCCACGCGCTTCATGGACAACCCGCTGGTAGTCATCGCTCCGCCCAATCATCCGCTCACGCACAAGAAGCGCATTGCCGCCAGTGATCTGGCCGCAGAGCCTTTTCTGGTGCGCGAGGTGGGCTCCGGCACACGCGGTGCGATGGAACGCTACTTTGCTACCAAGGGTTTGGTGATCCACACCAGCATGGAAATGAGCAGCAACGAGGCGATCAAGCAGGCGGTGCAGGCGGGACTGGGGTTGGGAATTCTGTCCCTGCACACGCTGGAGATGGAGTTGGCGTTAAAGCGGCTGGTGATTCTCAAGGCCGAGGGTTTTCCCATTGTGCGCCATTGGTATATCACGCATCGCGCCGACAAGCGCCTGTCGCTGGTGGCGCAGGCGTTCAAGGAATTTTTGGTCAGCCACCGCGTGCAAGATCAAGCATGACCGGGTCCCGTACGCAGCAAATATTGCGAAGCGTCTTCGGCCATGCCGGCTTCCGCCCACATCAGGAGGAAATCATCAGGCAACTCGTCGATGGCGGCGATGCGCTGGTCATCATGCCCACGGGCGGCGGCAAGTCCTTGTGCTACCAGCTGCCCTCGCTGGTGCGTGATGGCGTGGGCATCGTGGTGTCACCGCTGATCGCGCTGATGCACGACCAGGTCGTGGCATTGAGACAACTGGGGGTGCGGGCGGAATATCTGAATTCGTCCTTGAGCGCCGATGAAGCACGGCGCGTGGAAAATGCGTTGCGGGCAGACGAACTGGATTTGCTTTACGTGGCGCCGGAACGCCTGCTGACTGATCGTTTTTTGTCCCGGCTCGACCATGCGCGGATCGCCCTGTTTGCCATTGATGAAGCGCATTGCGTGTCACAGTGGGGGCATGATTTCCGACCGGAGTATGTGCAACTCTCTACCCTGCACGAACGCTATCCCCGCATTCCGCGCATCGCGCTCACCGCCACGGCAGATGCGCCAACGCGGGCCGAAATCGCGCAGCGCCTGCAACTGGAAAATGCGCGGCACTTCGTCACCGGCTTCGACCGTCCCAATATCCGCTATCACGTGCGCATGGAAGCCAGTGGCGCGCGCGAGGCGCTGCTGCGTTTTATCCGTGAAAAACATGCGGGTGAGGCGGGCATTATTTATTGCCTGTCGCGCAAGCGAGTGGATGAAGTGGCGGCCTGGCTAAATACCCAGGGCCTGACCGCCTTGCCTTATCACGCCGGTATGGACGCTGAATCGCGTCGCCGCGCGCAGGAACGATTTCTGAATGATGACGGCGTGATCGTGGTGGCGACCATTGCCTTTGGCATGGGCATCGACAAGCCCGACGTGCGTTTCGTTGCTCACCTCAACCTGCCCAAAAGCCTTGAAGCCTATTACCAGGAAACCGGCCGCGCCGGCCGCGATGGCCTGCCTGCCGATGCCTGGATGCGCTACAACCTGTCGGACGCCATCCAGTTGCAGCGCATGATCGCGGAGTCGGATGCCGATGAAGACCACAAGCGCATCGAGCGGCAGAAGCTCGACGCCATGCTGGGCTACTGCGAACTGACCGCCTGCCGCCGTCAGTCCCTGCTCGGCTATTTTGGTGACACCTTGCCCGAACCTTGTGGCAATTGCGACAATTGTTTGAGTCCGCCGCAGACCTGGGATGCGACGACAGCCGCGCAAATGGCGCTGTCTTGTGTGCACCGCACCGGTCAGCGTTTTGGCGCGGCGTATCTGATCGATGTGCTGCTGGGCAAGGACAACGAGCGCATCCGGAGTTTTAGCCACCATTCGCTCTCGACATTCGGCATTGGCCGGGATTTAAGCGCCAACGACTGGCGTGCAGTGTTCCGCCAGCTTGTTGCGCGCGGCTATCTCTTCGCCGACCATGACGCATTCGGCGGGCTGCGCCTTACCGAACAATGCCGCCCGCTCCTGCGCGGCGAGGAAATGCTGCAACTCGCCAAACAGGAAGCGCCTGCCAAACGTGACAGGAAATCACACAATGGCAAATCACGCGGCGGTGTTGCTGTATCAGGCGATCCGCTGTTCGAAGCCCTGCGCCAGCGTCGTCGCGAGCTTGCCCAACAGCAGGGTGTGCCGCCCTACGTCGTGTTTCACGACAGCACGCTGGCGGCGATGGCCGCCGAGCGGCCGCAAAGCCTGCATGAATTCGCCGGATTGCCCGGCGTGGGCGAACGTAAACTGGATACCTATGGCGCGGCATTTCTGGAAGTGATTAAAGAGCATCTGGCAAGCCAATGAAACCGAATAAAAGACTCGTACCTCTCATCGAAGATGGCCTGATCGACGAGGTCGTGCGCCAGCTGATGAGCGGCAAGGAGGCGATGGTGTTCGTGGTGCGCTGCGGCGAAGACGTTCGTTGCGCCAAGGTTTACAAGGAAGCCAACAAGCGCGCCTTTCGCCAGGCAGTCGATTACACCGAAAACCGCAAAACCAAGAACAGCCGCCAGGCCCGCGCCATGGCCAAGGGCACCAAATTTGGCCGGCAGGCTCAGGAGCAGGCCTGGCAAAGCGCCGAAGTCGATGCGCTGT
Organism: Thiobacillus sp.; assembly: GCA_018263115.1. GTDB lineage: Bacteria > Pseudomonadota > Gammaproteobacteria > Burkholderiales > Thiobacillaceae > UBA6918. Next base: position 3,715 of record JADFDC010000015.1, read on the forward strand.
ACCGGCTGGCCGCTGCCGGGGTGCGCGTGCCCAAGCCGTACAACTTCCACGAAGGCGTGCTGCTGATGGAGCTGGTGACCGATGCCGATGGCAACGCCGCGCCCAGGCTGAATGATTCGACCTTCACCGCGGAAGAAGCCTGCGCCCACCATCACAGCCTGATGGGGGAAGTCGTGCGCATGTTGTGCGCCGGGGTCATTCACGGTGATTTGTCCGAATACAACATCCTGCTCAGCAACACCGGCCCGGTCATCATCGACCTGCCGCAAGCGGTGGATGCCGCTGGGAATAACCACGCCAAAGCCATGCTTGCGCGCGACGTGAATAACCTGACAACCTTCTTTGGCCAGTTCGCGCCTGCGTTATTGACCACGCGATATGCCGAGGAAATCTGGGCGCTGTACGAGCACGGCGAATTGCAGCCTGACGTCAAACTTTCCGGCCACTTCGAGCAGACACTGCCACCCGTTGACCTGGATGATGTCATCCGCGAGATCGACGACGCAAAGGCCGCCGAGGCGGCGCGTTTGTTACGCCTGCAGGAGATGGAGTAGGGTAGCGGGAACATGACTTTATTTTGGGAGATTTAATTGGGCATCCTCACCAATATCGTCGCGGCTGAAGAAGAGGAGTTTGCAGATATCGGCGAATCACCGCATCCGCTGGACGAATGGAGCGGCATCGAAAGGCGCGGGATTGATATTGCCAAGATGGCCATTCTGCACAGCCTGTTGACCGGCGACGAGTACGAACAGGCGCTGTACCAGTGCGAGCCAGTCTATATCGGCGGCGAAGGCGTGCTGGTGCTGCGCATGGCGGAGGAGGTAGTGGAAAAACTGGCGGAGATGGATGAAGAGGCATTGGAACAGGTGGCATATGAATTGTCCGCCACCGAGGCATTCGAGCTGGAAAACTGGGATCCCGCAGAAGTGGAAGACATGATCCTGTCGCTGGCGGAACTGGCCCAGATTGCCGAGTCGCAAGGGCAAACCCTGTTTGTGTGGATGCACCCCCTGCTGACTTGAGTCTGGCTGATCGTATGCGGGCGCTTAAAAATAAAACCGGCCATACTCGTGTAACGGCCTATGATGAGCGTAAATCGTGTTTACGCTGGTGTTGCGGACACGGCGGAATTTTTGAAGACGCTACAAGGAGAAAGACCATGGCAAAAGGCCAGTTGCGCGGAAACAAGGAAGCAAAAAAACCCAAGAAGTCGAAACAGGTGGTGGTCCCGGCGGGGGCGTCGTTTATTACACCGCCCAAAACAGTCAAGCCGATAAAACCCCAGCACTGAGCGATTCGGCTTTTTTACCTGCCTAGGTTAAACCGGGGCTGTTTTGCTTCAAGGCCGAAATCATTCCCCAGCGGGTGGCGGCGGCGTGTGCTGGGCTGGAGGGGTTTCGGCATCCGTGGATTTCCGCTGTTCCTTCTCTGCTTTCTTCCGTTTTTTCTCCAGTTCTCTCTGCCGCTTCTCGTACTGGTAGTTTGGCTTGGCCATGTCGTTCCTTATGTGATCTATGCCCATAGTTTACCCCGGACTCATATTCCAGGTTAAACCAGACATTTGCGGCGCCTGCAAAGTCCGGAACAGGTTTTCTTGACGCACCTTCACGCGCTTCGCGGATAATACGGGTTTTGTTTTTCCTGATAGTAAAAAATGGCCCAATACGTCATGTCCATGCTCCGCGTGAGCAAGATCGTTCCGCCCAAGCGGCAAATCATCAAGGATATTTCCCTGTCGTTTTTTCCCGGCGCCAAGATCGGCCTGCTGGGATTGAATGGTTCAGGCAAATCAACCGTGCTGCGCATCATGGCCGGCGCGGACAAGGAATACGATGGCGAAGTGCAGTATCTGGCCGGCATTTCCATCGGCTACCTGCCGCAGGAACCGCAGCTCGATCCGGACAAGACCGTGCGCGAGGAAGTCGAGGCGGGCATGGGCGAGGTGATGGAAGCGCAGAAAAAGCTGGAGGCGGTGTACGCTGCCTATGCCGAGCCGGACGCGGATTTCGACAAGCTGGCGGAAGAGCAGGCGCGGCTGGAGGCCATCATTGCTACCGCCGGTTCGGATACGGAAAACCAGCTCGAGATTGCCGCCGATGCGCTGCGGTTGCCGCCATGGGATGCAAAAATCGGCCCGCTGTCCGGTGGTGAGAAACGCCGCGTGGCACTGTGCAAGCTGCTGCTTTCCAGGCCCGACATGCTGCTGTTGGACGAACCTACCAACCACCTGGATGCGGAATCGGTGGAGTGGCTGGAACAGTTTCTTACCCGCTTTCCCGGCACCGTGGTCGCCGTCACGCACGACCGGTATTTTCTGGACAACGCCGCCGAGTGGATTCTCGAACTTGACCGCGGGCACGGCATTCCGTGGAAGGGCAATTATTCAAGCTGGCTGGAACAGAAGGAAGCTCGCCTGGAGACTGAGCAAAAGCAGGTCGACGCTCATATGAAAGCGATGAAACAGGAACTGGAATGGGTGCGCCAGAACCCCAAGGCGCGCCAGGCCAAGTCCAAGGCGCGACTTTCCCGCTTCGAGGAAATGAACAGTTTCGAATACCAGAAGCGCAACGAGACGCAGGAAATTTTCATCCCGCCGGGCGAGCGATTGGGCGACAAGGTCATCGAGTTCAACGGCGTGTCGAAATCCTTCGGCGACCGCCTGCTGATCGACAACCTGTCTTTCTCGATTCCGCCCGGCGCCATCGTCGGCATCATTGGTCCTAACGGCGCCGGCAAATCCACGCTGTTCAGGATGATCCAGGGCAAGGAACAGCCTGACAGCGGCGAGATTGTCATCGGACCCACGGTCAAGGTTTCGTCAGTGGATCAGTCGCGCGAAGGCCTTGAAAACGACAAGACCGTTTTCGAGGCGATTTCCGGCGGCTCGGACATCCTCTCGGTGGGCAGATTTGAAATGCCCAGCCGCGCTTACATTGGCCGCTTCAATTTCAAGGGTGGCGATCAGCAGAAAATCGTCGGCAATCTCTCCGGCGGTGAACGCGGGCGGCTGCATCTGGCCAAGACGCTGATCCAGGGCGGCAACGTGCTGCTGCTCGACGAACCCTCTAATGATCTGGACGTGGAAACCCTGCGCGCGCTGGAAGACGCGCTGCTGGAATTCGCCGGCTGCGTGCTGGTGATCTCCCACGACCGCTGGTTCCTCGACCGCATCTGCACTCACATCCTGGCGGCGGAAGGTGATTCGCAGTGGACCTTCTTCGCGGGCAACTATCAGGAATACGAGGAAGACAAACGGAAGCGTTTGGGCGAAGAGGGTGCCAAGCCGAAGCGGATTCGGTATAAGCCGATCAGCAGATGATAGATTCTTGGTGCTTGTAAACAGGACGAGAAATGACCCACGAACATCGTATTGCACTCTTAATTGACGCTGACAACAGTCCAGCCAGCAAAATCGATGAAGTTCTCGACGAGTTGGCCAAGTACGGGGTTATCAACATACGCCGTGCCTATGGTGACTGGAAAAGCCGACATCTGAATGCATGGGAGGAAGTGCTGCACGAATATGCCATCCAGCCGATGCAGCAATTTGCTTATACCAAAGGCAAGAATGCTACCGACTCTGCAATGATTATCGATGCGATGGACTTGCTGTATACCAAGCAGCTGGACGGGTTTGGTATTGTGTCTAGCGATTCTGATTTCACGCCGTTGGTAATGCGCATTCGAGCCAATGGCCTAAAAGTATTTGGCTTTGGCGAGAAGAAAACGCCAGAGCCATTTGTTAAGGCATGTTCCGTATTCCTATATCTTGAGAATTTGGGTGAGCCCCCTGAAACGAATATCGTTGCAGTGACGGTAAACGAGAAGGAAAGCATTGCGCCACCAGCAGCCAAAACAGAGGTTACCAAGTTAAGTGCCAAGGAGCTCAGAAGTGACACTCGCCTGGTCAGTTTGCTACGCAAGGCGGTTGAAGCCGCGGCCGACGACGAAGGATGGGCGAAACTGAGCGCGATAGGTAGTCATATTTCCAAGCAAGCTTCATTTGATTCGCGTAACTATGGCTACCCCAAGCTCAAGGATTTGTATCAGGCGATTGGTTTATTCGATATCCAGACCAGAGACAAGCTAATTTCCGTGCGTGATAAGCGATTGGCGCAGCGCCCCCAGACCACATCAACACAATGAGCGTTTCAGCCATCCGATTCCTGCCAAATGATTCTCTCCACTCTAGGCAACGCTGACCGCCATTTCGATTTACATCCGCTGTTTGCGCTTGCCTTCGATTTTCTGCGCAACACGGACTTGCTGGCATTGCCATCCGGCAGGCATAACGTGCTGGGTGAGGAAATCTTTGCCATCGTCGAAGCCTGCGCGGGCCGCACGCGGGAAGAAGCAAAGCTGGAATGCCATCGCCGTTACATCGATATCCAGCTGGTGCTGGAAGGCGTGGACGAGATGGGATGGAAACCGGTGGCTGAATGCGTGAATCCTGCGACGGATTACGATGCCGCGCGCGATATCAGGTTTTTCAACGACGCGCCGTCAAGCTGGATAGCCACGCCGCCGGGGTCGTTCTGTGTTTTCTTTCCGGAGGATGCCCATGCGCCGCTGGTAAGCACGGGCATGATACGCAAGGTAGTGATGAAGGTCGCCGTGTAAACAGCGTTCAGTAGTGCGGCGGAATTTCCTCGCGCAGGCTGGTTGATTCTTCAGTCCGGTTGTCGCGCATCTCCCGGTGCAGCAGGCGCAACTGCTCCTGCAGGCTGTCCATCTGTTTTTGCTGGCGGATGACTGTCTGGTTCAGGGTTTCAATCAGGTCTTCGGCGAACGCGAGTTTGGTTTCCAGTTCTTCAAGACGCTTTTCAAGCATGAATTTTCTCCTGCCTATCGGTTTGAACGGTATTCAAACACGGCAGGGCGGTTTACTGCTTGGGAATCCTGATTTCGCGCTCGACGAAGCTGCCTTCATCGGCCTTGGTGTGGCAGGCGACACAGTTGGCCTTGCTGGCGATACCCTTGCGTTTCCAGACGTAGGACGGTACTTCGTCGTGCAGGTAGCCGAAGTGGCGGGTTTCGGTAAAGCGCTGCGGGGCACTGTTGCCGGGAATGCCGGAGGCGATGCGGCTCATCAGTTGCGTACCGCGCGGGGTATCGGCGGCGTTTTCGATCAGGTACTTTGTAATGCCGCTGGCGACCTCGGGAGCCAGACTGGCATCCTCGCCAAAGTGCCTGTCCAGTTCGCCCATCATTTTTTTCCAGGAGCGTGCGGGCAACAGGCCGGCCGGATAGGCCATGTGGCAGGCGGCGCATTCTTCCTTCGTGGGTCCGTGCGTGACAGCGGCGAAAACCGCATCCCCGCTGCTGCCCCAACTGGCGGTGAGTAGAAAGCTGCTGCCGAAAATCGTGGCCAGCAGGATGGACATATTTCTTCTGTTGATGCCCATCATTTCACCGAAAGCATGAAGGCGATGAAGTCGGCTTTTTCCTGCTCGGTGCAGGCGCGTTCGAGCACATCCTTGCAATTGCGCTTGAACCATTTCTCGATCTTGGCCGGGTCGGTGAATCGTTCCTTATTGGCAACAGGCGCGATCGGCTCGATCAGCTTGTTGGCGCGGGTTTTGCCGGTGGCTTTGGGGTTCTCCGTGTGGCAGGTGGTGCAGCTAACGGTTTCGCCGTTGGAATGGGCGCGCTTGGCAAAAAAGAATTTTTCCCCGCGTGAAGCTGAGCCCTGGGTGCCGGATTGATCCTGATACATGGCCAGCATGGTGTTCGGGCTAGCTGCTTCAGCATTCAGTGCGACAAGGGGAAGCAGGGCGGCGAAGGCAATTATGCGGGTAGTCAAATTCGAAATCATCTTGTTGAAAATCCGTTTCATTCCTGACTTTTACGAGGAAGGTATTGCACGCCGGTGAACATGGCCTGGGCGACCGGAACGTGATGCAGTAGCGGATGCAGAACCAGTGCCGACAGATGCAATCCGACAAAACCCAGAACAGTCCAGGCAGCTGCTTCGTGCAGCAGGCTCGACAGGTTCTGGTAATCCAGTTGCCAGCCCAGCCAGTGGCTTAAAGGCCCCTGCCCCTGTTTGATGGCCAGCAACGCCAGGCCGGTAATAACCAAACCCGTCAGCAGGCCGTACAGGCCGAGATAGGCAAGGCTGGCAACGGGATGGTGGCCAAAATGCGCGGGCGTGGAAAACAGGCTTCCGCTTTTAACTGACTCAAGCCAGGCTGAGGGCTGCCACATGTCGGCAATCCGGGCATGTTCCGGACCGGACAAACCCCACGCGAACCGGGCGGAAAAACTGACTGTCAGCGCAGCACCCAGCCAGCCATGCCAGTCGTGCAGCCAGGCTGTTGTCCTGCCCGCTTCGCTGTACAAGGACACCAAGCCCGATATCAGCAGGGTGGTAATCAGCAGGGCATTGACCCAGTGCAGCAATCGCAGCACCGGGTCATACACGCGTGCGCTTGTGAGTTCAGCGCGCGCCATCCGCGAAAATTACTGGGCGGAAGCCTGGATGTCTTCGTCACCACGGATGCCGGGCATGGGCATGTAGGGTTTGCCCAGCGACTGGTAATACGCGGAAACATCTTCAACGTCCTTGTCGGTCATGGTCATGACGGCCAGGTTCATCATCGGGGAAATGAGCTTGCCGGTGCGGTACTTGTTGGTCTTGGTGGCCAGTTTGTCGGCATCGCGACCCGCCAGTTGCACGATGGGGAAAATGCCGGGGAAGCTGGCGTTGCCATGGCAGGCCACGCAAGCGGCTGCTTTGGTTGCGCCTGACTGGGCATCGCCCGCCTGAACCTGGCTGGCAAGGACCATGGTTGAAACAACAGCTAAGAGTTTGACGGATTTCATGATGCACTCCTGTTCAAGGTTTATTAAGAGAACCAAATTTCTATGGAGGAATTTTAGAATATTAGAAAATTGATTTGTACTACTCTGATGTACTAATTGTTCAGGTGACCTGGAAATTTGGCTCGGAGTAGCCATTTGCCAATTAACGGCGTTTAAACAATTTATAACAATGAGTTAAAAAGATTTTCCAGTCTTGGATAATGCACCTGGCCATCAATTTTGAAGCGGATATTACCTTCTTTGTCCAGGACAAACGAGGTTGGGATGCTGGACGGCCTGCCAAATGCCGCCGTGGCGCTAGGGTCATTTGTAGATGCCATGAACAGATATCCCTTGTCCTTCATGTATTGCGCCACTTTCTCGGGCGGATCGTCCACGCTGATCGCAATGACTTCAAATCCCCGGCCTCGGTTGTCTTTCCAGAATTCCTCGATGACGGGCATTTCCTTCAGGCAGTAGGGACACCAGGTCGCCCACAAATTGACTAGCACCACCTTGCCCTTGAGTTCTTCGGAAGTCAGCGTTCGGCCATCCGTCAATCGAACAGACCAGGGGCCAACCTGGCGGTTCTCCTCGGTTACCGATGCGGGCGGTCGAAACCAGATATAGGTGACAAGTGCCAGCAGGATCAGCGAGATACCGTGGTTGCGAAGAAAGGCCTTGAGTTTTGGGAGCATGAGATTCGGTCAGTGAAGATGAACAGGATAAAATGGGCTAATTCAATTCAGGATTACAGACATGCTGTGGATCAAGACGTTTCATATCGTGATGATGGTGAGCTGGTTCGCGGGCCTGTTCTATCTGCCGCGCATTTTTGTCAATCTGGCCATGGAGCAGAACGAAACCGCCTATGACCGGCTGCTGATCATGGCGGGCAAATTGTACCGCTTCGTTACGCCTATCATGTGGCTGGCAGTGATATCGGGTGTCTGGCTCTGGTTTGCCTGGTTCGTGCCGACGCCGGCGTGGCTGTGGCTGAAAGTGATTCTGGTGGTTGGCCTGATCGGCTATCAGCATGTATGCAAAAGCCTGTTGAAGAAGTTCGAGGCGCGCAGCAATATAAAAAGCCATGTCTGGTTCCGCTGGTTCAATGAAATCCCGGTGCTGGTACTGATTGCAGTTGTGATCCTCGTTGAACTACAGCCCGTTTTCTGAAAATGGCCGAGTCTCCAAAACGGCGCGGTACGCTTACGATCCAAAAATCTCCTGAGGCAAGTGAACGCAAACCTGCGCGGCCTGCCACTTCGCGCAAGGTAAATCTGGAACGCGATCGTACGCTCAAGCCAAAGCCGGAATTCAGCAAGACCGAGAAGCAGGCTTTTGAAAAACCAGACACGTCAAAGAGGAAGCCGCTTCATAAGGGACACATCCCAAAGTCTGTATCGAAAAGCTTACCCCTCCCTCCACACTCCCCGGCAAACAGGAAGGGTGAATTGCCTCGCCGCAGAAAGCCTATTCAGCCTCAGAGCACCTCCCTTGATAGCCGGGGCAGGACGGGAGGGGGTAAAGAAGTTAGATACCCATTGCCAAAAGCGGAACAAATACCCGCAAAGCGCGATACCCATCCCCAACGCATTGAGCAGTTTTTCGCCACCTGCCCGCGTGGGCTGGAAAATCCGCTGGCTGATGAACTGATCGCGCTGGGTGCCGAGAATGTGGAAAAGACTGGCGGTGGGGTAGGTTTCTTCGGTCCGATGACGGTTTGCTACGCCGCCAACCTGCATTCACGTCTGGCGACCCGCATTTTGCTTCGGGTGTCTGCGGGAAAGTATCAGAACGAAGAGGATGTGTATCAGGGCGCGCTGGCGGTCTACTGGCACAAGTGGTTTGAAGCCTCACGGACAATTGCAGTGAAAGTGGTGGCGCAGGATTCGCCGTTGAAAAGCCTCAATTTCATCACCCTGAAAATCAAGGACGCGGTGTGCGACCGTTTCCGCGAGGAGACCGGCATGCGCCCCAGTGTGCAGACGCTGGAGCCGGATGTGCGCATCCGCACGTTCCTCACACGCGACCGCTACACGCTGTACCTCGATACCTCCGGCGAGCCGCTCTACAAGCGCGGTCTGCGCAAACAGTCAGGGATCGCGCCCATCAACGAAAATCTGGCGGCCGGGATACTCAAGCTTGCGGGCTGGAAACCGGGCGAAGCCCTGTACGACCCCATGTGCGGCAGCGGCACGTTTTTGATGGAAGCCGCGCAGATGGCGCTCAATATCGCGCCTGGACTGGGACGTGGATTTGCTTTCGAGAAAATGCTCAGAATGGATAAGAAAGTCTGGACGAGCATGAAAACCGAAGCTCAAAAAGCCTGCCAGCCCGTTCATGCCTTGCCGATTTTTGGCAGTGATGTGCTGGGGGGCTCGTTGAAGGACGCGGACAAAAACCTGAAAGCAGCCGGTTTGCGCGAGACTGTGAATTTATCCAAAGTGGATATTCTGGATATCGTGCCACCAGTTGAATCCGGTGTGCTGGTAATGAATCCGCCCTATGGCGTGCGGCTGGGCGAGGAGGAAGAGCTCGCCGAGTTGTATCCAAAACTCGGCGATGTACTGAAGCAGAAATTCGCCAACTGGCGTGCCTACATCATCAGTGCCGATGCCAATCTGCCGAAACTGATCCGGCTGTCCGCCAGCAGAAAAACGCCGCTGTTCAACGGTGCACTGGAATGCCGATTGTATGAATACAAGTTAGTTGAAGGATCAAATAGGTAGGAGATAAATGGTGTGTTAATGGCCGCACCATTGTGATTCACAAGGAACACCATCACCATCGCCATCCATCTCCGTGCCTGGACAATTCCTGATATAAAAAACTGCTTCCTCGCAAGAACTCATCTGAGGACAGCGGGTTTTACCTTCGCAGGTGAATTGTTGGGCTGGAGTTTGTTCGCTAAACAATGCAGACGGTTCAGAATCAGAACCGGAGTCTGTGGCAGCTTCTTTGTCAGAATACCAAACGAACAGGCTAACTGCGCCAGCAAGTAATAACAGGTGCTTAAGGGTCAATTCGTACTGGCTTAATTAGATTTCAAACGATATCCAGGTGATCCAGCCCCGTCATCAGGTCGCGGCCCTTGGCTTCCTGTCCATGCAACTTGATCTTCAGGCGCAGGTCGTTGAGCGAGTCGGCGTTTCTCAGTGCGTCTTCGTAGGAAATGAACCCCGCTTCATAAAGATCGAACAGAGACTGGTCGAAAGTTTGCATGCCCAGTTCGCGCGATTTGCTCATGATTTCCTTGATTTCGTGTACCTGACCCTTGAAGATCAAATCTGAAATCAGGGGCGAATTCAGCAGGATTTCGACCGCGGCAATCCGGCCGTTGACCCCTTTGCGCGGAATCAGACGCTGGGAAATGAAGCCCTTGAGGTTGAGCGACAAGTCCATCAGCAACTGATCGCGTTTTTCCTCGGGGAAGAAGTTGATGATCCGGTCCAGAGCCTGGTTCGCGCTGTTGGCGTGCAGGGTGGACAGGCAGAGGTGACCGGTTTCGGCAAAGGCAATGGCGTATTCCATGGTTTCACGATCACGAATTTCACCGATGAGAATAACGTCCGGCGCCTGACGCAGCATGTTTTTCAGGGCGGAGAACCAGTTCTCGGTGTCCACGCCTACTTCGCGCTGGGAGATGATCGAGTTCTTGTGCTCGTGCACGTATTCGATCGGGTCTTCCACGGTAATGATGTGGTCGCGCGCATTTTCATTGCGGTAACCCACCATGGCGGCCAGCGACGTGGATTTGCCAGAGCCGGTGCCGCCAACGAAGATGACCAGACCGCGCTTGACCATGGAAATGTCTTTCAATACCGGTGGCAGGTTCAGTTCCTCGAATTTCGGGATGACGGTATTGATGGTACGCATCACGATCCCGGTGCGTCCCTGCTGCACAAAGACGTTTACCCGGAAACGGCCAATGTCGGGCGGCGAAATGGCGAAGTTGGATTCATTGGTCGTTTCGAACGCATCCCACTGCTTGTCATTCATGATCGCGCGCGCCAGCTCACGGGTATGAGCGGGGGTCAGCGTCTGGTTTGAAACGGGTGTGATTTTTCCATCGACCTTGATGGCGGGCGCGAAGCCGGCGGTGATGAAAAGATCCGACGCCTTCTTTGAAAGCATCAGGCGCAACAGATCGTGGACGGTTTTTTCAGCATTCATACCAGGAAAGCATCCTTGTTCATTGCACGGGGACGTGCCTCACCTATGGCCACGATATTGCGGCGCACCAGGTCAAGCAGGCACTGGTCCAGTGTCTGCATGCCGACATTCTGGCCGGTCTGGATGGCCGAATACATCTGCGCCACCTTGTTCTCGCGGATCAGGTTGCGGATGGCCGGGGTGCCGATCATGATTTCATGCGCGGCCACGCGGCCGCTGCCGTCCTTGGTCTTGAGCAGTGTTTGGGAAATGACTGCGCGCAGGGATTCGGACAGCATTGAGCGCACCATTTCCTTTTCCGCAGCGGGAAACACGTCGACCACGCGGTCGATGGTCTTGGCGGCAGATGAGGTGTGCAGCGTGCCGAAAACCAGGTGGCCGGTTTCGGCGGCGGTTAATGCCAGTCGAATGGTTTCCAGATCGCGCATTTCGCCCACCAGAATCACGTCAGGGTCTTCCCGCAGGGCGGAACGCAGGGCGTTGGCGAAGGAATGGGTGTGCGGCCCGACTTCGCGCTGGTTGATCAGGCATTTCTTGCTCTGATGCACGAATTCGATCGGGTCTTCGATGGTGAGAATGTGCGAATACACGTTCTCGTTGATGTAATCGATCATCGCAGCCAGTGTAGTGGACTTGCCGGAGCCGGTCGGTCCAGTCACCAGCACGACGCCGCGAGGCTGGTCGGAGATTTCCTTGAAAATGGCCGGCGCACCCAGTTCTTCCAGCGTCAGCACCTTGGAAGGAATGGTCCGGAACACCGCGCCCGCTCCATTCTGCTGGTTGAAAGCATTGACCCGAAAACGTGCGAGTGTCGGGACTTCAAACGAGAAGTCGATTTCCAGCACTTCTTCGTAGGCCTTGCGCTGGCTGTCGTTCATGATGTCGTACACCATGCGGTGCACGTCCTTGTGCTCCATGGGAGGCAGGTTGATCCGGCGGATGTCGCCATGTACCCGGATCATGGGCGGCAACCCGGCGGAAAGGTGAAGGTCGGAAGCCTTGTTTTTGACGGCAAAGGCCAGCAGTTCGGAAATATCCACAAATGTTCCTGATTTCGTTGTCTATTTTGCAGGGATAATACTCCCATCAGATAACGACTCAACCCGCCTGAACTTGAGACCAGCCTGAACTTGAGATGCGTATCGTGGATAAACCGGTAATCTGTTCTGCGATTGCGGAAGTTAAGGAACACATGGCGCGGGCGGCCAGGGAAAACAGCCGTTTGCCTGACGAAGTCACGCTGGTGGCCGTGAGCAAAACCTTCCCGGCTGAAAGCATCCGGACCGCCGCCAGTTGCGGCCAGCGTGATTTCGGCGAGAGCTACGTCCAGGAGGCCCTGGCCAAGCAAAAGGCGTTATCGGGCCTTGACCTGGTGTGGCATTTCATCGGCCCGATTCAAAGCAACAAGACCCAGGAAATCGCGGAAAATTTTGACTGGGTGCACGGGGTGGATCGCGAGAAAATCGCCCTGCGCCTGTCTCGGCAGCACCCCGCTTCATTACAGGCTTTGAATGTATGCTTGCAAGTCAACGTGAGCGGAGAATCAACCAAAAGCGGTGTTGCGCCCGATGAGGTATTCGCGCTGGCCGCAAATGTATCCGGCCTGCCAGGGCTGCAATTAAGGGGATTGATGGCTATTCCGGCACCGAATCAAGACCCGCGTCCGGGCTTTCGCTTGTTGCGTACCCTCAAGAATGCGTTGAATGAACGGGGATACAAGCTGGATACCCTGTCGATGGGGATGTCGGGAGATTACGAAATTGCCATTCAGGAAGGTGCGACGCTTGTGAGGGTGGGGAGCGCGATATTTGGAAAGAGGGAGTATGGATAAACTGACTTTCATCGGTGGTGGCAACATGGCCACCGCCATTATTTCCGGTTTGATTGCCGATGGCATGACAGCTGGCAGCGTCGAAGTGGTGGAGCCTTCGGAAGATGCGGCAACGCGTTTGAAGCAGCGTTTTGGCATCGAGGTACAAACCAGCCTGGATCGGGCAATTTTGCATCCGGTCATCGTGCTGGCGGTCAAGCCTCAGCAGCTTCCCGATGTAGCCAGACAGCTGGCGTCCAGGCTGAAAAATCATCTGGTTGTTTCCATCGCGGCCGGGGTGCGTGTGGCCGATTTGACCCGCTGGCTGGGCGGGCATGAGCGTATCGTTCGCACCATGCCCAATACGCCCGCGATGGTCGGGGCAGGAATTACGGGCTTGTTTGCCGGGAAAACCCTGGACGAAGATGATCGTTCCCGTGCCGAAACCGTTTTGCGTGCTGTTGGCTCGGTGGTTTGGCTGAATAGTGAAAGTGACCTGGACTGGGTCACGGCCGTATCGGGCAGCGGCCCGGCTTACGTGTTCTATTTCATTGAAGCCCTTGAAACAGCCGCGAAATCAGCTGGATTGCCCGCAGAAACCGCGCGGCATCTGGCGCTGCATACCGTTTTTGGCGCAGCCAGGCTGGCGCTGGAAGCAGGCGAGGAGCCTTCTGTGTTGCGTGCGCGCGTGACTTCAAAAGGTGGCACGACCGAGCGTGGGATAGCCAGTTTGACGGAAGATGGTTTGGCGGAAACGGTGGCGAAGGCTGTACGGGCAGCGGCACAAAGATCAAAGGAGCTGGGAGATGAACTGGGGAGATTAAGCTGATGCTGGCTGATACATTGCGTTTCTTCATCCAGACCCTGGGCGGGCTGTTCGCGGTCGCGGTGCTGCTCAGGTTTGCCATGCAAGCCATGCGGGTGTCGTTTTCCAACCCGTTTTCGCAATTCATCATGCGCATTACCGATTTCGCGGTAAAGCCCATGCGCCGGATTATTCCTGGGATAGGGGGTTATGACTGGGCCAGTCTCCTGCTGGCCTGGCTGACCGAAGTGCTGGTGATCGTGCTGCTTCAGTGGCTGGGCGGTTTCCCCTTCAGCCTTGCCGGGTCTGGCGCATGGCTGGCCATGGTGGGCCTGGGTGCGATCGAGCTGGTGAAACTGGCGCTTTATCTCATCATGGGCCTGGTACTGGTGCGTGCCGTCCTGTCCTGGATAAATCCCTATTCCCCCATCGCGCCGGTGATTTACCCGCTTACCGAGCCCTTGCTGGCACCTTTCCGGCGGATATTGCCGGCAAGCCAGATCGACTTTTCTCCGCTCGTGCTGCTGATCCTGTGCCAGTTCATTCTGGCGGTGCCGCTTGCCAGCCTTGAACGGGCTGCGCTGGGCGCTTTCTGATATCCCCATCCAGGGCTGCTTTGGCTGACATTCTGCCGCCCTGGGCCAAGTACTACTCCGAAGAGGATGTGTGGACGCTGCACATTCAAATCCAGCCGGGTGCCAAATTCGATGAAATTATCGGCGAATACGCCGGTCGGCTCAAACTAAAGATTGCCGCGCCAGCAGTCGATAACAAGGCCAATATCGCCCTGATTCAATATCTTGCCGGGCTGGGTGGAGTCAGCACGGGCAAGATCGAGATACTGCGCGGGGAGCATGCGCGACAGAAAACCCTGACAGTGAAGGGTGCGGGTAGAAATTTTTTACATTTACTTCAACAACAACAAAAAAACGGAAAACCATGAGTGCGCTGCTCGAACAGGAAGTTGCCGATTACACCCGCAAACGCGACCGGTTGGCCACTGCCATCCGTGCGTTTGCGGACTGGCTTGACCAGTATCAGGGCATCGACCTTGAGCGCAATCTCAGACTGATTGAAATCGCCGATGCCCTGCAGCAGGATCGCCTGACGCTGGCGTTTGTGGCAGAGTTTTCCCGAGGCAAGACCGAACTCATCAACGCATTGTTTTTCGCCGACCTGGGCGTACGTTTGCTGCCGTCCGATGCGGGCCGCACGACCATGTGCCCCACCGAGATTTTCTATGATGCGGCGGAAACACCTTCCCTGAAACTCCTGCCGATTGAAACCCGGCTGCGCCCCGAATCCCTGGGCCATCTAAAGCTAACCCCGATCGAATGGGTCAGGATGGAACTCGATCCTGACAACCCGCAGCAAATGCAGGCCACCTTGCGCAAGCTGACCGAGGTGCGCCGTGTACCGATGGGCGAGGCCGTTGCATTGGGACTGTTCGATCCCGAAGACGAGGAAATGAAGCGCCGGGTGGATGGCGCCGGCCAGGTTGAAGTGCCTGCCTGGCGTTATGGGCTGGTCAACCTGCCCCACCCCATGCTCAAGGCAGGACTGGCGATTCTGGACACGCCCGGCCTGAATGCGCTCGGTTCCGAACCGGAACTGACGCTTTCCAGCATCCCGGGTGCGCATGCCGTTTTCTTTCTGCTGGGCACGGACACGGGCGTGACCCGTTCCGATCTTGAAATCTGGCAGCGGCATGTGCACAAGCATGTGAATTTCCATGTCGCCGTGCTGAACAAGATCGACATGCTGTGGGATGAGCTGAAAGGGGAAGTGGGTGTCCGCGCCAGCATCCAGCGGCAGTTGTCGGATACGGCGCAGGTGCTCAAGTTACCAGAAAGCCAAGTGTTCGCGGTCTCGGCGCAAAAGGCGCTGCTGGCGAAGGTGAAACAGGATAACTCGTTGCTGGAACGTTCCGGCATCAATGCGCTGGAACAACTGCTGGGCAAGGAAATCATTCCAGCCCGTCGCGAGATCATGTGCCGCGGGGCGGTGACCCAGGTGTCCGGCCAGATCAAATATCACCGCGCCGACATGATGAATCAGATCAAGGACGGGGTGCAGACGCTTCAACAGCTTTCGGGTCTCTCCGGCAGGAACCGCGAACTGGTCGTGCAAATGCGCGAGCAACTGTTGAAAGACAAGGAGCGCTACGACGCCACCGCTAATCAGTTCAAGACTACGCGCCATGCCGTTCAGCAATATGGCGACCAGTTGCTGGAACAGCTTTCATCCGATGCGCTGCATGTCATTCTCGAAGAGGCTCGTGCCCTGATGGGGGAAACCTGGACGACCGCGGGGCTGATCAGCGCCATGCGCGAGGTGTCGAAGCGGATAACCGATCGCTTCATTCATTCCATGCGTTTGTCCAAAAACATCCAGGAATATCTCAATGCGGCCTGCGACCGCTTTCACAAGTTGCACGGTCTGCCCAAGCTGGTGGTGCCATCGCTGGATTTGCGTTCCTATCGCCTGCGCATTGAAAGCCTGCTGGAAGAGACCGAGGCTTTTTGCGGCGATCCGGCCAACCTGCTGGTTGAAAAACGTTTCATGATCCGGCGCTTTTACAACGGCGTGGCGGAGGAGGCCAAGAAAACCTACGATCTGGCCACCAAGGATGCCGGACGCTGGCTGCGTATTTCCCTTGATCCGATCATCGTCCAGATTCGCGAGCACCGGCAATTGCTGGACAACCGGCTGGAGAACATGCGCAAGGTGCTGACCAATGTTGATGACATCCAGGGTGAAATGGTCGCCGTCAAGGGCCGCATGGACGATCTTAGACGGCGCAAGGCCGAACTTGACGCCATCGTCGAACAGATGGCCCTATAAAAGAATGATGTCGTACTGTTCCTGCGTGTAGCTTGTTTCCACCTGAAGCGAGACGGGTTTGCCAATAAAGTCGGAAAGCTGCGCAAGGCTTTGCGATTCTTCATCCAGAAACAGATCCACTACCGGTTGTGAAGCGAGTATGCGGTACTCGCGCGCGCCGAATTGCCGCGCTTCGCGGATGATTTCCCGCAGCACGTCATAACACACTGTTCGGGCGGTCTTGATCTCGCCGCGCCCCTGGCAGGTTGGGCAGGGCTCGCACAACACGTGCGCCAGCGATTCGCGCGTGCGTTTGCGCGTCATTTCCACCAGCCCCAGTGCAGAAAATCCACTGACGGAAATGCGTGTGGAGTCGCGCGCCAGCGACTTTTTCAGTTCGGACAGGACGGTTTCCCGATGTTCAGTGGAGTCCATGTCGATGAAGTCGATGATGATGATGCCGCCAAGATTGCGCAGCCTTAATTGTCGGGCAATTGACTGGGAGGCTTCGAGATTGGTTTTGAAAATCGTGTCGTCAAAGTTGCGCGCGCCGACGAAGCCGCCCGTGTTGACATCAATGGTGGTGAGCGCTTCGGTTTGATCAATGATAAGGTAGCCGCCGGATTTCAGATCGACGCGCCTGGCCAGTGCCTTCTCGATCTCGTCGTCAATGGCATGCAGGTCGAACAAGGGCCGGTCCGCGCTGTAATGCTGGAGCTTGTCCGTTACGCCGCCGGTGTAGTTGTGGGCAAACTCGATCATCTTCTGGAAGGTCTCACGCGAGTCGACCAGAATGCGCGATGTTTCCGTGTTGACGAAATCGCGCAGCACGCGCAGGGCCAGGTTCAGGTCTTGATAAAGGACGCAGGGCGCGATGCAGACTTTCGATTTTTCCCGGATGTCGTGCCAAAGCCTTTGCAGGTAGGCAATGTCCGCGCCAAGGTCCTCGACACTGGCGGATTCCGCCATGGTGCGAACGATGAAGCCCCCCTGGATATCCAGCGGAAGCAATTCCTGAAGCACCTGCCTCAAATGTTCACGCTCTTCTTCGCCCTCGATGCGCTGGGAAATGCCAATATGCGATTCCTGCGGCAGATAGACCAGATAGCGTCCGGCAAAGCTGATCTGGGTGGAAAGCCGAGCGCCCTTGGTGCCGATGGGATCCTTGATGACCTGCACAACCACCGTCTGGCCTTCGTGCAGAAGTTGTTCGATGCGCCGCTCGGTCTCGTCGCCACGCCGCTCTTCCCAGATATCCGCCACATGGAGAAAGGCGGCGCGCTCAAGACCGATGTCAATAAAGGCAGATTGCATGCCCGGCAGCACACGAGCCACTCTGCCCAGATAGATGTTGCCTACCAACCCCCGGCTGCCGGCACGCTCGACATGCAGTTCCTGAACAGAACCCAGAAGCAGTACCGCCACGCGCGTTTCCTGCGGCGTGACGTTGATGAGAATTTCCTCGCTCATGGCGAACCCCGAATTTTCAATCCGCAGACGTGGCAGTCTGTGGATTGAAAACTAGACTTTAATGTCGGCCCAGCCCAGTAAAGCAGCGGTTTCATGCAAGGGTAGTCCCATGATGCCGGTATAGCTACCCTCTATGCGCGTGGCGAAAGCACCAGCCCGGCCCTGAATGCCATATGCGCCGGCCTTGTCCAGCGCTTCGCCGCTTTCCAGATAGCGCGCAATCGTTTCACTGGATAGCGGCGCGAATTCCACCTTGCTTGAGGACAGCCTGGATTCGGTTCCGTGTGTCCATGTCATGGCGACGCCAGTATGCACCCAGTGCGCGCGCCCCGATAGCCGAGTGAGTATTTCCATCGCATGCGCGAGGTCACGCGGCTTGCCGATGATTTCGCCGTCTATATCCAGAACCGTATCGGCGCCCAGTACCGGCATCAATACAAGACGGCGCATGCGGACAATGCGGGCCCCGCACTGGGATTTTTCGCGCGCCATGCGCACAGCGAATTGCGCGGGGGTTTCCTTGTCCTGAGGCACTTCAACGACATCCTCGCGGCCGGGCGAGGCGCGCATCACCAGCACCTCGAAATGGACGCCCAACTGCTTGAGCAGTTCACGCCGCCGGGGCGATTGTGATGCCAGGTAAATCCGGTTGTCGATGTGGCCCATTTATTCTCTGTGGTAAGGATGGCCCTTGAGCAGGGATACTGCCCGGTAAAGCTGCTCCGCCAGCATGACCCTGGCCAG
Organism: Thiobacillus sp.; assembly: GCA_018263115.1. GTDB lineage: Bacteria > Pseudomonadota > Gammaproteobacteria > Burkholderiales > Thiobacillaceae > UBA6918. The sequence continues at coordinate 22,350 of JADFDC010000015.1, forward strand.
CCCGTGCGGCAGCGTCAGGCGCGACAGGCCCAATAGTAAATCCGCGCGAACTTTTAATGAAGCATTCAGGCCGTCTGCGCCGCCGATGATAAAGCAGGGCTGGGCGCCTTCCCGCATCCAGCGGGACAACAAATCTGCCAGCTCTGTGGTGGCCGGCTGCTTGCCGTGCTCATCCAGCGCAATCAACGTGGCCTGACTGGGCAAGGCCGAAAGGATGCGCTCTGCTTCGATTCTCTGAATGCGGTCGGTTGAGGAACCTGCCGCACGTTTTTCGGGTTTGATTTCGATCAGTTCAAGCGTGGTATCGGGCGGCATGCGTTTGGCATATTCGGCATACCCTGCCTCGATCCAGGAAGGCATCTTATGGCCGACGGCAAGAATGCGAAGCTTCACGAGGAAGCAGACGGATTGCGGGAATTCAACGTGGCATCCCACAATTCCTCAAGATTGTAGTGCGCGCGCACGGCTGGGTGCATGACATGTACGACGACATCGCCCATGTCCACCAGCACCCATTCGCCCGTTTGTTCGCCTTCCATCCCGATGACCTGCTCGCCAAGTTCCTTCATTTTGTCACGCACGCTATTGGCAAGCGCTTTCGTCTGCCGCGACGACTCGGCGCTGGCAATGACCATGCGCTCGAACAGTGAAGTGAGTCTGGACGTGTCGAACACGGTGATGTCCTGGGCCTTGATGTCTTCCAGCGCGGCCACAATGGCCTTGATCTTGTCGTCAATGTTCATGAAGTGGTATAGAGATGCTGCTGCTGAATATAGTTGAGCACCGTGTCGGGCAACAGATAGCGGGCGCTGGTGCCAGATGACAAGTGCTGGCGGATGCCGGTGGCGGAAATGTCCAGCGCGGTCATGGGTTTCAGGAAAATACTTTCCGCGGGTGATGCCGGTGGTGCGCCGCATCTGCGATGTTCCAGTTCACGCCTGAGAATATCTGGCAGCATGTCTGACTGCGTCAGCCGGTAGCCGGGCCGGTGCGCAACGGCGATGTGCGCCAGATTGAAAAGCTGTCGCCATTCCTTCCAGGCCGTCAGTCCCAGAAAAGCGTCAGTACCCATCAACAACCAGAGCGGCCGATCAGCTCCCAGTTCATGCCTTAGGGAAGTAAGCGTGTCGAAGGTGTAGCTTGCGCGAGGTTCACGCATCTCGCGGTCATCCAGCACAAAACGTGGATTGCCTGTGATGGCCAGACGGGTCATTTCCAGCCGGTGTTTTGCATCAGTACGCGGAGAAGCGCGATGCGGTGGCTGGCCGGCCGGAATGAAGCGGACTTCTTCGAGCGATAACGCATTTGCCAGCTCTTCCGCCATGCGCAAATGGCCATAATGAATCGGGTCGAACGTTCCGCCGAATATGCCGAGGGCGGAACTCAATTGCCAACCTCATCCACGAATATGTCCGTCACCTAGCACCACCCACTTTTCACTCGTCAGCCCTTCAAGGCCGACCGGGCCGCGAGCATGGATCTTGTCGGTGGAAATGCCGATTTCCGCGCCCAGACCGTATTCAAAGCCATCGGCGAAGCGTGTAGAGGCGTTGACCATGACGCTTGCGGAATCCACTTCGCGCAGAAAACGGCGCGAGCGAGTGTAGTCCTCGGTGACGATGGCGTCGGTGTGCTGCGAACCATATTGCGCAATGTGTGCCATGGCGGCGTCCATGTCGTCCACCACGCGGATGGCGATGATGGGCGCGAGATATTCCTCGTGCCAGTCGGCTTCCGTGGCTTCCTTCATGGCGGGCACGATGCGGCGCGATTCTGAGCAGCCGCGCATTTCCACGTTCTTCGCGGCGTAGACGGCGGCGATTTTCGGCAGAAAGCTTTGCGCCACGTCGCGGTGCACCAGCAGCGTTTCCATGGTGTTGCAGGTGCCATAACGACTGGTCTTGGCGTTGTCGGCAATGCGCAGTGCCTTGTCCAGGTCGGCGTGGTCGTCCACATACACATGACACACACCATGCAGGTGCTTGATGACGGGGATGCGCGCGTCATTCATCAATCGCTCGATCAGCCCCTTGCCACCACGCGGCACGATGACATCGACATATTCGCGCATGGTGATCAGCTCGCCGACGGCCGCGCGATCGGTGGTCTCGATGACTTGGACGCAGGCTTCGGGCAGGTTCGCGGCCTTCAGGCCTTCCTTCACGCAGGCAGCGATGGCCTGATTGGATTGGATTGCCTCGGAGCCGCCGCGCAGAATCGCCGCGTTGCCGGATTTCAGGCACAGGCCCGCTGCGTCCGCTGTCACGTTGGGGCGGGCTTCGTAAATGATGCCAACGACCCCCAAAGGCACCCGCATCTTGCCTACCTGTATGCCCGAGGGACGATAGTTCATGCCGGTGATACCACCTACGGGATCGGGCAGCGCAGCGATCTGTTCCAGCCCCTCAGCCATGTCAGTGACGGTTTTTTCATTCAGCGTCAGCCGGTCGAGCAGGGCAGCATCGAGACCGGCAGCTTTCGCGGCGGCCACATCTTCTGCATTGGCGGCCAGCAGTCTGGAGGCATCGCGGCGTATGGCGGCGGCCATCGCCAGCAACGCGGCATTCTTGGCACGTGTTTCGGCGCGGGCAATTTCCCGGCTGGCTTCGCGGGCTGTGCGGCCCACCGTCTGCATGTAGGTTTTTACGTCCATTATTTTGTGCTCAATTTCAAACTCAGTCGCAGCATGTCATTCCACGGATCACCGCCTTCAAGGCCCTTGGCCTGTCGGTCGATGCGCGCGGCATCCAGCAGCGTTGATTCCATTATGGCATCACTGACCCGGCGCAGGGCAGCCTGCGCCAGTGGTTGGCGCTTGTCCCAGATGCGGTTGGCCTTGAAGGCTGCCTGCATGCTTTGACCCTGCCGCATGGCAGATTTTAGCTTGGCCAGCAGGCGCAGCGTGGCCGCGATCTGCCACATGATCTTGGGCACGGCTTCGCCTTCCTGCTTCAGGCTTTCAAGAATGCGTGCGCAGCGCGCGCTGTCCCCTGCTAACAAGGCATCCTGAATGTCTGCCACTTCAAAGCGGGAAACATCAGTGACGGCATGTTCAATGTCTTCAAGACTAAGTTTGCCTGGTGGCAGCAACAGGGCGAGCTTGTCGATTTCCTGCCGGGCGGCAAGCAGGTTGCCCTCCAGCCGGTTGGCAAGGAATTCGAGCGCTTCGCGATCCGCCAGCTGTTTGTTTGCGGACAGGCGTTTGTTGATCCAGTTTGGGAGCTGTTCGCGAGGTACATCACGGCACTGAATGACGTGTCCGGCTTCCGCCAGCGCGCCAAACCATTTGCTTTGGGTTTGTTTCCACTCCAGACCGGGCAGGGAAATAATGGTTACTGTCTCAGCGGGCAGCGAATTGGCATAGCGCCCCAGCGCATTGCTGCCTTCAATACCGGGCTTGCCGCTGGGAATGCGGATTTCCACCAGTTTCTGCTGGGCGAACAATGACAGATTGTCCGCACTGCCGAATATCACACTCCAGTCGAAACGTCCCTGCACCGTGAACACGCTGCGCTCAAACCCGGCGCGCATGGCCGCCGAGCGGATGGCGTCCTCGGCTTCCAGCATGGCCAGCGGTTCATCACCCCAGATTACATACAATGGCGCAAATCCCCGGGCGAGGTGATTGCCGATATCCTCGGGTCTCAGCTCCATCAATGTGCGCTGCGCAGCCTGCGCATAATCTGCTGGACGGCGTCTTCCTCCAGATCGCGATAGAGAAACGCTTCCTCGGCGTTTTTGGCCAGATACAGGTTGTCGTCGTAAGTGAAATCCCGCGTCAGCTGAATCAGCGAGTCGGGATAGATGGTTCTGCCATTGCGGTCATTCAGGCTGTAATTGATGGCGTAGTTCAGCCGGTACTCACGTACTCGGCCGCCGCCAGACAGCGCAAGAATCGTGCGGTTCTTTCTTTCCTGCGAAAGAATCAGGACGGCTTCAGCTTCCCTGGCCGAAGGGCCAGGCGTTACCTGATTGTCTTTCAGCGTTTGTTGCAGCAGCCGGACGATAGCGCTTTCGTGGTCGGGAGCCTGAACATACACGCTGCGGTAGGGAATGCGCTGCGTGCCACGCAGCTGAAAGCCGCAACCGGCAAGCGGCAGGGTCAGGGCGAGCAGGAAAAGACGGCGTTTCATACGACGATATTAACCAAACGGCCGGGCACGACAATGATTTTTTTAGGCGTCTGGCCGGCCACGTGTTTTTGCACGTCTTCATTGGCCAGCGCGGCTGCTTCGATGGCGGCCTTGTCCGCATCCTTGCCCACGCGAATGCTGCTGCGCAGCTTGCCGTTGACCTGCACGACCAGTTCGATTTCGTTCTGTACCAAAGCGGTTTCATCTACCCTTGGCCACGTGGTGGAAAGAATGTTGTCGCCAAAACTGAGTTCTTGCCACAACTGGTGTGTAATATGCGGTGTTACTGGTGATAGTAGGCGTAACACTATGCTGAGTCCCTCAGACCTTAGGGCCACTTGAGGTATATACCAAACAGGGGTTGACACTCCCTCTTTTAAGGCAGGTTCCGGCATTCGATAAAGGATATTCAGTATCTTCATGCAGGCTGCAATTACAGTATTGAATTGGTGCCTCCCAAAATCAATATGTGCCTGCTTGAGATGTTCATGTATCTCGCGTCGTGCCGCCTTGAAGTCCTCAGTGGCAATTGACCAATCGAAAGTGAATTGCTCTGGCGGGTTTCTCATGTGGCCATTGTGAGCAACAATGGATAACCTATTTTCATAGGCAAAAGCCCATACCCGTTTCAGAAACCGATGCACGCCTTCCACCCCTGCGTCAGACCACTCCAGTTGCTGGTCGGGCGGCGCCGCAAACATCATGAACAGCCTTGCGGTGTCGGCACCATAGCTGTCGATAAGCAGTTGCGGGTCGACGCCATTGTTCTTGGACTTGGACATCTTTTCCGTGCCGCCGATGATGACCGGCTGACCGTCGGATTTCAACGTTGCGCCCACCGGGCGGGCCCGATCATCGGTCTGTACGTCTACATCGGCCGGGTTGATCCACTGCTTCTTGCCATCTGCGCCTTCGCGATAGAACGTGGGCGCGACGACCATGCCCTGAGTCAAAAGATTCGTGAATGGCTCATTCGATTTCACCAGCCCTTCGTCACGCATCAGCTTGTGGAAGAAACGCGAGTACAACAGATGCAGGATGGCATGCTCGATGCCGCCGACGTACTGGTCCACCGGCAGCCAGTGGTTGGCGCGCGCGTCCAGCATTGTGCCGGCATCGGGGCAGGCGTAACGCGCGTAGTACCAGGACGATTCGACGAAGGTGTCCATGGTGTCGGTTTCGCGCCGCGCAGGCTTGCCGCACTTCGGGCAGGTGCATTCGTAGAACTCGGGCATTTTTGCCAGCGGCGAACCGCGCCCGGTGATGGTCACGTCCTCCGGCAACACCACGGGCAGGTCCTTTTCCGGCACCGGCACGTCGCCGCAGGCATCGCAGTGGATGATGGGAATCGGGCAGCCCCAGTAGCGTTGTCTTGAGATGCCCCAGTCGCGCAGGCGGAATTGAACCTGCTTGTCGCCGAGGCCTAGAGCCTTGAGGTCGGAGGCGATGGCTTCGACGGCGTCGTCATAAGCCAGGCCGTCGTATTTGCCGGAATTGACGCATTTGCCCTTGGTCTTGTCGCCGTACCATTCCTGCCAGTCATCCAGCGAAAAGCTCTCGCCTTCTGCCGTAATCACCTGCTTGATCGGCAGCCCATATTGCTTGGCGAAATGGAAATCCCTTTCGTCGTGCGCCGGTACCGCCATTACTGCGCCTTCTCCGTAGCCCATCAGCACGTAGTTGCCGACCCAGACGGGTACTTCCTCGCCGGTCAGCGGATGGATGACTTTCAAGCCCGTGTCCATGCCCTTCTTTTCCATGGTGGCGAGATCGGCTTCGGCCACGCCGCCCTGCTTGCATTCCTCGATGAAGGCGGCGAGTTCGGGGTTATTCTGCGCCGCACGAGTGGCCAGCGGGTGTTCCGCCGCCACGGCGACGAAGGTCACGCCCATGATGGTGTCGGCGCGCGTCGTATACACCCACAGCAAATTGTCTGGCTCGCCGGCAAGTCTGAACGCAAACCGCACGCCGTAACTCTTGCCGACCCAGTTGCGCTGCATGGTTTTTACCTGCTCGGGCCAGCCGGGCAGGTTGTCGAGCTCATTCAGCAGTTCTTCCGCATACTGGGTGATGCGGAAAAAGTACATGGGAATCTCGCGCTTTTCCACCAGCGCGCCAGAACGCCAGCCGCGCCCGTCGATGACCTGTTCGTTGGCCAGCACGGTTTCGTCCACCGGGTCCCAGTTCACCGTGGCATTTTTGCGATAGACCAGGCCCTTTTCAAACAAGCGCGTGAACAGCCACTGCTCCCATTTGTAGTACTCAGGCTTGCAGGTGGCGATTTCGCGATCCCAGTCAATGGCCAGCCCCAGCGCTTTCAACTGTCCTCGCATGTGGTCAATGTTGGCGTAGGTCCACTTTGCGGGCGGCACATTGTTGGCCATGGCGGCGTTTTCCGCCGGCAACCCAAAAGCGTCCCAGCCCATGGGCTGCATCACGTTATAGCCCTGCATGCGATGGAATCGCGCCAGCACGTCGCCGATGGTGTAGTTGCGCACATGCCCCATGTGCAGCTTGCCGGAGGGGTAGGGGAACATCGACAGGCAGTAGTACTTGGGGCGTGGATCACGCTCGTCGGCCTTGAATGCCTGGGATTCTTCCCAATGCCGCTGGGCGGCCTGCTCGATTTCCTGCGGGTTGTATTTTTCTTGCATGACGGATGAATGCGTGGTCGGCCAGGACAGGTGTCCCGGAATCAGCCGCCATTATATCGGGGCGGGTGACAAGCCGCCCGCCCAGCGGTTAAAATCGCCCGGCTAAGCATTCAAATTACTACTTTTGTCAGGGAGTTCCCCATGTCCAAGAAGCATCCCGTCATCGCCGTTACGGGTTCGTCCGGCGCCGGCACCACGTTTGTCAAGCGTGCTTTTGAAAACATCTTCCGCCGTTACGACATCACGGCGGCCATTATCGAAGGCGACAGCCTGCATTCGCTGGGCCGTGTCGAATTCCGCGAGCGCATGAAAGCCGAGGAAGCCAAGGGCAATAATCACTTTTCGCATTTTGGCCCCGAAGCCAACCACTTCGACAAGATCGAAGAAACCTTCAAGGTGTATGGCGAAACGGGTTCAGGCAAGAAACGCTATTACATCCACAGCGATGCCGAGGCCGCCGAGCACAATGCACGGCTGAAAACCAGTCTGAAACCCGGCGAGTTCACGCCCTGGGAAGATATTCAGGCCGGTACCGACATTCTATTTTACGAAGGTCTGCACGGGCTGGTTGCCAATGGCAATATCGATGCTTCCCGCTACATCGACCTGGGCGTGGGCGTTGTGCCCGTCGTCAACCTCGAATGGATCCAGAAAATCCATCGCGACCACGCGGAACGCGGCTACTCTGCCGAAGCGACAGTGGACACCATCCTGCGTCGCATGCCGGATTACATCAACTACATCACCCCGCAATTCTCGCGCACTCACGTCAACTTCCAGCGCGTGCCCACGGTAGATACGTCCAACCCCTTCATCGCCCGCGACATTCCCACGCCGGACGAAAGCTTCATCATCATCCGCTTCCGCGATCCGCGCGGTGTGGATTTCCAGTACCTGCTCAACATGATTCCGCACAGCTTCATGTCGCGCGCAAACACCCTGGTCGTACCCGGCGGCAAGATGAGCTACGCCATGGAGCTCATACTGACGCCCATGATTGAGGTGATGGTCGAAGAAAGCCGCGGCAAGTAAGCGAAGATGGCGTAACAAAAAAACGGGGCGAATGCCCCGTTTTTTATGCGTCACCAAAAAAGTGAGCGCTATTTCATACCTGCATAGTACGCAGCCAAATCGGCAATGTCGGCATCGTTCAAGTCCTTGACCGCTTTGATCATTTTCTTGTGATTGCGCGTGCCGGTCTGATATTCCTTCATGGCCTTGATAAAGTCAGCCTCGGTTTTACCGGCGATGGGCGGATCATCCTTGCCTGTGTCGCCATGACATTGCGCGCAGTTTTCGGATTTCGCCTTGCCTGCAGCCGCATCTCCCGCTTGCGCGTTCAACGACATCAGAAAACAGCCACTCGTCAATACCAATACAGTTTTCCAGTTCATTTTTTGTCTCCTTAAGTCTTTCTTGAAAAGCTCCCTGTCAGCTACTGGGCAAGATTAGATCAATCGGCTATCAATCAGGCTTGAAACAAATATAAATCTTTATAAAAAGTTGATGAGAATCAATAAAACGCTTAAAGGCTGAATAAGGATTTCAGATGTTTTTTCCATTGGGGCATCGTTCAACGCGTTGCCAGCCGTTATAAGACTGCAATTTCTCAACATCGAGAATGCGTATCTGATGACCAGTGACCCGAATGATATTTTCTTCCTCCAGTTGATGAAGGGTGCGCGAGAAAGTTTCCCGGCTTAGTCCCAGTATGCCGGCGACATCATTTTTCAAACCGGGGAGGGTAACGTCGTAGTGCCGGACATGCAGATCTGGTCGGTGCTGTAGCAGAAACGAAGCCAGGCGCTGTGCTGACGATCGCAAGTGACAGTTGTCGATGTCCTTGATCAAGGTGTGCATGCGGCGACAGACTCCCGCCATCATTTTGCCCGCCAGCATGCAGTTATGGTCCAGCGCTTCCATTAGAGCGATGCGCTTGATCGCCAGCAAATAGCTGTCTTCAATGGCCTGGGCAGTGCTGGGGCAGGGGGCCTGCAGAAACATGGGGATCTCGCCGAAGCATTGCCCGCGCGAGACAATATCAATCACCTTTTCCTGATTGCGCGAATGGCCGATGGAAAGTTTTATGCTGCCGCTGACAACGGTAAACAGCGCGTCAGCCGGGTCGCCCTCGCGGAACAGGGTTTCCTTTTTTTTCAGCACGATTTCCTTGGCGCCTGTGGCAAGGCGCTGTAGTTCGGCATCGCCCAGCTCCTGGAAATACGGCAGCCGCCCCATGATTTCCATTATCTGGGGTGGGCTCAACTCAAGCGCGATCATGTCTTCTCCAAGTTTTTCAGGACTTGCTTTATATAGGCCGCGTCCTGTGCGGGTTAGCGATGAATATATTTCAACCCTTTGGTTTCTTAATCAAACCGAATACCAGTTTAGTTCGCAAAGTAACATTTTTTTAATAAAAATTGACTTGCGTCACAAAACTGGCCGGGGGGGGGTGGAACCAACTGGCTTCACGTGTATAAACAAGACAAATTTGGCTGAAATACCAGCCAATTACAAATATAAATAACAAAAGCTTCGCACGAGGGAAAGCTTGGATTGATTCAGGACCGGAGATTCAGATACGTCCGTAATGGATGCTATCAAGTGTCTATGTCCCAATCTTGTCCAAGCGATTAAAAAACAATTGAGCGTTGGTCTGGCCATCCATCGGCTGATGGAATCAATGGCCTCCAGCGACGTGTGATTTGAGCTGAATGGTTTGCAGGACTTCACATTAAAGGGGGGGTAAGCATGGGTATGCGGGAACGTTTGGGCATCTTCAAGGGAGGCCTTGCACGCTTGCTATGGCCTGTGTCCGCAACAGTACTGGCTTTTGGGCTGGTTTCCGGTCTGGCTGTCAACGCGGAAGACACACCGGCCAGCAACAAGCTGGGCAAAGGAGACACGGTTCTTAAAGGCGACGGTAAATGCACGGGCTGCCACGATGATTCCGACAACCCGAGTCCTACCATGCTGGAAGAACGTCCCTGGATCCTTTCTATCGCCAAGACCAAACACGGCACGGTCGCAGACGGCCGTACTCCCACTTGTGCCAATTGCCATGGCGAAAGCACATCCCATATGAAAAAGGGCCCGGATGGCAAGCGTCCCGCGCCTGACAGGGCATTCAAGAAAACCACACCTGCCGCAATTCAGGATGAAGCATGCACTTCCTGCCACAAAGGCGGCAACCACATGTTCTGGTCAAGCAGCGCACACGCTAATCGAGGTGTAGCATGCGTTTCCTGCCACGACATCCACAACAGCGGGCACGACAAAGCTCGTGACAGGAAAACCCAGACTGAAGTCTGTTTCGGCTGCCACAAGGAACAGCGTGCCCAGATGAACCGGCCGTCACACCATCCGGTGCCGGAAGGCAAGATGGCCTGCTCTGATTGCCATAACCCCCACGGTTCATCAGGTCCCAAGCAGTTGAAGAAGGATAGCGTCAACGAGACCTGCTACATGTGCCATACGGAGAAGCGCGGGCCGTTCATCCATAACCATCAGCCGGTGACAGAGGACTGCAGCATTTGTCACAACGCACATGGCACGACCGCGACCAACCTTCTGAAGCAGCGGCAGCCTTTGCTGTGCCAGAACTGTCACAGCAGCGACAGCCACCGTACGCAGTTGATGCAGCAGCTTCCTGGAAGATCAACCAGTACAGGTGCTTTGGGAGCAATGGCACGTGGTTGCACGAATTGCCATACGAATATCCACGGTGGCAACAGCACCGAAAACAATGCGACTGTCGGACGCTTCCGTCGTTAATCAGGCCAGAGGAGAGTGAACATGAGCTGCACAAAAAAACGCTTTGAACTTACCGCCCTGGCAACCGCACTGATGGTGGTTTATGCGCCCGCGATGGCGGCAGACAAGGATCTTGAGTTGATTAGCAAGATTTCCAGTTCGGTATCGGTGGGGGTGGGGTACTGGAACAACGATCGTCCACAAATGGGAATTTTCGATGGCATGCGGGATGATGGCGCGTATCTCCTGCTGGACGCAGACATCATCTCCCGAAATGATGACACGGGAACCTGGACATCCCTGAGCACCACGAATCTGGGGCTGGATAGCCGGGAAATCAACGCGGAATACAACGTACAGGGAAATTGGGGAGTTACTCTGGATTACAACCAGACTCCCAGGGAAGCACCGTATACGGTCAATACCTCATTAATTGGTTTGGGAACGCAGGAGCAGGTGGTGGGTCCAGCCATTGCCACGGGTGCGCTCACTGGAGCCAATGTGCAACTTGGCACTGAACGCCAGAAATATGGCCTGGGCTTCTACAAGAATCTCAATTTCCTGATGCCCGGTCTTGCCTTCAAGGCGAACTACTCACACGAAAACAAGGAAGGAAACCGCCATTGGGGCCGGGGCGGGGCGGCCGAATTCGCGGTTGAGCCCATCGACTATACCACCCGCCAATTTGAAGCCATTTTTGATTACACCAGCAAATTGCTTCAACTATCTGGCGGCTATATTGGGAGCTGGTTTGAAAACGCCAACGATCTGGTCTGTTCGAGAACGGCGGCACAAACCTGTGGCGCAGTCGGCCCTTTCTATCTGACGTTGCCTTTCGACAATCAGGCGCATCAGGCATATGTAAGTGGTGCCTACCACTTCACCCCAACCATGACGGGGACGTTTAAAGCTTCCTATACTCATGCCACCGTCGATGAGGCTGTCCCGACAGCTGGGATAGCTGCAATACCCAGGTATGTGGGCGCTCCAACAGTTTTCGATGCAGAGGTGAATACTACTCTGGTGCAACTCGGCTTGACGGCACACCCAATGCCAAAATTAAATATGGTGGCAAATTTGCGCTACCACGATGTTAATGATGAAACACCAAGGTACGATCTGATAGGGACAAATCCAGCCGGCCCGGTTACAGGACATGGAACGCCGCTTTCCTACACGACCAAATCAGGCAAACTGGAAGGAACCTACAGCTTGCAGCAAGGTTACAGCTTAGTCGCAGGCATTGATTACAGTGATCAGGAACGCACGGTACCTGTGGGTTCGACCGCGATTCCCGATAGCGAACGTTACGTTCCGTTTCGTGCCGATCTTGACGAAATTACCTACAGGCTTCAGCTGAGAAAATCCTTGTCTGAGACCCTGAATGGTTCTCTTGCTTATCTCTACAGTGATCGTGACGGATCCAGTTTCGCAGCAGGTCGTAACGCGGCGGTTGACCAAATAGCGCCGTTGCATATCGCAGACCGTGAACGAAACAAGATCCGTCTGACAGCTGACTGGGCACCAACCGAGGCGCTTGGGGTGCAGTTAAACCTGGAAACGTCCAGGGACGAATATGGCATGAGCGCAGCCCGGCCCCATGGCGTTCATGAAGGCGAGGCCAATGTTTATTCACTTGATGTCAGCTATCGCTTGAATGAAGCCTGGCAGGTATCCGCGTGGTATTCGCACGACACCAACGAGATATATCAAACGGGAAGGGGGCCTGGAGGGGCTGGCATCAAGGATGCGTCGCAGGATGACACAGGGAACGCGGTTGGCCTGAACCTGGCAGGCACGATCAATTCCAGGCTCAAAGTAGGCGCCGATGTTTCCTGGGTCAAGGAAGAGTCTTCGATTATCCAGACTTGGACGGCTGGTGCTGTCACGCAAGTGCCAGACATCACCAGCACGGCTACACGCATCAAGCTGTTTGGCGAGTATGCGCTCAACAAGAATGCTGACCTGCGTATCGATTTGATTCACGAGCGATGGAAGAGTGATGACTGGACCTGGTTCTTCAGCGACGGCAGCAACTTTCAGTATGGCACTGCAACGGATGGAACAGCAGTCATCGTTGATCCGAAGCAAAACACTACCTTTGCGGGCATTCGCTATATATACAAGTTCAGGTAATGTGGGCCGGTCTTGTACCTAATTGACCGGGGCATCTAAAAAAGGGCGGCGCATGCCGCCCTTCTTATTTGTGGTTAGGACTCTGGTAACAATCTTTGGCACGAACTTCTTAACTATTGCAATTTGGTGTCAAGGCGTTCAGCACGGTTTTAGGGGTTTGGGTACGCAAAATTAATCCGGTAGAATTCTGGCAATGCAACGCGCCTTTCATGCCTTTCTACTGGCTTTTGCCCTGCTGTTCGCTCAGGGCGGCATGGCTGCGCATGCCATCAGCCATATGGCGCACGCAAGTCACGCTGGTGATGAAGGTGTGCCGCAGGATTCGGCCAGCGATCTTTGCGTGGGCTATGCGCAACTCTCGGGCAGCGCGCCGTTGCAAGTTCAGGCTTTGCAGCCTGAGTGCCTCGCCCGGCATGAAGCGCCACAGATACATTTTTCGGCATTTGTTTCCCGCACCGTTTCCCAATCGCGTGCACGCGATCCGCCTGCTTTTTCCTGAACAGTTTGTTTGAGATTTTCCAGCCGTGACCATCCGGCTGGGTGTCAATTTTTGTTCAAGGAAGAATCATGCACATGTTTAAATTGGGCAAGCATGCCCTGCTGGCAACCGCCATTACCATCGCACTCTCAACGCCGGCCCATGCCGTGACAGACGCCGAGTGGTCGGCGCTCAAGGATGAAATCCAGAAAATGAAGGCAGCATACGAGTCCCGTATTTCCGAACTGGAAACGAGAGTCAAGTCTGCGGAGAGCAAAGCCAGTGCTGCTGAAGATAAAGCTGTCAAAGTTGAAACCCGGGCGGCACAAGCCGAGCAGCCCAAATCTACCACCAGCCGATTCAATCCTGATGTGTCGCTGATTCTGCAAGGTAAATACGCGCATATGGACGATGTTGACGAGCGGCATCTCACCGGCTTCATGCAGGGCGGGCATGATCATGGCGGCGAGCGCGGGTTTTCGCTGGATCATACCGAATTGAGCCTGTCGGCCAATGTCGATCAGATATTCAGGGGCTACGCCAACTTCGCGATCGTCGACGAGGAGATTGAAGTCGAGGAAGCCTGGTTCCAGACACTTGGCCTGGGCAAGGGGTTCTCCCTGAAAGGCGGACGTTTCCTGTCGGCCCTGGGCTATCAAAACGAGCAGCACCCGCATGCCTGGGATTTTGCTGACAACAATCTGGCCTACAAGGCCTTGTTTGGTGAGGGCTATGGACAGGATGGCTTGCAACTCAAATGGCTGGCGCCGACGGATTTGTTCATCGAGCCTTTTGTTGAAATCGGCCGTGGCGCGGCTTTCCCGGGAACCGACCGCAACAGGAATGGCGCGGGCGCGGTGGCAGCAGGCGTGCATATGGGTGGCGATGTGGGTACATCCAACAGCTGGCGTGCCGGCGTATCGCACCTGAGAACCAAGGCCAGCGAACGTGAATTCGAGGGGCACGATCCGGCTGACGTCGAAGTCGTGGGTGATTTCACCGGCAAGTCTAAAACCTGGCTGGCGGATTTTGTCTGGAAGTGGGCGCCCAATGGCAATACCAGGACGAACAACTTCAAGTTTGCCGCCGAGTATTTCCGGCGCGACGAGTCAGGTACGTTGAATTGTGATGATGCCGATCTGGCAGATCCCAGCGCATGCACGGGCGCGTTGAGCGGAGCATACAAATCCGATCAATCCGGCATGTACGCACAGGCGGTGTATCAGTTCATGCCGCAATGGCGTGCCGGCTATCGCTATGACAAGCTGTGGCGCGGTGATGCGGACTTCAATGGCGCGGATATCGGCGGCATGATCGCTTCGCTGGGTGATTACGATCCCAGTCGCCATTCCCTCATGCTGGACTGGAGCCCATCGGAGTTTTCGCGTGTGCGACTGCAATACAGCAAGGACAAGAGCATGGATGGACAAAGCGAGAACCAGTGGTTTGTTCAGTACATCCACAGCCTGGGTGCCCACGGTGCCCACAAGTTCTGAGTTTCCGTTGCGCGACCCATCTATCATGCTCCGCCTCGCTGCGAAGCTTTACGTAGCTGGGGCCGCTCAAGACGACATTCAGTTCAAGCAAAATTGGAGCAAGACATGAAACGCTTTTTATTTTTATTGGCATTGGTGGTGGTCGCGCCGGTCCAGGCCGCGCTCAACGTCTTCGCCTGTGAACCCGAATGGGGGGCGCTGGCAAAGGAGATTGGCGGAGATAATGTAAAAGTCTATCTCGCCACGACGGCGATGCAGGATCCGCATCACATCGAAGCGCGACCTTCGCTGATCGCGAAAATGCGCCAGGCCGATCTGATCGTCTGCACCGGTGCTGAGCTGGAAATCGGCTGGCTGCCGGTGCTGCTATCTGAATCGGGTAATGCCAGAGTTCAACCGGGCCAGCCGGGCCATTTCGAGGCGGCTCGTTATGTAGCCCTGTTGGAGAAACCGGCAAAACTGGATAGAAGCGAAGGCGATGTTCATGCTGCTGGCAATCCTCATATCCAGACCGATCCGCGTAACATTGCCAAGGTGGCAAGCGCGCTTGCCAGGATGATGGCGCAGATTGATTCGGCCAATGCTGTGAAATTCAGGCAACGCGAGCAGGATTTCCAGTCCCGCTGGTCGCAAGCCATCCGGAACTGGGAAGCCAAAGCCGCCTCGCTCCGGGGGGTGCCGGTGGCCGTGCAGCACAAGGGGTTTCCTTATTTGCAGGATTGGCTGGGTTTGAAGGAGGTGGTGGCACTGGAACCCAAACCGGGTGTGGATCCATCGGCAGCTTACCTGGCGCAGGTAGTAAGTGGACTCAAAACACAACCAGCAAAAATGATTCTTAGAGCGGCCTACCAATCTGACCGGCCAAGCCGATGGTTGTCCGAACGAGCGGGCATCCCTGCCGTGGAGCTGCCTTACACCGTGGGTGGCAGTGCCCGGGCGAATGATTTGTTCGGTCTGTTCGACGATACGATAGAGCGCCTGCTGAACGGATTGAAATGACTTTCGATCTGACTGCGCTCGATCCCGCCCTGCTGGGCCCGCCATTTCTGGCTGGACTGCTGATCCTGGCGACGCATGTTCCGCTTGGCCGGCAGGTGCTGGCGCGCGGCATTGTCTTTCTCGATCTGGCGGTGGCGCAGATTGCCGGACTGGGTGTGATCGCCGCGCATTTCGCGGGCATTGAATCGGGTTGGATGGTGCAGGTGTTTGCGGTGCTGGCGGCGATTGCAGGAGCATTGCTGTTGCATTGGTCCGAGCGGCGCTGGCCTGAAACCCAGGAGGCGCTGATCGGCTCCGTCTTTGTCGTCGCTGCCAGTGCTGGGTTGCTGATGCTGGCGCATGATCCTCATGGGGGCGAGTCGCTGCATGATCTGCTGGCAGGACAGATCCTTTGGGTCAGCAACAGTCAGCTGATCGCCGCTATGCTGGTCACGGCGGTTCTCGGTGTACTGTTGCTTGTCGGGGCAGCCCATATAAGCTTGGGGTTCTATCTGTTGTTTGCCTGCGCGGTTACCTTGTCTGTGCAACTGGCCGGCATTTATCTGGTGTTTGCCAGCCTTATCCTTCCCGCGCTGGCGGTGCGGCGCTTGCCCGGACGCTCTGGGCTGATGATTGCCTGGGCGATTGGCGCAGCGGGTTATGCACTGGGATTGGTGTTTTCAGCCATGTTCGATCTGCCTTCCGGCGCCATGATCGTCTGTGCCCTGGCCTGGATGGCGGTTGTTTACGGATTCTTGCCCAGAATCCCAACGAAAATTAAGCCCTCAAGATAATCCCGGAAAATCCATTAGGCGGCCCTTTGGACCTACGCGAGCCCTGGCGGCTGCTTTGCGGCGTTTTACCGCTCCCGCTTCGCGCGCATAGTCGCGGATATGCGTTTGGCGCGGGTGCGGCAATCCACTCGCAAACCCGCTCGCCATGACCTCGCGTCCCAATGGATTATCCGGGATAAAATGTACCAGGGTGGAACTAGTTCCACCCGGTTACATTCTCAGCCGAAGTCATATCAACGAGTAAACGCCTTGTCGCATGCAATTCGGGCGATCGCCCTGTTTTTCATTACTGCAGCCGCGCATGCCAATGATCCCTTGATGGTCATGAGCCGAACCTTGAGTTCTCCGGCAGCGAGCCAGCGTCCTGTGCAGGCGTGCGACAGTACAAATCCCGCCATACAAAAGTGGGGTCTTGCCCAGGTGGTGGAACGGACACTGTGCGCCAATCCTGAAACCCGTGCGGCCTGGGCGGCGGCGCGCATCCGTGCGGCAGAACTGGGACAGGCACTGGGTGCTTATCTGCCGGAACTGAATCTCGGCGCCGGGCTTTCCAGATCAGGTGACGATGCCTTGCCCAATGATCACTGGGCCTGGCAGACCGGGCTGTCAGCGAGTTACCTGCTCTATGACTTTGGCGGTCGGGACGCGAACCGGAAACAGGCCGAGGCCTTGCTCGCCGCCGCCAACCTTGGACACGAAACCGTGGTGCGGGATTTGTTCCGCGATGCCGTATCGGCTTATTACCGTCTGGTCATTGCGCGTGGCGCAGTCATGGCCGCACGCGAGTCGGAAGCAGCCGCGCTTGAAACCGTGAAAGCCAGTGAGGCCCGGGTCAAGGCGGGCGCTGCTGTGCCGGCAGACCGTATGCAGGCACAAACAGCATATTCGCAGCGGCGTCTGGAGCGTATCCGCGCCGAAGGTGAGGCCGCGACCCTGCAGGGAGAACTGGCTTCCCTGATGTCGCTGCCGGCGGATACCTCTCTGGAACTGGCGGAACCCGGCGAACTGCTGTCCGGTCTGTTGCTGGAAAACTCCATGGAAGCAACGGGCAGGCTGATCGAAATCGCCAAACAGCGCCGTCCCGAGCTGGCCGCGGCGGAATCCCGCGTGGCTGCGAGCAGGGCGGCTGTCAGTTCGGCGAAAGCAGGCGGCAAGCCGGTGCTGACTGCGCAGGCGGATACGCGTTACGTGGACAGCGGGCCGGTGGATGGCTGGAATTCCAGCATTGGCATCAATGTCAGCGTGCCGGTTTTTACTGGCTACAAGAGCACATATCGTGTGCGCGCCGCCCAGGAACAGGTCAGGCAATCGGAAGCCGAGCGCGACCGGATCGCGAATGTCGTGGCACTGGATGTATGGCGTGGCTGGCAGGCACTGAAAACAGGCGGGGAGGCGTATGTCCAGGCGCTGGATTTGCTGGAAAGCGCGCAAGCCGCCGAGAAGCTGACGCGTGGACGTTATCAGGCGGGTCTTGGCAGCGTGCTGGATGTGCTGAATGCGCAAGCCAACACCGCCTTTGCCCGCCAGACGCAGTTGCAAACCCGTTACAGCCTTGATATCGCCCGTTCTGATCTGGCGCGCGCCGTGGGCGATCTTGTGTGGGGCGTGCTCGATTCCCGAAAAATCGCTTTGGATGACACATTGAAACCATGAAAAAAATCGTTCTCGTCCTGGCCGCGCTGGCGTTGCTGGTTTTCGCCGGATTTTCCTGGCTGGGCAAAGGCAAGACGCCTGAAGAGCCGCGCTATAAAACAGAAGCAGTCGAGCGCGGTTCGATCACGCAATCGGTTTCCGCCAACGGCACCCTCAATCCGGTGACCATGGTGAATGTAGGCACACAGGTTTCCGGCACGGTTAAATCGATCAACGCCGACTTCAATCAGGAAGTGAAGGCCGGGCAGGTTCTGGCGGTGCTGGATCCTGCGCTTTTCCAGGCAGCGTTTGGTCAAAGCAGTGCAAACTTGGCGAATGCGCGCGCGCAGTTGAAATTCGCCCAGTCGGAAGAAGCGCGCTTCCGTTCGCTGGTAACGCAGGAATACGCCTCGCGTCAGGAACTGGATCGCGCGGTTGCCGCGCGAGAGCAGGCTGAAGCAGCCGTGCGGCTGGCACTGGCCCAGGTAAGCCGCGACCAGACCAATCTGAATCTGTCGGTGATCCGCTCACCCGTATCAGGCACCGTTATCGACCGGCAGGTGGATGTCGGGCAGACCGTCGCCGCAAGCTTCCAGACGCCAACGCTTTTCAGAATTGGCAAGGATCTGACGCGCATGCAGATTGACACGACTGTGGCAGAAGCGGATATCGGCATGATCAAGCTGGGTCAGGAAGTCGAGTTTCTGGTTGATGCCTTCCCTGAAGAAAGTTTCAAGGGCCGCGTCGAGCAAATCCGGCTGAATGCCAAAACCGAACAGAACGTAGTGACTTACAACGTGGTCGTCAGTGTTGCCAATCCCGAACTGAAAATGTTGCCGGGCATGACGGCGAACATAAAAGTAAACATTCAGACGCGCGATGGTGTTTTGATGGCGCCAGCGGCCGCCTTGCGTTTCCGTCCCCAGGCCAAACCTGATGAAGCAAAGGACGGTGGGAAGGCTGGCAAGGGCAAGAAAGAGGGTGGCCCGGCCGTTTACAAGCTGGTGGAAGGCGAGCCTGTACGTGTGGCAATAAAAATCGGCATTTCCGATCAGAAGATGACAGAGATACTTTCCGGCGATCTCAAGCCAGGGGATGAACTGGTGGTGGCGGATCTGTCCGCGAAGAAGAATGGATCGGGCCCGGGCAGCATGCCGCGCGGCCGCCTGTTTTAAATGATCAAGACCACGGGTCTTGCCAAGGACTATGTAACTGGCGCGGGGGCTTTCCATGCCTTGCGTGGTGTCGATGTGTCAATTGACCCCGGCGAGTTTGTCGCAGTGATGGGGCCATCTGGCTCCGGCAAAAGCACCTTCATGAATCTGCTGGGATGCCTGGACAAGCCCAGCGCGGGCCACTATCACCTGGCTGGCCGCGCGGTATCCGAAATGCGTCCGGATGAATTGGCCGCGGTGCGCAACAAGCTCATAGGCTTTGTGTTTCAGGGCTTCAACCTGCTTCCGCGCCTGTCCGTGCTCGATAACGTTGCCTTGCCTATGCTGTATGCGGGGGCTGGCCATGCCAAACGGCGCGCGCGCGCGCAAGCCTTGCTGAAGCGCGTTAGCCTGGATGGCAAGACCCACCAGATGCCCAATCAGCTTTCCGGCGGACAGCAGCAGCGGGTGGCGATTGCCCGGGCGCTGGTCAATCAGCCGCAACTGATTCTGGCGGACGAACCCACGGGCAATCTGGATTCCGAAACCAGTCATGAAGTGATGAATCTGTTCACGGAATTGAATCGGGATGAAGGCATCACCCTCGTTCTGGTGACGCACGAAATGGATATCGCCGCTTTTGCCCGGCGCCGCATCCGCTTTCTGGATGGCAAGGTGGTGGAAGATACGGGGGTGGCGGCATGATCTTCCCAAGCCTGATCGGCTCCGCCTTCCAGGCATTGCGCGCCAATGCGCTACGCACATTTTTGACCATGCTGGGCATGATGATCGGCGTGGCGGCGGTGATCCTGATGCTGGCGATAGGCGAGGGCGCCAAGGCAATGGTCAACCAGGCCATCGAATCCATGGGCAGCAATCTGTTCATTATCCTGTCGGGCGCTTCGACCTCGGGCGGCGCGCGCGTGGCCGTGGGCAGCAGGCCAACCCTGACCTACGATGACGCCCAGGCAATCCGGAAACTGCCGCTTGTCCGGGAAGCGGCGCCCGTGGTGCCGGGATCAGCCCAAATTGTCTATGGCAATGTCAACTGGAGCACGTCGGTATTCGGCGTGACGCCGGAATATCTCACAGTCCGCAATTGGGAGATCGAGAGCGGTGGATTTTTCACCGAATCCGAGGTCCGGTCGGGCGCACGCGTGGCCGTCATTGGCCGGGTGGTCGCGCGCGAACTGTTTGGCGATGAAGATCCGGTAGGAAAAATCATCCGCATCAAGAGAAGCCCCTTCCAGGTCATTGGAGTTCTGTCGGAAAAAGGGCAAAGCCTTGATGGCCGCGACCAGGATGACACAGTCATGGTGCCGCTGACCTCGGCGCAGCAGAAATTGTTTGGCACGCCATTCCCGGGCGCGGTGCGTTTCATCATGGCTCAGGGCGAGTCGGAACGGGTGATGGATGCGGCCGAGGAGAACATCACCTCGCTCCTGAGAATGAGGCATCGCATCGGCAAGGGCGAAGAAAACGATTTCACTGTGCGCAATCTTGCTGCATCCGCCCAGGCTCAGGCGATGGCGACTAATGTCATGTCCTATCTGCTGGGCGCGATTGCGGCGGTCTCGCTGCTGGTGGGCGGGATCGGCATCATGAACATCATGCTGGTGTCCGTCACCGAACGAACCCGCGAAATCGGCATACGCATGGCCATTGGCGCTCGCCGCTCGGACATTCTCTGGCAATTTCTCATCGAAGCCCTGACGGTTTCCGTCATGGGCTGCCTGATCGGCATCATCCTGGGAGTGGGCGGCGCGTTGCTGGTTGAAAAAATGGCCGGGCTCACGGTGGTAGTGAGCGTGAGTTCGTTGATGATGGCGACGGGTGTGGCGCTGGCGGTGGGTCTGTTTTTCGGGTTTTATCCCGCTCGCCGGGCGGCTGGCCTGGATCCGATTGAAGCGCTTCGCACCCAGTAAACCCATCGTTTGGGAATGGAATTTGCTCCTCATGAACCAGGCTTGGGAGTAGGATTGCAAAAGTATTGCTGTTTGGAGTATTGCCATGGATAGGCTTGCCTTGTTACCAATAATTGTTGCCTTGACGCTCGCCGGATGCAGCACGCAGCCGGTCGCGGCTACGGCAAATCCTGTAATTGTGGCGGAGGAATCCAGGTCTTCGCCGCACCCGGATATGGCCAATGCCGGGGAAAAGTCTGCCCAGCCCGAAGTCAAGCTGCCAGCTATTCCGCTTACGGATGAGTTGTTGTACAAATTTCTGGTTTCCGAGATCGCGGGCCAGCGCGGCATGATTTCCGTGGCCAAGGAGGGCTATATGGAACTTGCCAGGCAGACGAAAGACCCGCGTGTGGTCAAACGGGCGGCGGAGATTGCGGTGTTCAGCCGGGATACGAATGCGGCGCTGGAGTCCACCAGAATGTGGCTGGAGCTTGAGCCTTCTTCACCCCGGGCTGTTCAGACACTGGTTGCCTTGCTGGTCGCTCAGGGCAAACTTGATGAGGCAACGCCTTATCTTGAAAAAATGCTGGTCAGCGATGGACCTGCGAACGGTTTCATGCACCTTACGGTGCTGTTCTCTAAGACCCGCGATACCAAGGCCGCGTATCAGGCCATCAGGAAACTTGCCGCCAGTTATCCCGCAGTACCTGAAGCTCAATATGCCATGGCACAGTCGGCCATCCAGGCTGGCAAGACGGACGAAGCGCTGGATGCGCTCAAACAGGCGGATGTCTTGCGGCCAGGCTGGGAAACTGCGGCAACACTGCGCGCGCAGTTGCTTTCCAAGCAGTCGCGCAGCGACGCCTTGAGTTTCATGAAGGGTTTTCTGCAAACTTATCCGCAGTCACGCGAGGTGCGGCTGGCCTATGCGCGCATGCTGGTCAATGCCAATCAGTTCGACGAAGCGCGCGAACAGTTCGCACAGCTGACGACCGAAATGCCGGATAACGCTGATGTGCATGTGGCTGCAGGTTTGCTGTCCCTGCAAATGGCAGATCCGGATCGTGCGGAAACCTACCTTAACCGCGCGCTCGAACAGGGATATCGCGACGCCGAGATGGTCCGTTACTACCTGGGGCAGGTATCGGAAGAGCGCAAGCAGGATGTTCAGGCAATCAGCCGCTATGAATCAGTGACAAAGGGCGAGTATCTGGTATCCGCCCGCACGCGGCATGCCGGCATACTGGCGCGCCAGGGAAAACTGGCCGATGCGATAGCGTTGCTGAAATCGACCGAAGTGGCGAATGACAGCCAGCGCATACAGTTGCTGCAGTCGGAATCAAATCTGCTGCGCGATGCCAAGGATTTCGAAGGCGTGTACAAGCTGCTCGACGATGCCTTGAAGCAGCGCCCGGATCATGTCGACCTGCTTTACGACCGGGCCATGGCCGCGGAAAAAATCAATAAGCTGGACGTGGCCGAAGCCGATTTGCGCAAGGTGATCAAGCTCAAGCCGGATTACGCTCACGCATACAATGCGCTGGGCTACACGCTGGTTGAAAAAACCAATCGTCTCAACGAAGCCGCCGAACTCCTGGAAAAGGCCTTGTCACTGGCGCCAGACGATGCATTCATCCTCGACAGCGTGGGTTGGCTGCACTATCGCAAGGGTAATCTGGACAAGGCGCGGGAATACCTTGAACGTGCCTGGAAACTGCGCCAGGACCCGGAAATCGCCGCACATCTGGGCGAAGTGTTGTGGATGAAAGGCAGTCGCGACGAAGCATCCAGACTTTGGGATACAAGCTTGCAAAGCAATCCCAATAACGAGGCGCTGCTGGAAACGCTGAAGAAATTCAAACGTTGACCGAAGTGGATTTCGCCAGTTCGTTTTTGCAGCCGGATCATGCAGAAAACGATGGCGGCAAAAGCCGTCAGGAATGGGCCAGCCGTCAATCCTTTGCCAATGTCGAATTCATGCTGTCATGGCAGTCTGCCGAGGCCGGACATACCGATATCTATTTGGCGCAGAACCTAAATTTGTGGCGGGACTGGATGCCGCCAGAAATTGAGTCATGGCTGGTCGACAAGCCGGTTGGAGTGGTTGATGCGTTGAAACTGCTGCCCGGGTCCCTGGTTCCAGAAGCCGATGCGCGGGAAGTCTTCGACGTTCCATCCATGCGTTTCAATCAGCATTATCTCAAGCACAAAAAAGTTGTCCCGCGCACTGGACGTTTCTATCCCAAGGGCTTTATTGCTGGCGTTCGCGATATTTACAGCGAGGACTTCACGCCTTTTCGCGTGGCTCAGTCTGAGGAAGACAGGCTGACAGTGGATATTGGCCATCCGCTTGCAGGATGCGAGGCAACGCTTGCTGCCAATATTCTCGATATCTGGGCGGGGGGCAGCGAGCGCGGAGGACGCGCCCAGGATATTCCCCAACTGGTGGCGGGGCACGGCCCCGGCATGCAGGCACGCTGGCGGGGACTGGCTACGGATTTCTTCAGCGATGATGCGTTTTTGCGCGCCAGCAACGAAGAAGACATCCGCTTTTATGCGCGGCCGCGTTTTGTCGACCATTTGGATGCCACGGCATTACGGCAAGTCAGGCAACTGTATGCCAGATTGTTGCCGAGGGGTGCGTCGATTCTGGACCTGATGTCTTCGGTCAACTCCCATCTGGATGAAAGCCTTGAAACAGCCAAAGTATGCGGGCTGGGAATGAATGAAGATGAACTGGCCGCAAATCCGGTACTATCTTCGCGCATTGTGCATGACCTTAATACTCGTCCAGAGCTGCCTTACGACGATGAAGCCTTCGATGCGGTGATATGCACGGTATCTGTTGAATATCTGATCCGGCCTCTTGAGGTCTTTGACAGTGTTGCCAGAGTGCTCAAGCCGTGCGGTAAATTCGTTGTAAGTTTTTCAAATCGCTGGTTTCCACCCAAGGCGATTCAGGTATGGGGGGATTTGCATCCCTTCGAGCGCATGGGGCTGGTGCTGGAGTATTTCCTGCGGACTGATAAGTATCGCGGATTGCAGACGTTTTCATTGACGGGCTTGCCACGGCCCGCAGATGACAAATACGCGGACCGGATGCAGTGGTCCGATCCCGTTTACGCTGTCTGGGGCGAAAAAGCCTGATTGATCTGGTCTTCTGATATCAATTGAGATTTAATCGGTAATAGAAATTGCGGCGAATTGTTCTGATTGCATTGTTGTGGTTGCAGGCCTGCACCAGCACAGGCCCTATTTCGCCGATCGGACCAGGGGCGCAATCCTTTGCGCTCAATGGCCGTGTTTCAGTTAAACATGGGGAGGAAACCTTTTCCGGTTCTCTCGACTGGGCGGCGGATGTCAGACGAGATGAATTGCTGTTTTCGAATCCGCTGGGTCAGGGTGTCGCCAGTCTCACGCGTTCATCGAGCGGTGTGACACTGACGCCGGCGGGCAAACAGGCCATTTACGCGGAAACCGCGGACGAACTGACTGAAAAGGTACTGGGTTTTCGGCTGCCACTGGCGGGGCTGCGTTTCTGGGTGCAGGGCTTGCCAGACCCGGCCAGGCCGTTTGAATCGACAGTCTCGGATACTGGAGGCATCACCCAACTCAGGCAGGATAGCTGGGTGATTGATTATCTGCAATACCGTGAAAATCGCCCGCGTAAAATTCATGTCACACGGGATGGACTGGAAATCCGGCTGGTAATTGATGAATGGCAAGCAAACTGAAAACTGACGAGTGCTTACCCCCTGAACTTATTCCCTATCCCGCCCCGGCCAAGCTGAATCTTTTTTTACACGTGGTGGGCAGGCGGGCTGATGGTTATCACCTGCTTCAATCCGTATTCCGATTTATTGATCAGTCAGACAGGGTCTGGCTGGGCGTTCGCGATGACGGGAAGATTGTGCGGCTGGTTGATTTGCCGGGCGTGCCGGAAGACCAGGATTTGACGGTGCGTGCCGCGCGGCTGTTGCAGGCGAGAACGGGATGCAAGCTGGGTGCGGATATCCGGCTGGAAAAGCGCTTGCCGCTGGGCGGCGGGCTGGGTGGTGGGTCGTCGGATGCTGCTACCGTACTGCTGGCGCTTAATCGATTATGGAGAGTTGATTTGCCACGAGCAGCGTTGCAGGAATTGGCGCTGGAGCTGGGCGCTGATGTGCCGGTGTTTGTTTTTGGGGAATCCGCGTTTGCTGAAGGCGTAGGCGAAAAGCTGACACCAATAGGATTGCCCCCGGCGTGGTATGTGGTGTTGACCCCACCGGTGGAAGTGGCCACCAGGGCGGTATTTGCCTCGCCGGAATTGACACGAAACACGCCGCCAATCAAAATATCAGACTTTCTTGCTGGCGCCGGGCGCAATGATCTGCAACCGGTGGTGGTGAGCAACTATCCTGAAGTTGCCAGGCATTTGGACTGGCTCGATTGCCTGGCTAGTCAAAATGGCAGGCAGGCGCGGATGACCGGTTCGGGAGCATGCGTGTTTCTGTCACTGGATGATGAAACGCAGGCACGTGCCATCATCGAGAAACTGCCACAGGATATGCGTGGTTTTGCGGCATGCGGGCTGGACAGGCATCCCCTGTTCGACTTTGCAAGCTAGGCAGTAGGGGAGTCGCCAAGTGGTAAGGCATCGGATTTTGATTCCGACATTCGCAGGTTCGATCCCTGCCTCCCCTGCCAACAATTGAATTGCATAGCCGCCAAAAACTTGCGCGGCTATTTCGTTTTATGGTTCGGGGTGCGCGGTGTCAATTGACAATCTGATGGTGTTTACCGGGAATGCCAATCCGCGACTTGCGGAGGACGTTACGCGCCACCTCAATATCCGCCTGGGCCGTGCCACGGTTTCACGTTTTTCCGACGGTGAGGTCATGGTCGAGATACTGGAGAACGTGCGCGGCAAGGATGTATTCGTGCTGCAGTCGACCTGTCAGCCTACCAACGATACCTTGATGGAAGTAATGGTGATGTCGGATGCGCTAAAGCGTGCTTCGGCCGGCCGCATCACCGCAGCGATCCCATACTATGGCTACGCGCGGCAGGATCGGCGGACACGCTCGGCGCGGGTGGCGATTACCGCAAAAGTGGTGGCCAATATGTTGCAGGGTGCGGGTGTGGATCGTGTGCTTACCATGGATCTGCACTCCGACCAGATACAGGGTTTTTTTGATATCCCTGTCGACAACATTTATTCCAGCCCCATTCTGCTGGGAGATATCTGGCGGCATGATTACCCCGATCTCATGGTCGTTTCACCCGATGTGGGTGGCGTAGTGCGTGCCCGCGCGATCGCAAAGCGGCTGGAGTGCGATCTGGCGATTATTGACAAGCGCCGGCCCAAGCCCAACGTATCCAAGGTGATGCACATCATCGGTGATGTGAAAGGACGAACCTGCATCATCATGGATGACATGGTGGATACGGCAGGTACCCTTTGCGAGGCGGCCCAGGCCCTGAAAGGTGGCGGCGCGGCCAGGGTCATGGCGTATTGCACGCACCCGGTGCTTTCCGGCAGTGCGGTTGAGCGGATCACGAATTCCGCGCTGGATGAGCTTGTGGTGACCAATACGATTCCGTTGCGCGAGGATGCGCTGGCATGTGGAAAAATTCGCCAGCTTTCGATTGCCGGGCTGATGGCCGAGACCATACGGCGTATCAGCAACGAAGATTCAGTGAGTTCGCTTTTTATCGAGTGAGCTTGATAGCCGTACATGCTGGCCGAAAGCAGCATGTACGTTTTTTTAGTACTTTCGGCTTCTGGTCGCGGGAGAGTTTTAGGAGTTAATCATGCAAATCGAAGTTATCGCCCAAAAGCGTGACGCACAGGGCACAGGTGCGAGCCGCCGCCTGCGTCATGCCGGCTTTGTGCCGGGTATTGTGTATGGCGGCAGCAAAGCCCCGCTCGCCATTCAGCTGGATCACAACGCGTTGTACCACGCGCTGCGCAAGGAGGCTTTCCATTCTTCAGTGCTCAGCCTTAAAGTTGAAGGCACGACTGAAATGGCGCTGTTGCGCGATGTACAAATGCACGCCTACAAGCCATTGATCCTGCACGTGGATTTTCAGCGCATCGATGCGGATCACAAGATCCACGTCAAGGTGCCGCTGCACTTCAAGAATGAAGATACGGCCCCTGGCGTCAAGCTGACCCACGGCCTGGTCAACCACGTGATGACGGAACTCGATGTGGCCTGTCTGCCTGGCAATCTGCCCGAGTTCATCGAAGTGGATCTTGGCAACCTGGAAGCAGGTCATTCCATCCATGTCAATGACCTCAAGCTCCCGGCAGGTGTCGAACCTGTGGCGCATCTCAAGGCGGAAAACCCCGCCGTGGTCGGAATCACGCCGCCCAAGGGCGCCGCAGCTGATGAGGAAACACCTGCACCAGCTGCGTCTCCTGCGGCCTGATGCAGGCATGAAGGAAATGCCCACCCCCGGGTGGGCATTTTTATTTGAGCGATGGAAATGCTTCGCCTGATTGTCGGTTTGGGCAATCCCGGTACCCAGTATGAAGACACCCGCCACAATGCCGGTTTCTGGTGGCTGGAGGCGCTTGCGCGAAAACTGAACGTTGTGTTGAAGACGGAAGCAAAATATTTTGGCCGGACAGGCAAGTGGATCGGACCCAATGGAGAAATCTGGCTGCTTTGCCCGGAAACGTTCATGAACCTGTCAGGCAAGTCGGTAGGCGTGCTGGCCAGGTTTTACAAGATTCCGCCAGAATCGATCCTGGTTGCTCACGATGAGCTAGATTTGCCCCCTGGGGCGGCAAAACTCAAGCAGGGCGGCGGACATGGCGGGCAAAACGGCTTGAAGGATATTCATGCGCAACTGGGTTCGCCGAATTACTGGCGCTTGCGCATCGGCATTGGCCATCCAGGTACCAAAGAAGCGGTAACCGGGCATGTGCTGGGCAAGCCGCCGCAGTCCGAGCGGAATCTGATTCTAGGTGCGATCGATGCCGCACTGGATGTCTGGCCGGAGCTGGCGGCGGGTAATGTCGCCGCTGCGCAACTGAAATTACACACGGTGACAAAAAAATGAGTTTGAAATGCGGAATAGTCGGACTGCCCAACGTGGGCAAGTCCACTCTTTTCAACGCACTGACACAGGCTGGAATCGCGGCGGAAAACTACCCCTTCTGCACCATCGAGCCCAATACCGGCATCGTCGAAGTGCCCGATCCGCGTCTGGCGAAGTTGTCCGAAATCGTCAAGCCGCAAAAAGTTGTTCCAGCGATTGTCGAGTTTGTGGACATTGCCGGACTGGTTGCCGGCGCCTCAAAAGGCGAAGGGCTGGGCAACCAGTTCCTCGCCAACATTCGCGAAACCGATGCGATCTGCCACGTTGTGCGCTGTTTCCAGAATGACAACGTGATTCATGTTGCCGGCAAAGTGGATCCCATTTCCGATGTGGAAACAATCGCCACCGAGCTGGCACTTGCCGATTTGTCCAGTGCCGAAAAAGCCCTGGCGCGGTATGAAAAACCAGCGCGTGCGGGCGACAAGGAAGCGCAGAAGATGGTTGCCGCCTTGAAGCCTGTCGTCGTGACCTTGAATGAAGGACGTCCGGCTCGCGCTGCCGGGCTTGATGCGGATGGCCTTGCCATCATCAAGCCGCTGTGCCTGATGACGGTGAAACCGGCGCTGTATGTGGCCAATGTCAGCGAAGACGGGTTTCATGACAACCCTCTGCTTGACGCGCTAAAAGCCTACGCTGAAATGGAAGGTGCGCCCGTTGTTCCGGTTTGTGCTGCACTGGAGGCTGAGTTGCAGGAGCTGTCC
>JADFDC010000016.1 GCA_018263115.1 Thiobacillus sp.
CCGCGTTCATGATGGTAGCGGGACTGGTTGGTCTGCTGGCGCGCCGTTTCCTGGTTGATCGCGTCCGCTACATCTCCACGCCATCCGATTACCTGCACTTGCTGTTGCTTATTGGCATCGGAATTTCCGGCGCGATGATGACATTCGTCGCCCACACTGACATTGTGGCACTCAAAATGTTTGCACTGGGGTTGATGCGCTTCGCGCCCCAGCCCGTGCCTGAAGACCCGATTCTGCTCGCGCATCTGGCCATGGTTGCCGTGCTGATGATCATTTTCCCGATCAGCAAGCTGCTGCATGCGCCCGGCGTGTTTTTCAGCCCCACCCGCAACCAGGCGGACAACCCCCGTGAGCGCAGACATCTGGCTGACTGGGCTGCCCAGCTTGAGAAATAAGACAGGAGACTTGCGTGGCTGCACCGGAATTTGAAGTTGCCAAGCTGACTGGCGAAATAAATGTGCCGAAGTTGCGTGAAGGCGCAATGGCAGGCATCAAGGCATACATCGCCAATGAAAAGATTCAGACGCCGCTGGGCTACCCGGGCGAACTGGTCGAAGACTGGCACGACCGGGCGATTGGCAAGATGGGCGAGCTGCTCAAGAAGTACCGCTCGCTTCAGGTGTTCATGGATGCCTGTGTGCATTGCGGCGCCTGCACCGACAAGTGCCACTACTACCTGGGCACATCCGATCCCAAGAACATGCCGGTGGCGCGCCAGGAACTGATGCGTCAGGTTTACCGCCGCCATTTCACGTTTGCCGGCAAGTATTTTCCCAAGCTGGTGGGCGCCAAGGATCTGACAAAGGAAATTCTCGACGACTGGTACAGCTACTATTACCAGTGCTCAGAGTGTCGTCGGTGCTCGGTTTACTGCCCCTATGGCATTGACACCGCGGAAATCACCATGGCGGGCCGAGAGATTCTCGACAGCGTGGGCATCGGCCAAAAATACAGCAACGAAATTCTCGGCAAACTGCATCGCATCGGCAATAACCTGGGGCTGCCAGGCCCGGCGATCATCGATACCCTGGAAGGTCTTGAAGAAGACGTGCTGGAAGATACCGGCATCCCGGTCAAGTTTCCGCTCGACGTTGAAGGCGCGGAAGTCATGTTGGTGACGCCATCTGCCGACTTTTTCTCCGAGCCGCATGTGGAATCCCTGATTGGCTATGCCAAGGTGTTCCATGCGGCGGGCATCAACTGGACGCTGTCCTCCAAGGCTTCGGAAGCTGGCAACTTCGGCTTGTTCATCGGCAGTTACGAAAACATGCGCAAGGCAGCCTTGCGCATCCGCGATGCCGCGCTGGATCTCGGGGTCAAGCGCATCGTGGTGGGTGAGTGCGGTCACGCATGGCGCGTTGCTTACAGCTTCTGGAATACGCTGACCGGCGTGGGTGATGGCGCGGATGACGAGTTCGCGAAAAAACTTCAGGCACAGCTCGACCACAATTATCCGCAACCCGCGCATATCTGCGAAGTGACGCATGACCTGTTCAAGCGCGGCGTGATCAAGGCGGACAAATCCAAAAACGACCATCGCGTCATTACCTTCCACGACTCCTGCAACGTCTCTCGCGCGTCCCGCATGGGCGACACGCCGGGCGGACAGTTCACCATCCCGCGCGAAGTCATCAAGATGGTTGCCAACAATTATCAGGACATGGCGCCGGGAACCACGCACGAAGCGACTTTCTGTTGCGGCGGCGGCGGCGGGCTGCTGACGGACGATCTGATGGAAGTGCGCGTGAAGGGTGCGCAGCCAAGAATGGAAGCATTCAAGGACGTCGTGGACAACAACAAGGTCAATTTTCTGGCGTTGATCTGCGCGATCTGCAAGGCGCAATTCACCAAGGTTTTGCCCTATTACGGTTACAACATGGGCATGGTGGGCGGCGTCCACCAGCTCGTAGGCACTGCCATTGAGCTTCCTGGACTGGGCGCGGGCCCCGTCGAAGAGGAAGCCGAAGCGGCAGGCGCGGAATAAATCAGGTATTTTTCTAGGAGAGCAGCAATGTCGACCACATCCGATGACATGAAAAAAGGTCTTACGTTCCGCAAGTTCAAGGACGGCGAAACCAGTCAGTTTGCCAAAAGCAGCGACTGGATCTTCGATGCGGATCACAGCCACAAATGCCCAGAGTACATGCTGTCCTCGCCGCCTTGCCAGGCTTCCTGCCCGGCGGGTGAAGATATTCGCGGCTATCTGAACATCGTGCGCGGCATCGAGAAGCCGCCAGCAGGCATGAACTGGCAGGAATACGCCTTCCGTCGCATTACCGAAGCCAATCCTTTCCCTTCTGTCATGGGTCGCGTCTGTCCCGCACCGTGCGAATCCGGCTGCAACCGTAACCAGGTGGAAGACCACGTCGGCATCAACTCGGTTGAGCATTTCGTTGGTGACTACGCAATTGATAACAAGCTGACATTCAAGCGTGACGAGAACGTCAAGCTGTCGGGGAAGAAAGTCGCCATTATCGGTGGCGGTCCCGCAGGTCTGGCTGCGGCTTACCAGCTTGCGCTCAAGGGCCACAGCTGCACCATTTTTGACGACCACGAACTGCTGGGCGGCATGATGCGCTACGGCATTCCCGGCTTCCGTACCCCACGCCATGTGCTGGATGGCGAAATTCAGCGCATTATCGATTTGGGCGTGGAAACCCGCATGAAGACCCGCATCGGCACCGATGTCAGCTTCGAGCAAATCGAAAAGGATTTCGACGCCATCTTCATGTCCATGGGTGCACAAAGCGGCCGCGCGCTGCCGGTCCCCGGTGCCGAGGCCCCCAACTGCGTGACGGCGACTTCCTTCCTGAAGGCCTTTAACGATGGACGCCTGCAGCACGTTGGCAACCGCGTGGTGGTCATCGGCGGTGGCGACACCTCCATCGACGTGGCAACCGTTGCGCGTCGTCTGGGCAACATCACCAATATCACCGATCTGGATCGTCCGGAAAACGTGCTGGCCGGCCATGCCGCGCACGACGTGGCCAAGATTTCCGCCCGTGACGGCGCTGACGTGGTGCTTGTTTCCCGCGCCACCATGGACAAGATGAACGCCGCCAAGGCTGAAGTCGAGCACGCTCTGGAAGAGGGCATCAAGATCATTGGCGGCGTGACACCTATCGCTGTTGTGGTGGGCGCCGATGGGCGCGCAACGGCGTTGCGCGTTGCTCAGTTCGAGGTCGTCAAGGGTGAAACCATCATCAAGGCAGGCACCGAGCAGGACTTGCCGGCGGACCTGATCGTTTCCGCGATTGGCCAGGCGGTTGACTTTACCGGCCTGGAGCCCTTCAACAACAACAAGGGTCTGATCAAGCCGGATGGCAATTACCGCTTCCCTGGCAAGCCGCATATCTTTGTTGGCGGCGACGTTATCAAGCCCCATCTGCTGACCACCGCGATCGGCCATGCTTCCATCGCAGCGGACGGCATTGATGCCTTCCTGCGCGATGGCACGACCGAGTTGGGCAAGCGTCCCAAGGTGGATGCGCACCGCTTCGACCTGATGCGCAAGATGGTTGAGTCCGGCCTCACGATTGAAGAATACAACCACAAGCAGGACTGGGGCACTTCTTCTGCCAAGTATGCCGTGCATAACTACGAAGACCGTTCGGCCAAGTACGTAATTCCGTCAGACGAACTGTTCCTCGGCCACTTCATGTACGAAGATCGCAACAAGCGCGACATGAAACACCTGACTGCCGAAGAAGCCTTGGGCAATTTCGAAGAGCGTCTGATGAAGCTGGACGAAAAGCAGGTCGTGGCGGAAGCCAAGCGCTGCATGTCCTGCGGCCTGTGCTTCGAATGCGACAACTGCGTGGTTTACTGTCCGCAAACCGCCGTGTTCCGGGTCAAGAAAAACGAGCGTGCCACCGGCCGCTACGTTGATACCGACTACACCAAGTGCATTGGTTGCCATATCTGCGCGGATGTATGCCCCACCGGCTACATCCAGATGGGCATGGGCGAATAAAGACAAGGGACGAAGATGCTGGCAAGCTGGTTCAAATCCGCTGCTCTGGGCTTGATGGTTGCCTTGTTGCCGCTCGCGCAGGCAGGCGCGGGCGATGTGCCCAAGCCCGTGATTCAAAAGGGTGAGGGTGACAAGTGCGTCGAAGATACGGACTACATGCGCCGAAATCACATGAAGCTGCTGAATCACCATCGTGACAAAACCATGCATGATGGCATCCGCACCAAACAGCACAGTCTGAAAGGCTGCATTGACTGTCATGCCACGCCCAATGCTTCCGGCCAGAAGACTGTGCTTGGCAAGGATCATTTCTGCCAGAGTTGCCATAGCTATGCCGCGGTTTCCGTTGACTGCTTCCAGTGTCATTCCAGCAAGCCGTCTGGCAATGCAGCGGCGCAATCAATCATGCCTGCTCAATCAACTCAGGGCGGTACTGCCGGCCCGCGCCCGCAGGGACATGCCAGGCTGCCCTTGATTAATTCGAACCTGACGGTCAAGGGTGTCGCGGGGGTAATCAAATGAACCAGTTTGAACAGTACCGCCGCCGCTTCATTGGTGGCGCATTGGCGGCAACCGGGGCGGTGATGGCGCCAGGCGTCATGCTGATGCAAGTCGCGCACAGCCGTGCGCCTGAAGAAGGCGTTTCCAGCAAGCATCGCTGGGGCCTGCTGATCGATTCCAGCAAATGCGCAACTGGCTGTAATGATTGCGTGACCGCCTGCAACACCGAGAACGGACTTTCAGGTGAAACCGGTCTGCAGGATCCGCAGTGGATCCGCAAGATAGAACTGACCAACAACAACACTGGCGCAACGCATTCACTGCCCATGATGTGCCAGCACTGCGAACACCCGCCCTGCGTGGATGTGTGTCCGACAGGTGCTTCATTCAAGCGCGCGGACGGCATAGTCCTGGTAGACCGGCATATCTGCATCGGCTGCCGCTACTGCATGATGGCGTGCCCGTACAAGGCGCGCTCGCTGGTGCATGAAGATCTGAACGACACCCAACTGGCCCATATGCCACGCGGCAAGGGCTGCGTCGAGTCTTGTACTCTGTGCATGCACAAGGTCGATCGCGGTGATGGTACCACCGCCTGCGCCGAGGCCTGCCCAGAGAAAGCCATCGTGTTCGGGGATCTCAACGACCCCAGCTGTGAAATCGCGCAGCGCCTGGCCACCTATGCCAGCAAGGAAGTTCGTGCCGATCTGGGCTTGAACACCGGCGTGCGTTATACGGGAATCTGAATCCATGCACATCGTCAATCGCGAACTTGAAGGCAACAGCAAGGGTTACTGGGCGCTGCTCGGTGGTTTGGGTGCGCTGATACTGCTTGGCCTGTTTGCCGCCTACAACATGGAGCATCACGGCCACGTCATTACTGGCATGAACAACCAGATCGTCTGGGGCTTGCCGCACGTCTTTGCCGTGTTCCTCATCGTCGCCGCTTCTGGCGCGCTCAACGTGGCATCGGTCGCTGGCGTGTTCGGCAAGAAGGCCTACAAGCCTCTGGCGCCCTTGTCCGCGTTGCTGGCCATCGCTTTGCTGATTGGCGGTCTGGCGGTATTGATGCTTGACCTGGGACGTGCGGATCGGGCAATCATCACGGCTTGGGAAGTCAACCCGAAATCCGTTTTTTCCTGGAACGTGGTGCTGTATAGCGGCTTTCTAGGTTTTTCCGCCGCCTATCTGTGGGCCATGCTGGACAAGACGGTCAAGCCGCTGTATCCCTTCGCGGCATATGGCGCGTTCATCTGGCGCCTGATTCTGACCACCGGTACCGGCCTCATCTTCGGTTTTCTGGTGGCGCGCCAGGCTTATGGCACCGGTCTTCTGGCGCTGATGTTCATCATCTACTCGCTGCTCTATGGCACTGCCGTCTATGTGCTGGTGCTGATGACAGCCTACCTCGGCGGACAGCGTCCGCTCGGTGCGGAGGTAATGCGCCGCCTGAAAAACATGCTGCTGATTTTCATCGCCGCCTCTTTCTATGCCACGCTGGTCTATCACCTGACCAACCTTTATTACGCGAAAGAATGGGAATTCGAGCGCTTCATTCTCCTTGACGGCGGCTTGTACACCACGCTTTTCTGGGTAGGGCAGGTCATCATTGGCTATGCCATTCCATTTGTGCTGATGGCCCTGCCGGGTACGCGTGACAACCGCAACATGGTCGCGCTGGCTGCCATTCTGATTGTGCTTGGCGCGCTGGCGCAGATGTATGTCACCATCATTGGCGGGCAGGCGTTCCCCTTGCAACTCTTCCCCGGGTTCACGGAGAAGAGCAGCTTCTTCGATGGCCAAATTCATCAGTACATCCCCAGCCACTGGGAGTGGATGCTGGGTATTGGCGGGTTTGCCATTTCGCTGGCCATGGTGGCCTTTGCGGTGAAGATACTGCGCATCCTGCCGGAAAGCCTGGCGGATGAAGTGGCCGATCCTCATGCGAAAAAATGACACCGGGCAACCGGATCGAACGCAAGACAAGGGGCGCGCAAGCGCCCTTGTTTGCCTTATGTGGCTTTGAATTTCGATGCAGTCGCGTTTCCTGATTTCCGCTGCCCATAAATCCTCGGGGAAGACCACCCTGAGCATAGGTTTGTGCGCGGCATTGAAACAGCGCGATCTCAAAGTCCAGCCTTACAAAAAAGGTCCGGATTATATCGACCCCATGTGGCTGACACGCGCCAGCGGGCGCCCCTGCCACAATCTGGATTTCTATCTCATGGGTCACGAGGAAGTGACCGATGTTTATGAACAGCAGGCTGTTGATGCCGATGTGGCGTTGCTGGAAGGAAACAAGGGGCTTTATGACGGCCTCGATCTCGACGGCAGCAACAGCAATGCCGCATTGGCGAAACTGCTGAACATCCCTGTTGTGCTGGTGATCGATGCGCGCGGCATGACGCGCGGCGTGGCACCGCTGATACTTGGCTATCAGGCTTTCGACAAGGACATACGCATTGCCGGAGTGATACTGAATCAACTGGGCGGAAGCCGTCACGAAGGCAAGCTACGTGCCGTCATCGAGCATTACACCGATGTGCCGGTACTGGGTGCGGTCCAGCACGAAGCCGGCATGCAGATACTGGAGCGTCACCTGGGTCTGATTCCAAGCAACGAGGCGGCAGAGGTCGATGGTCAGATCGCCCGGATAGCAGGCCGTGTAGCAGAGCAGGTTGATCTGGATCGTTTGCTGGCATTGACAAAACAGGAGTTTCAGCCTGCTAAACCTGTCACGCCATCAATGCCAGCTTCAAGTTGTCGAATTGGCATCGCACGGGATCCGGCATTCGGTTTTTATTATTCCGATGACCTGGAGGCGCTGAAAGCCGCAGGCGCCAGCCTTGTGCCCATCAACACGCTGCAAGACAGCAAGCTTCCAGATATCGATGGCCTCATTATTGGTGGTGGATTTCCGGAGTCGTGCATGGGGGAACTGGAAGCCAATGCCAGCTTGCGCCAGGACATCAGGCATGCCATCGAGCGGGGCCTGCCAGCCTACGCCGAGTGCGGCGGGCTCATGTATCTTTCCAGGACACTCACCTGGAAAGGCAAAACCCATGACATGGTCGGAGTGATTCCGGGCGATATCGTCATGCATGACAGACCTGTCGGCCGAGGTTACGTCCGGCTCAAGGAAACCGGAGCCAGTCCCTGGGACAGTGAAGCGCCAGTGGAAGACATTCGTGCCCATGAATTTCACTATTCCAGCATTGAGAATCTGCCGGAAGGCCTCACCTACGCATACGAAGTCCTGCGTGGCCATGGCGTTGATGGCGTGCACGATGGTATTGTTTATCGTAATTTGCTGGCATCGTACACGCACCTGCGATCCACCCGGCGCTTTAGCTGGGTAAAGCGCTTTTTGGCCCTGGTGGGAAAGCATCAATCAAGGATGCCCGCTTCCAGCCAGGCCGCTGCTTGAATTTTTTAATCTAACTGGAGAAATCATGCTTACCCTGACCCCTGCCGCAGCCCATCAAATTCAGTCCGCCATTCCGCCCGAAGCCAGCGTTGAAGGGCTCACCTTGCGCATCGCCGCCCGCCGTGGCATGGATGGTTCCATCGAATATGCCATGGGCATGGACAACGAGCGCGAGAATGACCAGACCATCGTAGTTGAAGGCATCAGCCTGCTGGTCAACGAGCACAGCGCCGATCTGCTGGTTGGCGTGACGGTCGATTTCGTGGAAGAAAACGGCCAACCCCTGTTTGTCTTCATGAACCCCAACGACACCGGCCCGGCCATGGGGGGAGGCGGTTGCGGTTCCAGTGGTGGCGGCGGTTGCGGCTCCGGTGGTTGCGGTAGCGGCGGCTGCGGCAGCCACTAAGCAGAATATTTACACAGAGGGAGCAGAGGTAACAGAGGGTACCTCTTTGCTTTCCTCTGAGCCCTCTGTTACCTCTGTGTTTAAAAATAGTTTCTGACTAGGGTATGAATTTCCTTCCCATTTTTCTTGATTTGCGCGGCAAGACCTGTCTCGTCGCGGGTGGTGGCGAAACCGCCGCTCGCAAGGCAGGCTTGTTGCTTCAGGCGGGTGCCTGGATCCGGCTTGCGCACAACGGCGAACTCGCTCCGGCATTTGCCGAGCACAAGATACATGACCGCATCACCCACTTGAACGCCGCGTTTGATGACGCCATGCTCGATGGCGTGGAAATCGTGATCAGCGCCGCTGAAGACGATGTCATCGACAGGAAAGTTTTTGATGCCGCCCGTGCGCGTCATCTGCCGGTCAATGTCGTGGACAAGCCCGCCATGTGCAGCTTCGTGCTGCCCGCCATCCTCGACCGCTCGCCCATGATCGTCGCGGTTGGCACCGGCGGCGCATCGCCCGTGCTGGCAAGACTGCTGCGCGCAAGGCTGGAAACGCTGATTCCCGCCAGTTACGGCCGGCTCGCGCATCTGGCCGAGAGTTTTCGCGAACAGGTTAAGGCAAAGTTCTCGCACCCGCCCATGCGCCGTATTTTCTGGGAAAAGGTATTGCAGGGGCCGGTGGCGGAAATGGTGTTTTCCGGCAAGGAAGACGATGCCGCCAAGCTGCTGCAGCACACCCTGGATCAGGAGGTCGATGTGCAACCTGTAGGAGAGGTCTATCTCGTCGGCGCGGGCCCCGGCAACCCCGACCTGCTGACCTTCCGCGCACTGAGATTGATGCAGCAGGCTGACGTCGTGGTTCATGACAACCTCGTCTCCGAACCCATCATGGACATGTGCCGCCGCGATGCCGAACGCATCTACGTCGGCAAGAAGCGCGCCGACCATGCGGTGCCGCAGGAAGACATCAACATGCTGCTGGTACGCCTGGCCAAGGAAGGCAAGCGCGTATTGCGCCTGAAGGGGGGCGACCCGTTCATCTTCGGGCGTGGCGGCGAGGAAATCGAAACCCTGGTCGACCACGGCGTGCCCTTCCAGGTCGTGCCCGGCATTACTGCCGCCGCGGGCGTGGCCTCCTATGCGGGTATTCCGCTCACGCATCGGGATTACGCACAGTCCGTCACCTTCGTTACCGGCCACCTCAAGGACGACAGCATCAATCTCGACTGGTCGTCCATTGCCAAGCCCAACCAGACCATCGTCATCTACATGGGTTTGCAGGGTCTGCCGGTGCTGTCAAAGGAACTGGTAAGGCATGGCCTTCCACCGCAAACTCCGGCCGCCATCGTGCAGCAGGGCACTACGCCGCATCAGCGTGTGGTGGTGGGAACGCTGGAAACCCTGCCGGTGCTGGCAGTGGAAGCGAATCTCAAGCCACCCACGCTCATCATTGTGGGCAATGTCGTCAGCCTGCACGAAAAGCTCAAGTGGTTTGTGAGCGAGGATGATCGCGCGGCATCAACAAAGTAAGCTCATCCAGTAACTCCCTCTCCCCTTGCGGGAGAGGGTTGGGGTGAGGGGGCACATTGATAATGCAGTTGCGTGGTGTGCTCAATTTCCCGCCGCCTGATTCTTTGAAGTGAGTTAGCCGGGGGTAGCCCGGCAGCTAGTCACTTTTCTTGCTCCGCCAAGAAAAGTAACCAAAAGAAGGCGGCCCCGCTGCGCTGCTCCTTCGGAGTAAACCTCGTCCGGAAACCTGAATTGGGCGGCTGCGGAACTCGCCCGCGCTAAGCGCGGGCTCAAACAGTCCTCGCCTCAAAAGCTCCCAATTCAGGTTCCCGGACGAGGCAGCCCAGAGGGGACTTAAAACCCAAATCCCCCGGCGCTTCGCGCCACCCCCTTTATCAAGGGGGTCTCTGGATTGCTTCGTCACTTTGTTCCTCGCAATGACGTCATTGCGAGGGCCGAAGGCCCGTGGCAATCCAGTCAAATTCAGCACCTCTTTCCACCCCCTCCCTTGAGGGGAGGGGGCAGGGGGGAGGGTGAAGGTTTTGGGGTTTGAATTATTCCCGTCTATGCCGCCGCAGCCTGGAGCTTGCGGGCGGAACAACGCGGCGCAGCCTGTTTGAGCCTTGCTTCCTTTGAAATAATGGCAAGGCGAGTTCTGCGTCGCCCGCCCGGAAGCTTAAGGCTAAGGGAAGCCGAAGGCCGGCATAGTTGGGTCGTCTTCTTTTGGTTTCTTTTCTTGACGAGACAAGAAAAGAAACTTGCTGCCGGGCAACCCCCGGCCAAAATGTGCTTGGAATTGTGATGTCCCACGCATTGCACCACAATGATTTTTTCTCATCTTGCTTTGTGAGCATGGGCGACTAACGTATTGATTCTCGTCGCAAGTTCCTGTGATTCACGTAGTAGGTCCTGTACACGCTGCCAATTTTCCCAATGTTGGCCCCACAATTCTTGACCGACCACTTTGCCAAAATCCATTTTGGTGGGAGTACCCCAATTTTCATAAGCTTCAAGTCGGGCAATGCGTTCCCTAACATTGGCGACGCCACGCGTAGCAGGGGACTGTGGTGCCGAGCTTTGTATCCAGATGCGCCACTCTTTGTTGCCTTTTGATTGATTGCACTTGCCACAGCTTGGAACAAGATTATGAATTTCTGAGATGTAACCAGTAGGCTTCTTGTCTTTGACTAAAGGGCGTAGATGATCCCATTCAGAGGCGGTATTACCGCAGTATGCACACTGAAATGTTTCTTTGGTCATGCCGAGAATGCTTAGGGCTTTCTCAACTTGGGCTTCTGTAGGAGTGACAACAGGGATGATTGAATTAATGAATGCATTCGTGATGCTTGATGACCGACCCGTAATTTTCATCGGTGTGGGCATTTGAAACAGCACGAGATATGACATGGAAAAGTAGCGCCTTAAAATATTGTGGACACCATTGCAAGAATTATGAATGCCTCGGCGGCGTCAGCTTCTGCTCCACCGCAAACACCGCCGCCTCCACCCTCGACGTCAGATTCAGCTTCGACAGGATGTTCCGCACGTGCAGTTTCACCGTGTCGTGGCTGATGCCGAGTTCCTTGGCGATGGCCTTGTTGCTTTCGCCCTTGGCCAGGTATTGCAGGATTTGCCGCTCGCGCTGGGTAAGCTGGTTGATGAGTGATGTGGCCTTGCCTTTCTTGGCATCAAGCAGGGTAACGAGCTTGGCGGTCATCTGCGAAGCGACAACTGTTTCGCCGCGCGCCGCGCGCTGGATGGCGTCGACGACTTCGGAAGGCTCCATGTTTTTCAATAAATAGCCGCGCGCGCCGGCGCGCAGGGCGCTGGCCATGTCTTCTTCCTCGTCGCTGACGGTTAGGATCAGCACGGGCGTATTGATGCCTTCCTCACGTAATTCTGTGAGCAGGGTGACGCCGTCTGTCGGCGGAAGGTGCAGGTCGATGAGAGCAACGTCGGGCTGGTGTTCCCGGATCAGCCGCTTGGCAATATCCGGATCGCCGGCAATGCCGCAGACGTGGACGGTGCCGTAGTGTTCCAGAAGCTCGGCCAGGCCTTCGCGAAACAGTGTGTGATCGTCCACCAGGATTACGCGGGTTTTTTCTGTCATGCGGCTATTCCTTGTGGCGCGTGTGGAAAGACTAGGGTGACGCGGGTGCCGCCGCCTACGCGGCTGCGGATTTCCACCAGGCCTTTGATGCGTTCGGCGCGCTCGCGCATGATGTTCATGCCGAAGTGCATGCCAGGGCCGGTGTGGCCGGCGGCATAAAGGCCGATGCCATCGTCGATGATGCTTACGCGGTAATGCGTGCCGGTGTCTTCCACGACGATTTGCACTTTCCGCGCATAGGAATGCTTGCAGATATTGGCCAGCGCTTCCTGCGCGATGCGATAGACCTGCACTTCCTGATCGGGCGTCAGGGCCAGGTCCCTGACCTGGTTGTCGAGTTTGACCTGGGCATCGATTTTCCTTGTGACGCTTTCCAGCAGCTCCTGCAGAGCGGGAACGATGCCGCGTGGGTCCATGCGATGGCGGAACTGGCTGATCAGCTCGCGCAGGCCGGAGTAAGCCGATTCCAGCGCGTGGTCCACGTCGGTCAGGTATTTCTCGGTAAGTTCGGGCTTGTCGCCATCCACCACTTCGCGCAGCATGGCGAGGCGCATTTTCATGTAGGCCAGTGTCTGGGCCAGGGAATCATGAATTTCATTGGCCAGCATCTGCCGCTCGTTCATCAGGGTGATGCGCAAATTCTCGCGGGTGAGGCGGGCGTTTTCAAGGGCCATGCCCAGGTGTTCGCTGATGGAGGCAAACAGCAGGCTGATGTCTTCCGGTATGGCCTGGTTCTTTTTCAGGAAAAGGTTGTACACCCCCAGCAGCGTGCTCTTGTAACGCAGGGGCAGCGCCACCACCCAGCCGTCTTCCATGCCAAACGCCTTGGCGGTATTGCCCTTGCACTCAAAAAGATAAGGCAGGTTCTTGATCGATCCGCCAACCGGCTGCCCGCACAAGGCAGTTTCAAGCGGCATGATGTTTTGCGCGGCCAGGGTTTCCTGGGGCAGTCCTTCCGCCCCGATAATGCGCAGCCCCTTACCGTCCGATGTCAGCACGCGAACGATGCCGGCGTGGGCGTTGGAAAGCCGCACCATGGTGCCGAGGAAGCTGTCGAGCAAATGCTCGACATCCACGTCCATGGAAAGAGACGAGGAAATGTCGGCCAGCACCTGCAGTTCGGGGTTTTTCTGGTAATCCCCGCCCAGCTGCGGGGCGTAGGCGTCTTCAGGGTGTTTTCGCGGAATGGACATGCTTGTCAGGTGCCTTCAATCAGCTTAATTATGCACTGGTGGCAGAGAGTTTAGAAATTTGTTACCTTGCATTCAAAGCCAGTGATCACGATGAATTTTTGCAGCCATTGCGGTTCCCCCCTTGAATTTCGCATTCCGGAAGGCGACAGCCTGCCGCGCCACGTATGCCCTGCCTGCGGAACCATTCATTACCAGAATCCAAAAATGGTCGTGGGCTGCATCCCGGAATGGGAGGACAAGGTGCTGCTGTGCAAGCGCGCCATCGAGCCAAAATACGGCCTGTGGACGCTGCCCGCCGGTTTCATGGAAAACGGCGAGACCACTGCCGAAGGCGCGCTGCGCGAAACCTGGGAAGAAGCGGGAGCGCGGGTCGAACTCGGTCCGCTTTACACGCTGTTCAATCTGCCGCACATCGATCAGGTGTACTTCATGTTCCGGGCAAGGCTGCTGGATCTGGATTACCAGCCGGGCATCGAAAGCCTGGAAGTCCGCCTGTTCGCCGAACACGAAATTCCCTGGGACCAGATTGCCTTCCGCACGGTAAAAGCCTCGCTGGAGCTGTATTTCAGGGACCGTGCCAATGGCGGTTTCGGTTTCCACATTGGCGACATCCGCGCGCCGTCGGGTGTGCTTCAGCCCGGACTCGTGGTTCCCATCGCCACCGCTGCGGCGGTCAAAGAATAAACGGGCTGGGCTCGGCTTTTCTCAAAGCCTGGATTCTGGCCTGGGCCGCCGAGGGATCTTCCCGGTAAATGCTCAGCAGCTTGCCGGCCTGTTCCGCCCAATGGGTTTTGCCGGTTTCGACCGTCCTGAGCAGGTCATCCGCACGGCCGGAGCGGCGCCAAGATTCATAGGCCTGGGTGAGGCTGGGGAAAAGCACCAGACGCAAGCCATCAAAATCCGCCATGTAGTAATGCAGCGAACACCAGGCTTCGCGCTCGATCAAGCCGGGCAGGGTTGATAGGCAATCCGCCAGATTGTCGCGGATGGAGCGTGCAAGCAGCTCGGGGTGACGGTGCGTGAAACCGCTGATCATGGCCTTCCAGTCAGGTCCAAGCAGACGGTCGGCGCGCGCTTCGCCGACTTCGTGCAGGATGACGGCCTCGCTCTCGTTTTCCGTCATGCTTGCGAGCGCGGCTTCCGGCTCGCGATCAAACCCGTAACATTCGAGGGCGGCTTTCATCGCGCCTTCCGGCTTCTTCTGGCCCCACAATTCGACTTTTTCCCACAAGGCTCTTTTCAGCGCATCGGTGCGCAGATAAATGGCGCCGTCCTGATAAGCGGCGGGCAGGGTGGAAAGATCGCGTGCGTACTCGCAACCGGTGACGTAGATGGTGAGGCCTTCGCGTTCTTCCTTGCGCTTGAGTTCGCCCAGAAAGAAATGCG
Source organism: Thiobacillus sp. (assembly GCA_018263115.1). Taxonomy (GTDB): domain Bacteria; phylum Pseudomonadota; class Gammaproteobacteria; order Burkholderiales; family Thiobacillaceae; genus UBA6918. The sequence goes on from JADFDC010000016.1 coordinate 14,493, forward strand.
GCTTGCGATAGCGGCCGATGCCCGCGCCATACACATAGCCCTCGGGCTCCAGCGCGGCGTTGACGGCCCCGCTCTCGAAGGGATCGAGACGCTGATCCTTGACCGGCAGGTCGGCGAAGTCATCCTCTTCCAGGGTTTCCCAAAGCGATTCCCGGTGCGTCATCCATTCGCCAATTTCAGAGCGGGGCGGTTGCTGGGTCAGCGGCAGCTCGTTTTCCCAGCGGTAGAACTCGCGCATTTCCAGCAGGTAAGTGCACAGGGTCATGTTGCGGGCGTGATTGGCGTCCGCGATGTGGCAGTTCTTCTGTACCGTATCGACCAGTTCGTGAAAATTGCGCATGAATCTCTCCTGATCAAGCAACATCTGGTTTCATTGTAGCCGTGAAGGAGGCAAAGGAAACCTTGACCGGGCTGGGGTCAATGACCGCGCCGCCGCGCTTCGAAATGCACCACGCTTTGCACGATTTCAGAATAGGGGAAAGTTTCCAGGCCGCCATGCCGGGCCACCGAGGCGTCGATCAAACCTGTCACGTCCGCGACCTCATCCGAACCGGACAGGGATTTTTGCAGGCCCTTCAACCCGCCGCACTGGATTTTGAGTTCCTTGGCATGAGGCAAAGGCGAGCTGGTGGCCGTGATGCGCAAGGCAAACGCGGACTGGCCGCGAAGCAGCGTTTTCAATTCCATACAGCGCGACTGGGCGGCTGCGTCGGCGCAGTTGATCGTCTCCCGCTCGGCAAGAAGATGTTTCTCGGCCTTGCTGCACGCGATGCAACGCGCAAGAACGCCCTTCTCGAAGGCGCAGGGCGTCGGGTTCACCGACTTGCGGGCATCGCGGTAGGCGTCTTCGTTGTATTCACTCATGTGTGTGTTGCTGGAACAAAAGCATGACCACGAAGGACACAAAGTACACAAAGTGAAATGCATTTTTTCCTTTGTGTACTTGGTGTACTTTGTGGTTCAAGACTTGAGGGTTTCAATAATCCTCGCCGGTGGTTGGCGGCTTCTCGCGCACTTCACCCAGCATTTCCTCGGCGTGCAGTTCGTTTTCGGCAAAAATCACCTTGATGGAATAGTTGTCCGCGCCGGTGAGCTTGTTGCGGATTTCCTTGGCATTTGCCGATGCGTCCTTGAACTTGTCGAACTGCGCCACTTTCTTGACGATGCGCATGGGGTGAATTTCGTAAACGAAGTACGGCATCAATGCTTCTCCTGATCAACATAGTATTTGACTGATTTGCGGCGCCCAGGCTGTTTTTTCAAGATCACCACGCCCTTTATGCAGGACAGGTCGGCGATGGGGTGATCAGGGTAGGCCTGGTTCAGCGCATGCAGCGCCCAGCCGGCGTCGCGCTTGATGAGCTGCCTGAAGGTGTATTCCTCGTTGTGGAAGGCGATGACATACGAGCCATCCTTCGCCAGACCTTCCGGCTCGATGACGATGATTTCGCGATCCAGAAATTCCGGTTCCATGCTGTCGCCCAGCACCATCAGCGCGAACGGCTCGGCTTCCGAGCAGGCGCCGAAAGCGCTGTCTGCCGGTTGATCCGCGCTGACGACGGGAATGTTGACGGGTTTGCGTTTGAACTCTTCCATTACAGCCACCTTACCAAATAATAAATTCTGAATCCTTCCGATGATCGGGACGGGCCGATGACGATCGCCGGATGCAGGTTTTCCCCAGCCCGCTCAAGTGCTTCGGACTCGCTCGCGACGGGTTCAACCACGCCCTCCGGATAGCGCTTGCGCGTCTTGTTGGGGCTGCGGATCAGCGCGGGCATTTCCTTAGACTGGGCAGGATCGAGATATAACTTCATCAGGGTTTTACCGGCGCTCTCAGAATTTGCACTGCCTGGCTGATGGGCGCAACCAGCGGTTCGATTTTACGCCGCATCAGCGCACCAACTGCGGTATTGCGCAACAGCCACGGATCGGCGGTCTTGCCAGTCAGGCCGGACAGGGCCAGCATGGCTTCGATGTTCTGCCGGTATTGCGGCGCGGCGCTCAAAACTTCAAGCAGGCCTTGCGGCGCGGCCTGTTTACTTGACGACAAGGCTTTGGCTTCGGCTAACAGCTCATCAAGATTTTCCGTTTTAACAGGGTATCCCGTGGCATGGAAATAGCGGCTGATGGCATCCAGCAGCGCATACACCACCAGCGAGGTGGACGGTCGAGCCAGCACTTCCGAAACGGCCTTCAGCCAGGTTTGCCCGTTGGCGGAAAGCAGGGAAAGAAAACTTTCCGCGAATACATTGCCGCATTCAGCCAATGGTTTGAGCAGGCGCGAGGCCTCTGCTTCATCAGAACGAGGCGGCTGATCGGCGGGCAGTTCTCGAGGCAGAAATTCCAGAAATCCGATGAAGTAATAGGGCACACCCTTGGCCATGCGCCACAGCTTGGCCGTGGTCTGCTCGTCGGCAAGCTTGCCATACAGCACCAGCCGGATGGTGTGCATGCGAGCATCCGGGTTTTCTTCAAACGGCAGATGCTCGATGAGAAAATCAGCCAGCACCTTGCCCATTTTCCCCTGCACGACCGCATCCTTTTCTAGCATCCAGCGCGCGACCTCCATGGAGGGCTGGCACCACCAGGCGCGCCGGGCAAGCTCGTCGGTGAGGCTGGGCGCATGTGCGACGGCGACCACAGCTTCCGGCTCACCAAGCAGCAGCAATGCTTCCAGATTCTTGTCCGAAGTTTGACCCATGCGCGTCCAGCGTTGCAGGTAAACCGGATAACCGCCCGGTGAGCCGAGCGCGTGGCCGCCAAGAAATTCCTTGACCCTGCTGATGTACTGATCGGCACGGCAATTGGGATGCAGCTGGATTCTGGCTTCGCCGTTCTCGGTCAGCGCATACAACGTCATCGCACCTTCGTCGATGCGCACCGCCTGGACGGGATTGGCGACCATCAACACATTGAGGCGCAGGTTGTCTTCGGAGGAAAGTTCAGCTTGCATCAGTTCGACAGCATTTAATTCAACTGGATGCGCCGGCCCCAGGCTACCGGTTTCTTGCCCTTCACCAGCCAGATGACCGGATAAGCGGGCGGCGTGGGTGGAAAGTCAGCGTCAGCATCGGTGAAATACACCAGCGCATCAGGGCGCAAATTTTCCTGCTCCACCCACTCGAACACGGGCGCAAAATCGGTACCGCCGCCGCCTTCGAACGCGCGCGGCAGGCGAAATTCTTCCCAGGGCTCAAATACCCAGGGGCCGTCTTCGGCGAGTTTGGCATCGCAAGCCAGCAGGGTGATGCGCACCGTCAGCGCGCCCTTGATGGCGTTGATCTCGGACAGGAACTCGGACAGTTCTTCCTCGCCAATGGAGCCGGATGTATCGATGGCGACGATAAGATCGCACTGCGAGCTTTTCAGTGAAGGCAGGATCATGTCGCCTTCACGCCGTGAAGGCCGCATGTAGTTGTAGTCGTTGCGCGCCTGGTCGAAGAAGTAATGCGCCAGCAGCGAACGCCAGGGCAGTTTGGGTTCCAGCCATGCATCGACCATGCGCGCCATGGCGCCACCCAGCTTGCCGGCCTGTTGCGCCTGCTGCGCGGCACTGGCCAGGTACTGCTGCCATTTTTGCGCCAGTTCTTCGCGATCCTGCGAGGTCAGGGGAACGGGCAGGTTGTCCTTGTCGTCATTTTCGCCCGCTTTCTGTCCGGATTGACCTTGCTGCGGATTGGGTTTCGCCCCGCCGCCTTCGCCTTGTTGCGGTTCCTGATTCTGCGGCTGCGATCCGCCGCCGGACTGACCCTGCTTGTCCTGTGGCAAATCTTCCGGCGGAGGTTCCTGGCTTTGCCCACCCTGGCTGCCTTCGGCATCGTTGTCGTAAAGATGCTGGTCGAGTGTTTCGTTGTCGAGGTTGTCGTCCAGGCAGGGATAGATTTCCTCCGCGCTCATGTTCTCGAACTGGTTCAGTACCACGGCCTCGGGTGGTGGTTGCAGGCCGTCGTTCATCAAGATCGGATTGATGGCGAAATCACAGGCCAGATCCCATTTTCGCTGGATGCGATGGCCGCGCCGTACGAAATGCGTGAGTGCGCAATGCAGCGCCTCGTGCGCCAGCACGAACTCGACCTGCGACAGCGACAGTTTGTCGATGTAGACCGGGTTGTAATAAAAACTCTTCATGTCCGTGGCGGTAGTCCTGCACCACGGCCCGGCCTCGATCATCGGCAGACGCAGCACCAGCGCGCCCAGGAAGGGCTTGTCCAGAATCAGACGCGTGCGTGCCGCCGCGAGCTTGGTCGCGGGGTCGTTGGCGTAGGTGATCGGGTTGAGGTTCTGCGGCATCGTGCTGTTCATTCAGTTGCAAGTTTCAAGGTGCAAGAGTGGCGCTTCGCGCCTTCAAGAAAAAACCTTGGGCCTTGTAACTTGGAACTTGTTATTCATATAGAACGATATCCGCCACCTGGTTCGCCCAGTTGGCGAACTGCGGGACGGCAAACAGGTTCTGGCCGATATTGCGATGAATGTCGGAAACCAGCATCACGCCCATTTCCTTCAATGGAAACTTTGCCGCGTAATCGAGAATGTGGCCGAGCATTTCCTTGAGGTTGTTGCCGTTCTTGTTGCGAATGGCGCGCGCCACCAGCGCGGCGGCAACGGCATATTGCAAATCGGTGTCGCGTGGCACGTCAGCGGGGCGGCCTTCGACAATGGCATCCAGATCGGGCATGCGGGACAGATTGGCGAGGTAGGCCGAAAACTCAATCCCTGCTGCCTGGCCCACGCAGGCCGCCAGCGCGGGGCCGAGCAGATCGGGCTGGTCGCCGAATTTTTGCAGCGCGCGATGGGCGAATTCCCACGAGCGTGGCGTGGGGAAGGCGGTGGGATTGCGCGATGGGTCGAAGTCGAATAGCAGTTCGGGCCGGAAGCGCAAAAAGCCGATCAGCCGGTCGTCGATATTGTTTTCGTAGGCCCACTGCGACCAGTCGTCCAGATTGGCCTCCACCTCGAAGTGTGAAAAGCGGTTGGCCAGCGGCGCGGGCATGGCATAGGTCACGCCGCGGTCGCCCTGACGGTTGCCGGCGGCGAAAATCGCCCAGCCCGGCGGCACTTCATACGCACCCAGGCGACGGTCGAGTATCAATTGATAAGCTGCTGCTGAAACCGAAGGCGGCGCGGAGGTGATTTCGTCCAGAAACAGAATGCCCTTTTCGCCGTGGCGTTTTGCGTTGGGCAGAATGGCGGGAATTGCCCATTCCACGCTTTCGCCGGTCCTGAAGGGAATGCCACGCAAGTCGGACGGTTCCATTTGCGACAGGCGGATGTCGATTACGGGCACGCCATGCTTGGCGGCTACTTCGCTCACCATCTGCGACTTGCCCACGCCGGGCGGGCCCCACATCATCACCGGGGTATGGTGGCCCTCGGCGGCGCTCAAAAATTCGCGTTCAAGAATGGGAATAAGCTGGGCGGGACGCATAAATCGAAAAGCCTTCTTTAAAGTTGACTATTTTACTCTGGAATAGGGTGGGCGTGACTTTTGGGATAATGGCACGTGGAATGATTTGAAAGGATTGTAAATGAACAGATTCAATACATGGCTTGCTTGCGTGCTGCTGGCCGGATGTTCAAGTTTGCCGATGGGCGCGGTGGCGCCCAAGGTCAGCGTGGCGGAAGTCGACGTCAAAAGCCTGGGCTTGTTTGAGCAAAGATTCGACATTGGCTTGCGCGTCACCAACCCCAACGACTTCGAAGTGAAAATCGAGGGGCTGGATTTTGACCTGGAAGTCAACGGGCGCCCGTTTGCCAAGGCGCTTTCCAGCGCCACGGCCAGGATTCCGGCGGCATCCAGCACGATCATGCATGTCGAAGCCATCACCGAATCAAAGAACATCATCTCGCAAGTCAAAACCATGCCGTTTGAAATGCTCAAGGAGGGCGTTCCCTACAAAGTTAAAGGTCGGGTAAAAACCGACAAGACCGACTGGATGCCGTTTGAACACAAGGGCGTTTATGGCGCCGACGAAAAACCCAAGGGGCAGCGTACCTGATGACTCTATCGCGTTATGCGCGCCATATCCGGCAAGTTCTGTGGCTGGGCGCGCTGATCGGCGTGACAGCCTGCGGCAAGCCCGAACCGGAGGCGGCGTTTGACGAAGGCCCCAAAGGCTATGTCGAGTTCTACCTGCCTGAAACGCAAGGGGTTGAAAGCCTGCACCGCGATGTGCAGATTTTTCATGTACTGGGTGGCGAGCGCGAGTTTCTGGGCATGACGCGCAAGTGGGGTAAGCTGTCCGAAGCCCGGCGGGGACTGACTGCGACATTGCCTCCGGGCAGACATGATTTCGTCATTGCCGCCGAGGGCGCGGAAACCACGGCCAGCATCAAGGTTGAAAAAAACGGCTATCACCGCGTTCGCATCGGTTACACGGGCATCAGCAATCAGCAGATGATCGGCGCCACAGAGCAGGTGCAGTTCAGTATCCAGGCAGAAGTCGAACCCCTTCAATAGATACTTGCCAGCAGAGCGGGCATGCCGGCTGCGTTACAATCAGCCAATGTTTTTTCGATGTATCGACCATGAAATTAGGTACCCCTCTCAGTCCCTCCGCCACCAAAGTCATGCTGCTGGGTTCGGGCGAACTCGGCAAGGAGGTCATCATTGCGTTGCAGCGCATGGGTGTGGAAGTTATCGCGGTTGATCGTTATCCGAATGCGCCGGGCCATCAGGTGGCGCATCGCCACCATGTCATCAACATGGCCGATGCCAAAGCGCTGCGCGCGCTGGTGGAGCAGGAAAAGCCGCATTTCATCGTGCCGGAAATCGAGGCCATCGCAACCGACGAGCTGGTAGACATCGAAGAGGATGGGCTTGCCATTGTCATTCCCACCGCGCGGGCGGCCTGGCTGACCATGAACCGCGAGGGCATCCGGCGGCTGGCGGCGGAAGAGTTGGGCCTGCCCACTTCGCCCTATGCCTTTGCCGATTCGCTCGAAGCGTTGCGTGCGGCGATCAACGACGGCATCGGCTATCCGTGCATCATCAAGCCGGTGATGTCGTCGTCAGGAAAAGGACAGAGCAAGGTCAACGGTCCGGACGAACTGGAGGCGGCTTGGAAGTATGCCGCCAGCGGCGGGCGAGTGGATCAGGGCCGCGTGATTGTCGAAGGCTTCATCCGCTTCGACTATGAAATTACGCAACTGACCGTGCGTTCCCGCAGGGCAAACGGCGAGATGGAAACGCATTTCTGCGAACCCATCGGTCATGTGCAGGTCAACGGTGATTATGTGGAATCGTGGCAGCCGCAGCCCATGTCCCCTGCCGCGCTTGAAACCGCGCGCGGCATGGCAAAAGCTGTCACTGACAATCTCGGCGGACTGGGCATCTTTGGCGTGGAACTTTTCATTCGGGGTGATCAGGTCTGGTTTTCCGAGGTCTCCCCGCGCCCGCATGACACCGGCATGGTGACGATGTGCACGCAGCGGCTGAATGAATTCGAACTGCACGCGCGTGCGATTCTGGGTTTGCCGGTGGATGTGAGTCTGCATCGTCCCGGCGCGTCAGCCGTGATTTATGGTGGCCTGGATGCAAAAGGCATTGCTTTTGAAGGCGTGGATGAAGCGCTGCGCGTGCCCGAATCCGATATCCGGCTGTTCGGAAAACCCGAAGCCTTCCCGCGCCGGCGCATGGGCGTGGCTTTGGCGAGTGCCGATACCGTGGATGAGGCGCGTCGTCGTGCCAGGGAAGCGGCATTCCGGGTCAAGCCGGTCTCTGCCTGATGACTGATATACGCGCAAACATGGAAACACATTACGAACGCATCGGCGGCGACGAGTCCATCCGCAAACTGGTTGACCGCTTCTACGACCTGATGGACGAAGACCCGGACTATTACGGTATTCGCAAATTACATCCCGCCGATCTCTCCGAATCGCGCAACAAACTGTACTGGTTTCTTTCCGGCTGGACCGGCGGGCCGCCGCTTTATACCGACCGCTTCGGCCACCCTTTTTTACGCAAGCGTCACATGCCGTTCGAGATCGGCGAATCCGAGCGTGACCAGTGGATGGCCTGCATGAAGCGCGCGATGAATGACGTCGATCTCGACGAAAAACTGAAAGCCGAACTGACAGCGGCGTTTTTCAAGACGGCGGACTTCATGCGCAACAAAGAAGGTTGATGAAAAAACTTGTAGCCGTTCTGTTGTTGGCAGGTGGATTGTCCGGCTTGGCCTGGCTGGTGCTGGACAACCAGCCGCGCGTGGAACCCGGCGATCGCATTCGTCGCGCGGACCTGGTCTGGGCCAAGCAGTTGTTTGAACGCAATGTTCCGTCATCGCGCGCGGCCAACACGCTGCAAACCCTGGATTTGTCCGAGGAGGAAGTCAACCGCTTGCTGAACTACGCCGTGGTGGTCAAACCTGTCAGCGGCGTGTCGGCCAATCTCGAACCGGACAAGGCTGAAATCAACCTGACCTTGCGCGTGCGCCAGACCCCTTTTGGCAACTACCTCAATTTTTCCGCCGATGTATCCAATATCGACAACCGGCTTACCATCACGCGCATGCGTCTGGGCGGCTTGCCTCTACCGGCGTTTCTGGGACGTGGCGTTTGGTGGGTCGCGCATAACTGGCTCCAGCAGGATGCTTCGCTGTCCACACTGTTGAAAGCCGTTCAGCGCATTGACATGCACGAGGACCGGCTGAGCCTGGATTATTTGTGGCATCCAAAGTTGCTGACCATGCTGGAGCGCAAAGGCGCGGAAGTGCTGATCGGCCCCGATGAGAAGGCGCGGCTGCTGGCCTATGCGGAGGTTGTGCGTAAAATCGCGAGCCGGTACCCCAATCACAGCCAGCAGCCAGCGCGCGAACTGGTTGAATCGGTGTTCCGGTCTGCGGCAGAGCGGGGTGGAGAACCTGCTGCGGAAAACCGCGCTGCCCTGACCGCGCTGGGCGCTTATGTCGCCGGCGTCAGCCTGCCGCAGTTGCTGGAGGGAAAGGGCCGCACCACGCGCCGTGCGCCGCCGGTATTGCTGACGCTGCATGGCCGTCGCGACGCGGCGGAACATCTGCTGATCGCCGCCGCCCTGTCCGCCACTGGTGGCAGCCGTCTGGCCAATGCCATCGGTCTGGCCAAGGAGGAAGAAGACATCGAATCCGGTTCCGGCTTCAGTTTTACCGATCTGGCCTACGACCGCGCGGGCGCGCGCCTGGGCGATCAGGCCACGGGTGAAGCCGCCGGATCGGTGTTGAAAGGCTTGCGGCATCTGCCGGATGATGCGGCGCTTTCCCCCAGCTTTGCCGATCTGCCGGAATTCCTGCCGCATCAGGAATTCCTTCGCCGCTTTGAAAAGCCTGGCAGCCCGGCCTATCAGCGGCAGATCGAGGAAATCGACCGGCGGCTGGCCGCACACCCGGTTTACAGGCAATAAAGCCGCCAGGCGTCACCGGCTGTATATTCAAATCTGCTAAAATAACGGGCTTTTCCCTTACCGGCCCGGCTCCTGCCAGAAACCTATGTCCCGCAAGCTTCGCAACATCGCCATCATCGCCCACGTCGACCACGGCAAGACCACACTCGTCGACCAACTGCTGAAGCAGTCCGGCACCTTCCGTGACAACCAGCAGATGGATGAGCGCATCATGGATTCCAACGACCTGGAAAAGGAGCGCGGCATTACCATTCTGGCCAAGAACACGGCCATCAATTACGGCGACACTCACATCAACATCGTGGACACGCCCGGACACGCCGATTTCGGCGGCGAGGTGGAGCGGGTGCTGGGCATGGTCGATGGCGTGCTGCTGCTGGTGGATGCGGTGGAAGGCCCCATGCCGCAAACACGTTTCGTCACCAAGAAGGCGCTGGCGCTGGGCTTGCGGCCCATCGTCGTGGTCAACAAGGTGGACCGGCCGGGCGCGCGTTCCGACTACGCCATCAACGCCACGTTTGACCTGTTCGACAAGCTCGGCGCCACCGACGACCAGCTCGATTTCCCCATCGTCTACGCATCCGGCCTGAATGGCTGGGCGTGCATGGACCTAAAGGATGCGCCCTCATCCGGAGGCAGCGCTTCCGACATGAAGCCGCTGTTCGAAGTCATTCTGAATCATGTGCCCGAACCCGTGGGTAGTCCCGATGCGCCGCTTCAGTTCCAGATTGCCGCGCTGGATTATTCTTCCTATGTCGGCCGCATTGGCGTTGGCCGCATCCGCAATGGCCGCATCAAGCCCGGCCAGATGGTTGCGGTGGCCTGGGGCGAAGACGGCGATGTCAAAACCGGCAAGATCAACCAGGTGCTGGGTTTTCAGGGCCTGGAACGCATTCTGGTCGACGAAGCCGAAGCCGGCGACATCGTGCTCATCAACGGCATCGAAGACATCGGCATCGGCGTGACGATTACCGACAAGGACAATCCCCGGCCGCTGCCCATGCTGAAAGTGGACGAACCCACGCTGACCATGGACTTCATGGTCAACAGCTCGCCGCTGGCCGGTACCGAAGGCAAGTTCGTCACCAGCCGTCAGATCCGTGACCGGCTCACCCGGGAGCTGCTGACCAACGTCGCGCTGAAAGTGGAGGACACCGGTGATGCCGACGTGTTCCGGGTTTCCGGACGTGGCGAACTACACCTGACGATTCTTCTTGAAAACATGCGCCGGGAAGGTTTCGAACTGGCCGTGGCCAAGCCGCGCGTCGTGTACAAGGATATCGACGGCGAGAAGTGCGAGCCCTACGAAAACCTGTCCATTGACCTGGAAGACGACACACAGGGCGTGGTCATGGAAGAAATCGGCCGCCGCCGTGGCGAGCTGACCAACATGGAGTCGGACGGCCATGGCCGCACGCGCCTGGAATACCGCATTCCCGCTCGGGGCCTCATTGGTTTCCAGAGCGACTTCCTCACCATGACGCGCGGCACCGGACTGATGAGCCACGTGTTCGACGAATACGGTCCGGTCAAGGCCGACCTGCCCGGCCGCCACAACGGCGTGCTGATCTCGCAGGAAAACGGCGAGGCCGTGGCTTATGCGCTGTGGAACCTGGAAGACCGCGGCCGCATGTTCGTCAGCCCCGGCGACAAGTTGTACGAAGGCATGATCATCGGCATCCACAGCCGCGACAACGATCTGGTGGTGAACCCCATCAAGGGCAAGAAACTCACCAACGTCCGCGCATCAGGCACCGATGAAGCCGTGCGCCTCACGCCGCCGATCAAGCTCACGCTCGAATCCGCCGTCGAATTCATCGACGACGACGAACTGGTGGAAATCACCCCCAAGTCCATCCGAATCCGCAAGCGGCATTTGCAGGAACACGATCGCAAGCGGGCGGCGCGAGAAAGCGCCTGACATACCCAGCGACTATTGTTGTTTGTTGCTTGAAATGTCGCAGACAATGGCGCCGACATAGTGCCTGTTTCCCTCCTTGAAAGGACTCAGGCTTACTTCGAGCGGAAAATGCCCCCCGCCCTTGCGACGGCCAGTCAATACACGTCCTGTTCCCATTGGCCGGGCAACAGGCTCGTTCATGAAGTTCGCTCTCAGCGTCCTGTGTTCGATGTGCACCGCTTCGGGTACCAGGATTTCAAGCGGCTTGCCCAGCAGCTCGTCAGGGTTGTAACCGAACATTTTGTCCAGTGCGGGGTTTGTCAAAACAATCCTGCCTTCCGCATCCACTACCAGCAGGCCGTTGACATTGGCCTTCACCACCATGCGATAGCGTTCCTGTTCCCTGCCCAGGGCTTTGGCTGCTTCCGCTTCGGTTTGTGATTTTGCTGCAGCTATCTTGGCCTGTTGGCGCCCGTTAATGGCAAGGGCCAGCAAGGCGGAGAGAATTCCGAATACAGCAATGACGATCGACGATACCGTGATGACGGGTTTCCACACGTTGCTTCGAATCATCGCCAGTTGACTGGCCGGAAGGTGTGAAACAACCAGCCATTCGGGAATGTCCTTGATTCGGCTGGCATCCGCCACCTTGAGTGGATAAATGCTGCTCCAGGTCCACAGGCCATCCGCCAGTTCCACCTGATCAGCAGTCCTGCTGGAAATGATCTTCCAGGCCTCCGGATAACGCTGACCCAGCGTGACGTAACGATTGAACATGAACCCCCATTCGTCTTCCTTATTGATGGCCCTGAGCCAATATCCTTCCTTGTTCAGCAGCATGACATGATCACGCTTGTTGCCCATCGCTTCGGTGAAATGGTCAAGCAGAGCATTTGCGGCTACGTTGATAATGAGAATGCCGCGCAGGCGTCCACTGGCATCCTGTACCTGGCTAGCTAGACGCAACGTCGGTTTGTAGGGAATTTCAATCTTGCCACCCTCGACGTTCAGATCAAGCGAGGAGATATAAATTTCACCTTGCTTGAGCTGCATCGAATTCCTGAAATAGTAGCGTGTGGCCTTGTTTTGCAGCAGCTCCCCTGGCACCCGAACAGGGCGGCCATTCACATTGTTAACGCGCACCTTTTCAACGCCATTCTCGTCAATCCAGCGTATGTGGTCATACGTTGGGTTATATGAAACCAGATTCATGAGAAGAGCTTCAAGCTGTTCCATGGCACGGCCGTCAGGGTTGTTGACTGCCTGACTCAGGACCTTCTCACTTGCAAGCGTAAGCAGGTGTTGCAGTGGATCCTGCAGTTCGCTATCCATGCGACGCACACCCAATACGATGCTGTTGATCTCGTCCGCCTGGATAAGGCCAAGTTCCCCTTTAATTCGGTCATGCCCCACATACCAGGCGCACGCCATGACCAGCAGCACAAGCGGAAGAAAAAAGAGCAGGAACAGGCGGATGGGGAAGGCGGTTCGTGACTGTTTAACGACTGTGGGCATGATGTTCTTTCAGCGATGCCGGAAAGTTGCGCTATCGGGGTTCGGCCAGCCAGGATAGCCCGAACAGCAATTTAACGTGCTTCAAGAATTATATAGGCAAAGATTATTGGATTCCCTGGTTGAGGGGGAGGGCACAATTGATAACCGATCAGTCGGTTCCGACGAAACCTGGCGACTTGTACCGCCGGTCAAACTAATGCCCTGGCTTACGCTGGAGCCTGCAACACCGTCCGCATTTCGTCTTCGCTGACCGGGTATTTCAGCACGGCGTGGATGGGAAACAGCTCCAGCAGCTTGCCGATGTGGGGCGCTTCACCGGGTTGCATGACCACGATCAGCTTTGCCCCGGGCGCCCTGGACTGCAAGGTGCGCAGGGTGACATCCAGGTTCGAGACGGTGTTCCCCGCGTAGTCGTTGCCCCAGCCGTAGATGAATTCACCCAGAAAAAAATCCGGCGCCTGCTTCTGCAGCGCGCGGTGCAGATTGCGGGCGGAGTCGAACCGTTCCGCCACAATACCCAGTTCGTCGTATAGATCGGGGAAATGAGGGAAGAACGGAGATTCGACCAGAGAGAAGAGGGTTTTCATGCGTTGACGGTTTGATGGCGTTCAGTGGGTATTGTGCCGAAAATACGAGGCAGCAGCTGTAACAATCTCCTTGGTTTGCTTATTTAAGATAGCGCTTAATCGTGGCGGCAAGCCGTTTCGATCCACGCCTGATCTCAAACAACTGACCACGCACGGTTTCATCGAATCCAATGAAGAACAGTCCTGGTGCTGATGTTGTCTCCCCCGATCGAAAACGGGGTTGCCCTTCTCCATCAATCACGTCTGGCACCTTCAAAAACTTTTCGAGTCCGGTCCGGAAACCAGTCGCGGCAACGACGACATCGATTTCCTCGCTCGATCCGTCTGAGTAGAAGACAGTGTTTGAATCGATATGCGCGATCGCCGGGCGAACCGTGATACGGCCCAGCTTCAACTGATGCACGAATCCAGCGTCGATCACTGCGGGTCTGTGGGCAGTGAATGGTCCCCATGCGGCCTTGGCAAGACCGAATCTGGTCAGGTCTCCAAGGGCGAGGCGTCGCAGTGCCGCGCCAACACGATCAATCACACGTGGCATGCCGAGTGGCATCAAGGCGATGCCCAGAAGCTGGACGGGGATGATGCCCAGCATTTCGCGCGTGACGATGGGCGGCGCTGTCCTGACTGAAACCGAGACCGATCTGGCGCCTTGCGCTGCAAGATCGGCAGCGATTTCTGCGCCGCTGTTGCCCAATCCGATCACAAGGATTTTTTGTCCCCGGTATTCGGTACCGCTCGTGTAGCTGGCGGAGTGGAACGCCCGCCCACCAAATTTCTCCATGCCTTCGAAAGATGGGAAGCGGGGTTCGGCACACTGGCCCGTGGCGATGACGACAGCCTTCGCTTGATGTGTGCCATGGTTTGTCGTGACTTCCCATCCGGCTCCATCGGTGCCTTCCGGAATTTTCCGTACTGAGCTAACACGCTCTCCATGCGAGACATCAAGCTTCAGAACCTGCGCATAATATTTCAGGTAGGTGGCGTATTCGTCCTTAGAAAGGTAACGGGGGAAATCCATTGGGATCGGGCAATGCGCCAGCCCGGAAAAACGCCGGATGGTGTGAAGCTTGAGGCTTTGATAGCGCCGGGACCATGAATCGCCGACATGTTCATTCTGATCGAGAATCATCGAGGGAATACCATGCCTGCCCAACGCGGCGGCAGTGGAAAGCCCGGCCGCGCCGCCGCCGATGATGAGTACGGGAGCCTCAACTCCTGGCATAAAACAACCCCAGGGCATGGAGGTAGGACGCAAGCACGAAATGGAAAACGATTGGAATCGTTCCGCCAAACCAGCGCTGATCCGGACGGCGGCGCATCCTGACAACATAACGGGTCGCCATTGCCAGGGCATAAACGGCGCTGAAAGAAAGGAGAAAGTCGCCAATGGCTGCACTATTGGTCGCCGCAATTCCACTCACGGAGCTGAATGCCATGTTGATCCACACCATGACGGCGATCAAGACAAGCTGGATCGGCAGCAGTATCGGGTATGGAATCAAATTCCACTGCCACATCGGCGGCAACCACTTGCGGGGCTGGATTGCCACCAGCACCTGGCCAGCTACGCGCAGCACGAATAGGCCGGTATAAAGCCACAGAAGCGGGGCGATTGCGGGCGCTTTTCTGCTTTCGACCGAGCCAGCCCACAGCATGATCATCGTTGCGGCGGTGATGGTCAGGACAATGAGGAGCGTGACCCTTGTCGGAAGGGGGGTCGTGTCGGAGAGCCTGGCTGCACGGGATTCGAGTTTGTCATGCATCGGAGAGCATGTTGCGGGTGTGACGGTACCAGTCGCTCTGGAAAAGATCATCGGGGTCGTATTCTCGCTTGAGTTGCAGGAAGCGGCGCATTTGCGGATAACACGTCTCAACCTGATCACGCCTGGCCCAGCGGTGGTAGGTCAGGTAGTAACTGCCGTTGCGCTTGATGGCAAGATCGATGAGCCGGCGAAACGCTTCCGCAGAATGAGCGATGCCGTCAGGTGTGTGTACCGTGTGCAGGTTGAAAATCACGCAGGCCCAGGGTTCCCTGGCCCATGCCAGAAAGGAATCTTCGTCACGCTCGATCAGGCGCACCGTGCCATAGATGAGATCGACGCCATGCGCGCGAAAATCTTTCGCTACATCGGCCATGAAGCTGGCAAGCTGCTCCCTGGGCACATACAGCTCCGTGATCATTTCGCTGGCCTTGTGCGCGGCGCAAAGTTTTTCGTCAAGCCAGTGGTGGTACCCATCTTCGTAATCGGCCAGCTGATGGCGGTCCGAGTAGTAAAGCTGCCCGGAAGTTTCCAGGTAATGCTCGCTGTAAAGCTTGAAGGCAAGCGACTTGTCGGTGTGCGCCAGGACTATCAGCCGCCGCCAGTCATCCATCGAAAGTTCCCGCCGGTGATCCGAGGGCAATGTGCATCGTTCAGTCGGCCGATAGCAGGAAAACACGCCCCTGCGCAGGAAATCGCCCGAAGCCGGGTCGATGGCAAACTGGAAATCTCCATACAGGAAACCGTCCTCGATGCGGCCCTTGAAAAGCCGGCCCAGCTCGTCAATGGAGGCAAGTTCGACCACGCGCTCCAGCACCTGCCTGCGCACGAGTCGAAGCGTCGCTGAATAAATGCAGCCAAACAACCCATAACCGCCGGTAACCAGACTGAGCAGCTCGGCATTGCGGGTACGGTCGCATTCAATCAGTTCACCGCGAGCATTCACGATCCGAAGAGATTCGACGTCAGAGATGAAAGGACGCATGCGCAAGCCACGTCCATGGGCATTGGCAGAAATTGTGCCGCCGATCGTGATGCGGTCGGCACCCGTTTGTTTCTGGGCGATCACCCAAGGGGAATGCATGCCGGCCTGGGCGCTTTCCAGGTAATCGACCAGCGTGGGCCACTGGATGCCGGCCTCGACATCGATCAGGCCATGCTGTACATCCAGACTGAGAACGTGATCAAGCTTCCGCGTGTCGAGCACCAGTCCGCCAACGCAGAATTGCTGTCCACCCATGGCGCCACGCCCACCCGCGATGGAAACCGGAACCCCCAGCGTGCGCGCCCTTGTAAGGCCATCGCGTATTGCCTGTAGCGAATCAACCGGGATGATTCCAGTGGCTTCCGAGGCATTCAGCTCGGAGTGGATGTCATTGAGTACAACTCCCAATTTTGCGTGCGGCGGCAGTCTTGATGCCAGAGTCAGGCCGCGCTGTCGCGTCTGCTCTTCAACAGCAGCATGCTGGTTCCGCCCACCCAGACAACGTAGAAGACGAGGTTAAGAAACCCGGCACCATGTGGAGACCATAGTCCGGCATGATTGAGGGCTGTGGTGCTGGCGATGGCCCACAGTGCTGCGGCAATGCTGACCCATCCCCACCATGCGGGAATGAAGCGGGTGCGGAAAGCCGCCAGCGCAACCGGCAAATACCAACCGGCGCTGAACATGTTCTGGCCGGTATCGATGACCGAACCCAGGTAGAAAATGACCGCCACCGTGTCAGCAGTGACCTCGCCGACACTCAGGAAGGCCAGCCCGCTACGCATGATGGTCGCGGCCGAGCCGAGTGTCAGTGCAACCGCGAATGCCAATCCCGCTGCCACGGCCAGCAGGGTCTCATCGGCTTTTTTCATGGCCATGACCAGCGCAGCCATGAACCAGATCAGAGCCAGCGAGGCGAGCCCCTGAAAGAACATGGACCCAATCACACGATCGGGATTGTTTGTAAAGAACCCGAGGATGATTGCCGGATCATCAGCAACAGTCGGCCCGTTCCCATAGATCAGCCAGCCCACAAAAAACAGGACAAGGCTGATCAAGCCATTGGCGGCTGCCAATCGATCCCATGAATTCTTGCTCATCGCTGCTCCCCTTTCAGGATGTCATTCGAAGCTTTGCTACCCTGATTGTAACTATTGTGTGGCTGCCAAGCACTTTCTATGCTGATGCAGGGGGGTGGTGGCGCTTGGGGAGGGCCAGGCTCTTTCAATTCAGTCGTTTGAATTCATTCAATGCCCAGCAACTCCACATCAAAGATCAGCACGCTGTCGGGCGGGATGGTGCCGGGAATGCCTCGCGCGCCATATGCGGTTTGCGATGGGCAGAAGAGCCGGGCCTTGCCGCCCGGTTTCATTTTCTGCATGCCCTGCGTCCAGCAGGGGATGACGCGGTCCAATGGGAAAGTCGCCGGCTCGTTGCGCCGGTAGGAACTGTCGAACTCCGTGCCGTTCACCAGCGTGCCGCGATAATGCACCTTCACCGTGTCGCTGGCCGAAGGGGCCGAACCACTGCCCCGCTTCAGGTGTGTCACCACCACGCCCGACGGCAGTTTATCTGCGGCCACGGGCTTCGCCTGTGCGCCGAGGTTGACGACAACTACCATTGTTGCGACAAATAAATTAATAATGTACACAGGGACAATTCCTTGTTGTGGGAACGGGAGTTAAAGGCTGCTGATTGGCTATGCGGAAATGGATTCCAGAACAGCGGCTAATAAGTTGTCTTGTAGTTGTAAGGGGCAGGCCTATCAAGCCTGATGATGTTTCACTTGGTTACTACGGATTCCTCGATTCTAATCGGGTGCTCGGTCAAACCAACGCCATACACGATGGGATTAAAGGCTGTCGTCTGTCTGGATAAGGTAATGATGACGTAGTAGTAATTGTTCACGAAATCCAGAGTCTGCCCACTGAATGCTTGGGAAGATATTGTGATCGGGATACTTGGTTGTGATGCAGGCAGCGATCCGAGATTGCGGCCGACCGATGCAATATTGGTGATATTCCCGGAAATTTTGTTGACGCCTTTCAACTCGGCTGAAGTCTGCACATTCGTGATTACGTCACCGAGAATTTGATACGTGAGGCTCAGATAGAGGTTGTCAGCCAGCCGACCGGTTGTATTCATCAGCGCGCTGGAGCTGCCTACATTGCACGCGAAGTACATGGTCCCCGTCATGTTCGGGTTGAACCGCAGGCGTCCATTAGCATTGGAGTATTGCCTGGCATTGATGGCTTCTGGATAAGGCACGCAGGAAGTTGCGGCGGCATACCAGTCCGCGCAATGGCCAGGAGTTGCGGCCAAACACAGAGTAAACAGGCTGGTAAGGCGAATCGTGGAAAAGGACTGCTTCATGGGCACACCTCCAATTGATGTCTGCCTGTCGTCACCATGAAGTGAAAACGTGAGCAGAGTCTAAAAAAACCATTATGGACTGCTTTCATCGCTCGCCGTCAACGAATTGACCGGCTGCCTGTTGTCTGCCGACTTGGAGTGTACTTTGAGCAAGGTACCTTACGCTCGCTTAATTAATCAGGCCGAAATGAGTAAAAAAACAACAACCAAAAGATTTGTGGATTTAACCTTGAGCGACGTGCTTCAGATAAGGTTTTTTGAATTGTAAAATACGCTGAGATTCTTTTAAAAATACCTTATGAAAACCGGAGAACGTTTAATGGCTATCAGGAAAATTGGATTGTTGGCAATTGCTGGTTTGTCGTTTGTATTCACCACACCATCATTTGCAGGACCGGGCGGCTCATGGACTGGACTGTATGTCGGTGCACAAGCCGGCTACGCCTGGGGCGAGGACGATACTGCTAATACAGTTGCCTTGGACTGGGACGGTGAACACGATATCGACGGCGCAACCGGCGGTGTCTTTGCTGGCTACAACTATCAAAAGGACAAGTGGGTTTTTGGTGTCGAACTTGATGCGGAGTTGTCCAATGTCGAGGGCAGCGATACGACATGGTTTTTCGGCGATTCGATAAATGCGGAAATAACCTCCCGCGCTTCTGCACGCGTACGTGTCGGCTATACCTATGATCGTGCACTGCTATATGTGACCGGTGGTCTTGCCATTGCCAATATCGATACCACGTATATTGATGGCGGTGCCTCGGACAACTACGATCAAACAAAATCTGGCTGGACCCTGGGGGCTGGTGTTGATTACGCCCTCACTCAAAACTGGGCAGCGCGACTTGAGTACCGCTATACGGACTTAGGCCGAGTTTTCAACTTGACGACCAATACAGACGGTTGTTGCGGCATGAATAACGACATTACCGAGCATGCTGTTCGTATCGGTGTTGCTTACAAGTTCTGATTGGTGCAATAGAACCCTGTCTGGGAGTTTTCCGGAAAGCAAAAAGGCGCAGCTAGCTGCGCCTTTTTCTTTGCCTGATCAGCAGCAGATAATCTTCCGGTCATCTGCAACCAGGTTGGATGACACTCCAACTCAGCGCCAGCCCCTCGGGCACTGGCCAAAAACATGCGCGTATTCCGCATCGGTATCGATGCGCGCGCGGCTTGCATCGAATTTGTCCTTCCAGGTTGAAATCAGTGGGGCCGTCAATTCCTCGATGCGCGCCATCGTTGCCGCGCGTGCCGCTTCCGCCGAGGCGGCCTTGGCTGGCTTGCTCGCACGAGGTAGCCCCGCGGTCTGCACCGCCTTGATCCAGTCGCGGCTGAAATCGCTCAGTTTGAGCCTGGCCTCGGTCACATGTTTTAGCTCATGCGTTTCGATTGCACGGTACTCGCAACTGCCCTGCGGCCAGTTAATACCCGGTATCCATACCTGGATGGGGTCCATGGTCTGGCTCACTTTTTCCACCCAGTAGCATACCTGGCCATTTTTCGCCGGCATGGTCTTGATGACGGCATCCAGCTTTCCGGAAAAACTGTGCGCCGTCAGTGCCACACGTTTCGGATTGGGCGGTATCTTGCCGCGAACATCATCCAGCGTGAGCGTGGTCATCTTCTCGACCGTCCATGCGCCTGAACCCGGTTTCACGCTCACATCAATCGGTCCCGGCGTATCGCGCTGCGGCGCGCAGTCCTGAAGCAAGGCGTAGTAAAGCGTGGGCCCGGGCGTGGACACCTTGCGGGTCAGCGGATCAGGCGAGGAGGGGTTCATCCTGACCTTGTCCGTATAAACATCGCGATGCTCGTTGTAAGCATGCCGGACACCGCCGGGACAAGTCGCCATGCACGAAGCCGAAGTTGCCTTGTCTATAACCGACAGATCGACCAGATCAATGCCCGCCTTGCCTTCAATGCTCATGGATACATTGGCCGTGCACTTCGCCACGCAACCTGCCACCCGCGCCTCGTAGCTGAAAGGAAAATTACCCGAACCCTTGATGACCTGGGTGCTCGTGTCGCGCGTCAGCGGAATCACAGCCTTGCCCCGCCATGTCATGGTGCCGCCTTCCATCGGGAAAGGCTTTTCGTCGTAGCGAATTTCAAAATCCGCATAAGGCACCACCTCGGCAAAAACCCGTCCCGAGAGTACAAACAGCGCCACGCAGGCAAGGTGTTTGAGAGTGTTGGCTGGATTTTTCATCGGAGGTTCAGTGGCATGGACTCTTTCATCAATTCGAGCCAGCACTGTAGCAAAGTTTACCCGTCTTGATTATTGGTCCATAATTCAAGTGATGGAAAAGCTTCGCAAATCCTCTCATGGCGGCAGGCGGCCAGGCGCGGGACGGCCCAGGGTCGAGACCACCCAGCGTGTCCGCGTGCCAGAAAGCCTGATGAACGTGGTGCAGACGATGGTCGATGCCAAAAAGCTAAAGGCGGTGGCCCTGTTTCCCAGCCCGGCCCCCTCTCGACTCAAACTCCCGCGCTTCGGCCATCACGTCCGCGCGGGTTTTCCCTCGCCGGCCGATGACTACATCGAAGCCTGGCTCGATCTCAACGAGCACCTGGTCGAGCACAGGGAAGCCACCTTCTTCGTGCAGGCCAGCGGCGATTCCATGACCGGCGCGGGCATCCAGGAAGGCAACCTGCTGGTGGTCGACCGCGCGCTGGAACCGCGCCATGGCGACATTGTCATTGCCGTGGTCGATGGCGAGCTTACCGTCAAGCGCCTGGAAAAACGCCGAGGCAAAATCCGTCTCATTGCCGAAAACCCGGCCTATGCCCCCATCGAATTCAAGGATGGCCAGGAACTCACCATCTGGGGCGTGGTGACCAGTGTCATCCAGAAGTTCAAGCGATAGAAGACGACTGCGAAACGTTTCTCAATATCCTGCCATGTCTGATGCCCTCACCAAGGTCAAACAATGAGTTTTGCACTCATTGACGGCAACAACTTCTACGTCTCCTGCGAACGGGTGTTCAACCCCAGGCTGGAAGGCAGGCCCGTGGTGGTGCTGTCCAACAACGACGGCTGCGTGGTGGCGCGCAGCAACGAAGTGAAAGCATTAGGGGTCAAGATGGGCGAGCCGTGGTTCAAGTTGCGCGACCTCGCCCGCAGGCACCGCATCATCGCCCAGTCCAGCAACTACACGCTGTATGCCGACATGTCCAACCGCATGATGGCGATCCTCGGCAGCTATTCGCCGCAGCAGGAAATCTACAGCATCGACGAATGCTTTCTCGGCCTGGATGGCCTCGAACATCTGGATCTCATGGCCTGGGGCCAGCGCATGCGCCAGCAGGTCAAACACTGGCTGGGCCTGCCGGTCTGCGTCGGCATCGGCGCCACCAAAACGCTGGCCAAGCTGGCCAACCATTGCGCCAAGAAAGCGCTTGCCGGGCAGGATGGCGTGTGTGACTTCGGCCGGCTTGCTGCCACGGAACTCGACGACCTCCTTGCCCGCATTCCGGTGAGCGAAGTCTGGGGCGTGGGCCGCAAGCTTACCGGGAAGCTTGCGGCAAGAAACATCACCACCGTACTCGATCTGCGCGATGCCGATGCCCGCACCCTGCGCGATGCCTTCTCCGTCATGCTGGAACGCACGGTGCAGGAACTGCGCGGCACCTCCTGCATGGAACTGGAAGAACTGGCCCCCGCCAAAAAGCAGATCGTGTCCTCGCGCGCGTTTGGTGCCTATGTGCATACCCTCATCGAACTGGAAGAGGCCGTTTCGCTGTACATGGCGCGCGCCGCCGAAAAGCTTCGCCACCAGCATTCCGTCGCCGGCGCCGTGCAGGTGTTCATCCGCACCAATCCGTTCAAGGACGACCACCCGCAATACCAGGCGGGCGTTACCGTGCCGCTGCCGTCGCCCACCGCCGACACGCGCCGCCTCACCCATGCCGCCCTCATCGGGCTCAAACATCTGTTCAAACCGGGCTATGCTTATCAAAAGGCAGGCGTCATGCTGATGGAACTGCGCGAAGCCGGACACGAACAGGGCATGCTGTTTGCAGAACCCGTGCCCGACCGGCCCCGGCTCATGGACGTCATCGACCGCGCCAATGAGCGGTGGGGACACGGCACGCTGAGGCTGGCGTCCGAAGGCGTTGACAAAGCCTGGCACATGAAGCGCGGCAACCTGTCGCCTGCCTGGACCACCAACTGGAACGAACTGCCACAGGTACGCTGACATGTGCGGACGCTTCGCCCTCAAGAACCCCAAGGCCATCAAGGCCGCATTCGACGTGGACGAACTGCCCGAAGACCTGAAGCCCCGCTACAACATCGCCCCCAGCCAGGACATCGCCATCATCCGCTTCTCGCCCGCTGGCAGAAAACTTTCCATGGCCCTGTGGGGGCTGATTCCCTCGTGGGCGAAAGAATCCGACAAAAGCTATTCCACCATCAACGCGCGGGCCGAAACCGTCGACAGCAAGCCCACATTTCGCGGCCCCTTCAAGCATCACCGCTGTTTGATCCCTGCCGACGGCTTCTACGAATGGCACGAAGAGGGCGGCATCAAGCAGCCCCACCACATCAGCCGCAAGGACGGCGAACCCTTTGCCTTGGCCGGCCTGTGGGACCTCTGGAAAGGCCCGCACGGCGACGTGCTGTCCTGCAGCATCATCGTCACCAGCGCCAACGCGTTCATGAAGCCCCTGCACGACCGCATGCCGGTAATTCTTGACCCAAACGACTACGAACGCTGGCTCGACCCGGACAACCACGACACAGCCAGCCTGAAAAATCTGCTGGCGCCCGCGCCCGAAGGCCTGCTTACCGAATGGCGCGTCAGCCGCGAACTCAACAACCCGCGGCACGAAGGCGCGGGGTGTGCGATGCCTGTGGATGAAGATTGATTGGCAATGCAGGGATTGAAGGAACTGAAAGTTGCAGCGGTTCCATTTTTTTATAACAGGAGGTGATTTGATGACTGACAAACGCTGGTTCCAGATCATGAACAATCTGCTTTATCCGGCAGTTCTTGGAACACTTCTCTACACCTTCGTTGATACAACCGTGCCTTCCATAGGGCTTGATGATCCAGGACTGTGGGGGGCATGTGCACTGTTTGTGCTATTCATATTTGACTATGCGCATTCATCGAGTGAAACCGTAAAGGAAAACTATGACGGCAAGAAGTTTCTTTTCGATTTCCTCATCATTTCGTTTCTTTTCCTGGCTGGAAAAGACGTTCTAAACGATTCTGTGCTGCCAAACATTGACTATGTCTGGTGGCTGTTCTTGTCAAAGCTGGCAGCAGTGGGCTGGGAGTTCAGCGAGCGTAAGGACAGGCAAAAGTCCAATGCCGGAAAAGCGTTGGCAAGGCCAATGCCAATAATCGGAATTGAAACGGATATTGCGCTTTTAATTGCCTATGGATTTTTATGTGGCATTGCCATGGCTCAACTCAACTGGTGGCTATGGGCAACAGCAATTTGTATGGTTGTCGATGCCGGCTTTTACTGGAAGTATTCCTTCAAGTAATAGGAAGCGGAGTCAGGGTGTCCGCCATTAAATCATCAGGACGGCCCTTTCATTGAGTGGCGGCGAAGCCGCCGTGGCAATCCAGAATTTCCTGGTGTGCGGTCTGCACCACATTATTCCTGTCGATAAAAATCGGGCAGGTCGGCGTGTTGTCCGTTTTGCGGGTTAACAAGAGCCTGTGACCAGTCATAACCGTAAGCCTGAATGACAACCCAAAACCTATTACTTTCGATATAGAGACTGGCCACGGCAAAGTCATTAAAATGTCGCGGCCTTCACATGAGAAAGGCGATTTTGGGAGAGCATTTTGAACAAAAGCATTTTGGCGTTGTTCGCCATCACCCTGCTCGGCACGGGCTGCGCGTCCATCGTTTCCGGGCAAAACCAGAGCGTATCGGTTGAAACGCGCAGCAAACAGGGGCAGGCCGTATCGGGTGCAAACTGCAAACTGGTCAACGACAAGGGCACCTGGTTTGTCTCAAGCCCAGGTTCGGTCAGCGTAAGGCGAAGCTACGACGACCTGCTGGTCAATTGCGAAAAAGAAACCCAGGATGCTGGCCTGGCAAGCGTGAAGTCCTCCACCAAGGCCATGGCATTTGGCAACATTATTTTTGGTGGCGTGATTGGCGCGGGCGTCGATATCGCCAGCGGTGCGGCATATGACTATCCGACCTTGATCACCATTGTCATGGGTGAAAATCTCACCATCGACGCACCGCCTGCGGACAAGGCCGAGGACAAGGCCAAGGAACCCAAACCCGAAACCACTGCTGGAACTGTCTCTGCCATCGCGGCAAAAGAGCAACCAGCCGCAGTCAATCCTTGAGTTGATGGGCAGAGTTTCTTGCCCAGGCTGTTACAGCCTGATTGTCCACGGCTCAGTGTCACCCTGAATCACCTGCCGGTCGATCCAATAATCGGCCGAGCAGTTATTGAAGCGCAAAGACCTGATACCTGGGCACGACCGCTAATTGGTTACACCGTCATTGCAAGGCGGTGAAGCCGCCGTGGCAATCCAGTATTTCCTAATGCGTGGTCTGCGGCGTATTCCTGTCAATGTAGAACGGGCAGGTCGCGCTGCCGTCCGGCTTGCGGATCAGCTCCTCGCTGAAATCCGCATAGGTGCGGGTCAGCAGATGCTTGCCGGCATCGTCCTCATAGCGCGCGCAGTGTTCGGACAAAGCGCAGTTGGAAGTCATGAAGTAAGTGTGGGTCATGGGTTGTCTCGGTTGAAATTGAAACCGTGGTCTGCCCTTAATGTTCCTGTCTCAGACACCCTTTTTGCGGCTAAGGGCGATCCATCCGGTCAGCATCCGTATTTCATAAACGAGGAATGCAAGAATCAAAAGGGCCAATGGCACAAACGCGGCAGTCATCACTGAGTCCGCATCCAGCTGCCCGGCGCTGACCAGGCTTCCCATCAAATAGCCCGCGCCCGCGCCAAACACCATGAGCATGATCAGGAACAGGCCGATCACCAGGGCAACGACGAACCATTACAACTGAAGGCGGAAGTGAGACTCCAGCCATGTCCCTTTCGCTCGCCCTCTTCGCCACAGGTTGATGAAAAAACCCGCCAGCAGCAACGGCGGAAAAATCCAGCCGAAGACAAATAGCGCATACGCAACATGGGTGTACAAGCGGGTAATGGGCAGAGCGGCAGGCTTGGCATTGGTGGAAAAGTCTGGCGTAGAGGGTTGGTTCATGGATAGTCAACAGGGTGGTTGGTTTTTATCAGGGTGCTTCGAGAATTATTCGAGTCTGGCCCGTTTAATTCCGCGCCCCTCATGGCAGGGCGCGGCGCCGAAATCGCGAAGACGTTGACGGAGTTGGGGTAGTCGCATAGTGGAGTGGGTAGCACGGGGGGGCGGGCGGATCAGGGGGGCAGGGTGAGGGTTTTTGCGGGGCAGATGAAAACGTTATGCAAAACCGTGCGTCGGTCTCCTATTAGTCACTTAAGTTCCAACCGAAATGCAATCTGTTGTAACAAAGAGCTTTCGGTCCTTAATAATCGCAGGAAGACCGGGTCCTTGTATGGATTTTCCTTTTGCCTCATCGAGAGCGAGTGATTCGTTCAAGCTCAGAAGAAATGTCAGGCCATCGCTGCCCTTGCTCATGCCATAGGCATTGCGCACAGCAGCGTCGAGGGTGGCATGTGCATCCTTTAGCGGTGATTTCCCAGGTAGTTCCAGTGCACGATATAAATCCCTAAATGAGAGGTTATGCATTTTTTTAAGTTCGTTGCGCAGCTTACGCAAGGCGCCAGCTGCATCCGCCACGGCCTGAACTGCCTTTAAGGAAGGTGCCTGCGGCCAAGGGAAGGAGTCAAAAACCGTGTTCGACGTATAGCGAAAGCGGCCGGTGAGGGTTGAACAGCGGTTTGTGAACCAGACCCAGTGCAATTCTGATTGGAGCACCCCAAATGAGTAGTCATCATCAAACGGGAATACCATGACTGCATCGTTCGGTCGGATGGTGGGGCTGACGAACTCGAAAATTGGACGCAAGGTAACGCGCCCACAGGCAATGTATCGAGAAAGTCCGTTGATCGCTTCAAGCATGTCCTCCCGGCCGTAGGAAAGAAGCCACCATTTCTTCAGAAAGTTCTCGTGGTGGTGATTCACCTTGGCATTGGGATTGTCCTTGCGCGCTTCTGCGTTCCGCTCTTCCTCTTCTTTGGCGGCTGCTTGTCGATCAGGCAAGACAAGTTTTGTGACACGTTCGAATAGAGATTTATATGCTTGCGCTTCCAGCAGGCTACGTGGCTGGAAGTCGATTACATAGCGCTGCGGCAAACTGTCCTTTTGACCTATAAGCTCGTTGGCGATCAGATAAGGGAACAGGACGTCGCGACTGTTGGCCTTGGCGATGATCTCGGATTCGGCTTCTTCTTTGGACAACAAGAATCCCTCGTGCCCATGTGTTTGCCCCTGGAAACAACCGCCCTTGGCCGCGTTTGCACGCAGGGTCTTGGCTTGCGTAACGTCCAGTTCTGCACTGAGGGATGGGCCGATGGAATCCAGCTCGATATAACTCCATCCAGATGCCGGATCATTTCCCTCTTGTCGGTACAAGCGCTTCTTGCCGGATTGTTTGCCTTTGATCCAGTTGACTATCGAAACATCTACGGCTGCATCACCGGACCACTTCATGGTTGATACAGCCTCGGTGATGGTGCCTCCTTCCAGGGTGATGTAATCAAGGCCGCCTGTACGTGAGTAGTTTTGGCGGATGGTATTCGTGCCGACCAGGCCAGCACGTTGTCCTTGCTTGAGATGGTCGTGTGCCAGACGAAACCAGTAGACGCAATAATCGGCACGTCCATCAACGTCAGGAAAGCGATCGCGCACGCGATTGATGTACGCGCGCCCCAGTTCCTTTTGAATCTTGTTCTTGCTTTGGTAGGGAGGGTTGCCGACGATCGTATCCACATCAGGCCAATTGATAAAAAGAGCATCGCCGCACACGATGTTGGCGTCGAGGTTGTCGAGTGGAAGTGCATCATCCTCCAGCGCAAGCTCAATCTGTTCGCGTTCCAGGGCTTTCCTCGCTTCGTCGAGGGCGAGCTTCTTCGCCAGCATGAGAGTCACCTTGGCAAGTTCAACCCCGAAGGAGTCCTGCTCCAGACCGAAAAACTGTCTCGGATTGATAAGGCTCACGGCCTTAACGTTCTCTGCGAAGGTGGTTGGACTCACAGTGCTTTTGATCTTCTGTAGCAGCTCGATTTCCAAGCGCACTAGCTCGCGATATGAGACATAGAGGAAGTTACCACTACCACAGGCCGGATCGAGGGCCCTGAATTCGAGCATTTCCTTGCGAAGGGCGAGAAGCTCTTTCATGGTTTCGGCGCTTGCGATGCGAGCTTGCCAAGGCTTCACAATCGTCGGGGTAACGATCCGCAGTATGTCCGCCTCGGAGGTGAAGTGGGCACCATAGGCATGCCGCTCTGCTGCATCCATGCTTTGTTGGAAGATTGTTCCGAATACCGCAGGGTTGACCTTTGTCCAGTCCTTTGCGGCAGCTCCTTCGTTCGTGCCGATCAACTCAAGCTCGGGCTGTGTGAGATCGATTGGGTCGATGTTCGCAAACACCCCCCCATTGAAGTACGGAACTTTGATAAACCGACCTCCCTTCGCAGCCTTCGGGTTGTTCATCTGTTCGAACAGTCCCCCGAAGAGGTCGTAGGAGTTCTGGCCGTGGCGCAGGCAATCTTCAGCTAAGCTATAGACCATCCCTGCAGGCAGCAGGCCAATGTCTTCTGAGAACATGGCCACGACGAGTTGTAGTACGAAACGCTGTGCACGGGAACGATCAATGCCGCGTGCAGTGAGGGACTTGAAAAGCTGGGCGACCTTGTCGGCTGTTTCGCGTGAAGCTGCTTCGCGATCGTTGCCGAAGATCGGCTCACGTTCTTCCGCGAATAGGAAGTTGAGAGCCGAATATCGCTTGGGCAGCTCGGCGGTCAGGACAACGTCGACAGGCTCATCGATTTGCTTGTCAAAATCGTAGATCCAGAATTCATCGAAGTTGCAGAGTACGACGTAACGCGGCCGGTTTGGGACCGCGTGAATCCAGTAATCAAATGCCTGCTTGTGGTGGAGGAAGAGCTTTTCACCCCTCTTCTTCATCTCGAGAAGCAGGCGTGGCTTCCAGACTAGGTCTGCAAAGCTTGTGCCCTTGGTGGATTGCTTTTTGATGCGGAATTCAAGTTCGGCGCCGGCCTCCTTGTAACCTTTGTGGCCGAAGGCTTGGAAAAGCCTGTCGCA
This sequence comes from Thiobacillus sp., assembly GCA_018263115.1. Classification (GTDB taxonomy): domain Bacteria; phylum Pseudomonadota; class Gammaproteobacteria; order Burkholderiales; family Thiobacillaceae; genus UBA6918. The sequence continues at coordinate 43,261 of JADFDC010000016.1, forward strand.
AAAGACCTGTGCTTCGCCTTTCTCATCGCCCTTGAGGAGGGCTGTGTAAGCAACAAACTTCTCAATGTCGGCGGTGACTTCGCTCATTCAGGCTTACTTCAAAAATAAAAAGGGTTTACCAACTTTATTCACGCAATAACAATATCGCGTGCGATAAGAATTAGAACCACCAATGTTATGTAGAAACCCCAAATGGAGAACGAAAGGATGGCATGGAAACGATGCTGCCATGGGTTGCCACTCGGGGTTACTGCATACAAATCGCCAGGGCTGGCTTTGCCGGAGTGGAGGCGCTGTACGAAATTGTTGTATGTCTCACGAAATCCTTTTTCGAGAGCTAAATAATAGCCATCAAGCGCAAAAAACAATAACGTTGGAATTAATGCGATGTAAGCGAAATCTGGTTTTCCTTTGTCTGCCACAATAACCAGAATTGCGGATACCACCGTGATGCACCAAGCTTTTGATGAATTACTATTTGACGCCATTCGTTCAATGACACCCTGAAGAATACTTAGGTGTGACTGAACCGAAGGTGAAGCTTCCGTTAGAAATATCGGGTTATCCTCAACCATAGTTGTTTCTCACCCAAATTGCGTTCTCAATCCAGTCGGAAAGATTGGTGGCGATATAACGATAGACGTCTTGGCTGTTCCAATACGGGGGATCATATACGGGCACAACATTCGCCAAGCTTTGTCCATCCCGATTCACCGTGAAGTGCGAGAACGGGTTCGAGCCTTTTAAACTTTGAATCCCAAATCGATCTTTCAGCTTGTGGATATGGATCCCCAGCAGCCCCTTGTTGTTGTTCCATGAGTTCTCAATCTCGTAGTCGACCCATTTTCTCTTCGCGGTATTTTGGCCAATCAATACAATAGTGCAGCTCTTGCCCTTAAGCTGAGCGTCAATCCAATTCTGAATAGCGCGATCGCCACCCCTCTTAATGGCTTCCCAATCGTTGTCTCTCGCCGGTTGGTTACCATCTACGACGCCGATGTTGCGTACCTGCGATGCACGCCAACTGTCGGGCTGGTAGTGAAAGCTAAAAAATGTGCTCCTCTTAGGCATTTGACAGCCCCGTAATTAAAGATTCTGCTCTCGCACTGAATTACCCATGCATTGCATGCAACCAAGAAAAAGGCGCAGTCCCCTGCGCCTTTCTCCATCCCAGCCGGTCAATCCCAGCTCAATGCCCCACCCGTCTGATACTCCG
>JADFDC010000017.1 GCA_018263115.1 Thiobacillus sp.
GGCGTACTGGAAGAAGAGGCCCGATCCTGGACTGATCCATCATTCCGATCGGGGCAGCCAGTATTGCAGCCAGGCTTATCGTGACCTGCAAGCGGGTTACGGCATGCAGACCTCGATGTCGCGCCGGGGGAATTGCTGGGACAATGCGCCGATGGAGAGCTTCTTTGGCACGCTCAAGACTGAGAGTCTGCATCATTACCGCTTCGCCACCCGCGAGGCCGCACGACGGGTGATTTTTGATTACATCGAGGTGTTCTACAACCAGATTCGGCGCCACGCCAAGATTGGCTATCTGGCCCCCGCCGAGTTCGAGAAGCAGTTCTATGTCAACCTGAAAAAGGCAGCATAGTGAGGACGACTTATTTGTCCACTAAACCGGACCCAGCTCATTCAAGCTTCGTTGCCCAAAGACAGCCACCCAACCTGTTTTCGTTCAGTCTTGTATCACTTGCGTAGTGGCACCCTTTGCCCTGCCTGAGTAGAATGAATCCATGGATCATGCCGTCATCAATGCCCCGTTCGGTCAGCTCCGCCTGACCGCAGACCGCGATATCCTGACCGGAATCGAGTTTCTGCTTGAGCGGGAAGCTCTCAAAAAGCCCGTCTCCGCCATTCTCAGGAAAACCCAGGCGCAACTCGATGCCTACTTTGCCAACCCCAGGCATCGGTTTGATCTGCCCATGCGGCTTGAGGGCACGGCTTTCCAGCAATCCGTCTGGCAGGCGCTGTGCGATATCCGGCCCGGATCGCCGCTGACCTATGGCCAGCTGGCAAAAAATCTGGGAACCGCGCCGCGCGCCGTCGGTGGCGCCTGCGGGTCCAACCCCATACCCATCATCGTGCCCTGCCACCGGGTGGTTTCCGCTTCAGGGATAGGCGGCTTCATGAAAACCCGCTACCTTGGCCCGCTGAATATCAAATCCTGGCTGCTGGCACATGAGCAAGGCAAACAGTGAAGGCAGCGACCTGATCGATCGCTTTTGCGATCGGCTGTGGCTGGAAGACGGGCTGTCGCAAAATACGCTCTCCGCCTATCGCCGCGACCTGAAGGCGTTTTCCGGCTGGCTGAACGAGGCATGCCATCAAAGTCTGGCGCAAGCCGCCGCGCCGGATATCGACGCCTACCTCGCCCATCGCTTCGCCACCCGCGCCAAGCCGCGCACTGCCGCGCGATACACTGCCAGCCTGCGCCGGTTTTACCGCTTTCTGGTGCGCGAAAGCCTGGTCGAAAACGACCCCACCCAATATCTGGATACCCCCAAGCTGCCACGGCCTTTGCCCAAGGTGCTGTCTGAGCCTGAAGTGGAGCGCCTGCTCGCGGCGCCCAATACCGACACACCGTCCGGCCTGCGCGACCGCGCCATGATCGAGACGCTCTACGCAACCGGCCTGCGCGTGTCCGAACTGGTGGGTTTGAAACTGTTGAATCTGGATCTGAATGCCGCCGTGCTGCGCGTCACCGGCAAGGGCGGCAAGGACCGGCTGGTCCCGCTGGGCGAAGAAGCCCAGCACTGGCTGTCGCGCTATCTGAGGGAATCCCGCCCGATGTTGTTGAGCGGGAAAAACTGCTCGGAAGTCTTCGTCACACCGCGCGGCGCCGGCATGACCCGGCAGGCTTTTTGGCATTTGTTGAAGCGCAATGCGCTGGCAGGCGGCATCCACAAACCACTTTCTCCCCACACCCTGCGCCACGCCTTCGCCACCCATCTGCTCGCCCACGGCGCCGACCTGCGTGCCGTGCAGATGCTGCTGGGCCACGCCGACATCTCGACCACGCAGATCTACACCCATGTCGCACGCGAACGGTTGAAGCAGCTGCACAAGCAGCACCACCCGCGTGGCTAATTGAAAGCCTTCACAAACAGCGACAGCCCACTCAACAACAGCAAGGCGCCGATCAAACGTGTCATCTGGATCTGGCTCAATCCGGTATGCACATGGCTGCCGCCATACAACGCGAGCAGCGCGATGGGCAGACCCGAGGCGTAGGCTTTCCAGATTTCCGGCTTCATCAGCAGGCCGGCCGTGATGAAACTGCCAATCCGGAACACTCCTTCCAGGAAGAACACGCCGGAGAATGTCGCGCGCAATTCGCCCTTGTCTTTCAGTCGGTGCGTGAGATAAATCACATAGGGCGGACCGCCCGTCCCGAAGAGGCCGCCAACCGTGCCGCCGGTGAAGCTGGCTAGCGCTGCCCACCAGCGAGAGACAGTTTTCTCGCCATGCAGATTCAGCAAACTGCGAAGCGCGAATACCAGCACAAAAATCGCCAGGCCAATCAGGAGCGGTGTTTTGGGGAAATTGACCAGCATGGTCGTTCCCAGCACCACGCCGATCGCCCCGAACGGCACCAGTGGCTTGACTTCGTCCCAGCGTACCTGCCGGAAATTCAGTCCGCCCAGAGTCAGCGAGGCGGTGAAATCCAGCAGCAGAATGAATGGGACGACAAAGGGCAAGGGAAACATCAGCGCCAGCAGGGGCACCGCAACCAAGCCCGACCCAAAGCCGCTGATGCCGCGAATGAAGTAGGCTAGCAGCAGCACGCCTGCCGCGTAGCCCAGTTCAACCACGGTCAATTGCGCGTGCCCCGCTCGATGGTGATGCCCAGTTCCTTCACGCCGCGCACGATGGCGAATTTGGTCACGCTGACTTTCACCCACGGTGCGCCAAATTCATTCAGGATGATCTGCGCCACGTGTTCGGCCACGGCTTCCACCAGGGCGATGGGCTGGGGGCGGTTGATCAGACTGTCCTTGACACGATTGGCCACTGCGCCGTAATCGATGGTGTCGACCACGTCATCCGTCTCACCCGCCTTGTGTTCGGGCAGGCCGATTTCCAGGTCCAGCTTTACCGGCTGGGGAATTTTGCGTTCCCATTCATATATGCCGATAATGAGATCGAGGCGGAAATCCCGCAAAAACAAAATATCCATGGGCGCAGACCCTGCACGCAAAAGGAATGGATTTTAATGCATAGCGCGTTGATTAACCTGCTGATCGCCTTGGGCGCCTATTTGATCGGCTCGCTCTCGTTTGCCGTCATCGTGGCAAAACTGATGGGTCTGCCCGACCCGCGCAGCTTCGGTTCGGGCAACCCGGGCGCCACCAACATGTTGCGCACCGGCAAAAAGACGGCCGCGCTACTCACGCTGCTGGGCGATCTGGCCAAGGGCTGGCTGGCGGTGTGGCTGGCCGGCCTGCTCGGCGCGAAATTCGGGATACAGATACTTGCCATGCACGCCGCCGCACTAGCCGTGTTTCTGGGTCATGTCTACCCGGTGTTTTTCGGTTTCAAGGGCGGCAAGGGCGTGGCCACCGCGCTGGGCATCCTGCTTGCGCTCAACCCGTGGCTGGGGCTTGCCACGCTGGCTGTCTGGGCAAGTGTGTTCGCAGTGACACGCCTGTCGTCCCTGGCCGCGCTGACCGCCTCGATTTCCGCACCGTTTTTTGGCGCATGGCTCACCGGCAGCCGTATCACGATCCTGACACTGTGCCTGATCACCGCCCTGCTCATCTGGCGTCACCGTGCCAATATCCAGCGGCTGCTGTTGGGCGAAGAAAGCGGCTTTAAAAAAGCCAAGTAGCGCATCCGGGGAGACAACAAATATGACCTGGTTTGAAAAGGAAATGAACTACGCCAAGGACAGCCTGGCGGAAGTCTCTCAGCAGGCCATCGACCGCGCGGGCGAACGCCTGACCGGCGTGGTCAAGGACGGCGTGGCCCAGGCAGGCGCCGAACTGCGCGAAGTTATCCAGAACGCGGGCGAGGAAATCGATACCAAGCTCGAGAAGATTTCGCAGGAACTTCACGAACAGCGCCAGTTCACCAAGGATGACGTTAAGGAAATGGTGGACTATGCAGCCGATAAACTGTCCACCGTGCTGGATGCCAGAGTCGCCGTCGCCAAGCGCGAAATCTCGGACCTGGTGCAGGACAAGGTCGAATACTTCAAGCACGAAGTGGATGATTTTTTCATCCGGCGTCAGGAAGACTTGTCGCGCGAACGGCGCAGGCTGTTCATCAATGTGCTGATCGCAGTCAGCGCTTCTTTCCTGGTGGGCGGCGTGTCATGGCTGTACCACCGCTTCATGGGCGGCACGCTGGACATTTTCGGCATCTTCCGCATCGTGTTTGCCTCGCTGATGGGCGGCTATGCCGTTTACCTGCTGGCCTCGCTGATTCGCCGCTGGATGCGCATGACCGAGCACCGCAAGGATGCGCTTTACCTGACCATGCGCTACTGGGGCGTGTTGCGCCCCGAAAGCGTATTCATGAACCTGGTGCTGCTGTGCGTCGCCGCCCTGCTGTTCGGCCTGCTGCTGTTCCCGGATGTCCTCGCCCAGTTGCCTGGCGGAAATGCCTTGCTGCAGTGGGTACATGAGATGATCCCGGCCATTCGCAGACAATGACCCTCACGGGTTTCCCCTACCACTGTTTGAGCAGCCCCGCGACGCCCATTCCCCAACGCACCAGGCCATAGGCCAGCCAGCACTTCAAGCGAATCGATAACGGCTGTTCCCGCCAGGCACCGGCTTCTATCCGCTGTGTCTGGCTGGCCATGGCCTGATCAAGCCTGCCTCTGAGTTCACTGGCGAATTCCTTATCCTTGATGACCACGTTGGCCTCGCGCGCCAGCAGCAAACTGAAAGGATCGATGTTGGACGAGCCCACGGTCGACCAGTCATGATCGATGACAGCAACCTTGGCATGCAGATGGCTGGGCAAGTATTCATGGATTTCCACTCCGGCATCCAGCAGCGAGCCATACAGCGCGCGGCTGGCGGCATGCTGGAGCCGATACTCCACCATGCCTTGCAACAGCAGGCGAATCCGGACGCCCCTGCGTGCCGCCTCGGTCAATGCATGGCGAAATCGATGGCCGGGAAGAAAATAGGCATTGGCGATCAGGATTTCGTGCCGCGCGCTTCGAATGGCAGCCAGATAGGATTGCTCGATGTCAAAGCGATGGCGCAGGTTATCGCGCAGCAGCAAGGCAGCCTGGGCAGGCTGAATTCCAACCTGCCCCTCGCCTTCAGTGCCGCGCAGGGCCAGGCTGGAAATCAGCGTGGCCGGCCGGCGCCAGTCCATGCGCCACCACAGTTTTTCCATGGCCATGAGCACACGGTTGACGAGCTGGCCTTCGACCCGGACCGCGAAATCAAAACGCGGCGCGGTCTGGCCGGGAATATCCCAGTCATCCTGAATGTTGATGCCGCCGATGAAGGCCATCTGGCCATCGACAACGGCCAGTTTCCGGTGCAGGCGCCGCAATCGGGATTTTCTGAGCGGCCACCAGCCGCGCTCGCGCCGGTACACGCGCAATTCGCCGCCCGCCTGGTCAAACGCATCCCACCAGCCTTGCGGCAGCGTGTTGGAGCCAAATCCATCAATCACAAGCCGTACCTCTATTCCGCGTAGCGCCGCCGCCGTCAGCGAATCGCGAATGTGCCTGCCAGTGGGATCATCCGCAAAAATATAGGTTTCAAGCCAGATGGAATGACGGGCGGCTTCGATCGCATTGCCCAGTGCGGCAAAAAAATCCTCGCCGTTTTGCAGCAGGGCAATCCGGTTTCCCGAGGTAAACCTGGCTCGCTGGATCACGCGCGTGAACAGGTCAGGCTGGCTGGAGCGTGGCGGTCAGCATGGCATGATCGGAAAGCCGATGCCAGGTGGGGCCGGAGTGAACATGCGCCACCCGGACATCCAAGCCGCGAATATAAATCCGGTCAAGATGGAACAGGGGCAGCATCGAAGGAAAGCTTCGCGCGGGCCGGCCGTGATGGGTTTCGAAGACTTCGTTCAAGCCGAGCTCGTTTGCCAGATATTTTGTGGCGCGCAAGCGCCAGTCATTGAAATCGCCCGCCAGAATGAGCGGTGCATGCTGCGGGACACTTTTGCGGATGCGATCGGCGATCATGCGCACCTGGCGCCGGCGGCCATCTTCCGTCAATGCCAGATGGACATTGATGCAATGCAGGGGCTCCGGCCAATCGGGCAACTTGATCTCGCAATGGAGCATGCCGCGCGATTCCATGAAATGGCTGGAAATGTCCAGGTTCTCCCAGGACCGAATCGGAAAGCGCGACAGAATGGCATTGCCATGATGGCCTTCGTCATAGACCGAGTTCTTACCATAGGCGAATTCCGTCCAAAGTGTATCAGCCAGAAACTCGTGCTGAGGTTTTTCAGGCCAATGCGAAAAGCGGCTGGCTCGTCCCGCGTGAGTACCCTGAACCTCCTGCAGAAAAACAATATCCGCCTTGAGTGCATGCAGACGCTCTCGCAGATCATGCACGGTCAGTCGACGGTTGAAATGGGACAGCCCCTTGTGGATGTTGTAGCTGGCAACGCGTATTGAAGGGATCGACATGCGATTATGCTAGCGGTAAATTTTGCTGGATGCCAGCTTCAAAATAGCTTCCGCATTGCTGGGTGAAAAACATTTTTCCGCCGCCGCCACAGCGGGCAGCCAGAGATAATCGAGATGCTCTCGCGGTGCGAGCCGGACCGGCATTGCGGCAGTCACTTCCAGACCAAACACGTGTTCGGTGTTATGCGTGATATCGGGCGCATATCGATGCCGGTAGCACTCGAAAATTTCATATTGATTCGTGTAGCCCCAGTCGGCCAGCCTGAAGACAGTGGCATCCAGCCCAGTTTCTTCTCGAACCTCCCGAATGGCGGTTTCTGCCAGGGTCTCTCCGGGGTGCTGCGATCCGGTGACCGACTGCCACCAGCCGGGATGATCCGCTCTTTCAAGAAGCAAAACCTGATTGTCAGGCGTGTGGATCACAACCAGAACAGAGACGGGAATTTTGTAAGACATCTTCATTCACACAGAGAGAACATCGGTAACAGGGGAACCCCCTAAAAAATCTTTCCTCTGTTCCCTCTGCTGCCTCTGTGTAAAAGAACTTTAAACCGTTGGCGCGGTATTACGCAGGCGGATGTGCAGTTCGCGCAACTGCTTTTCGTCCACCGCATTCGGCGCTTCGGTCATCAGACAGTTCGCGCGCTGGGTTTTGGGGAAAGCGATCACGTCGCGGATGGATTCGGCACCCGTCACCAGCGTCACCAGCCGGTCGAGGCCAAAGGCCAGTCCACCATGCGGGGGCGCACCGTATTGCAGCGCGTCGAGCAGGAAACCGAATTTGGCGCGCTGCTCTTCCGGGCTGATGGCAAGCGCCTTGAATACCTTCTCCTGCACGTCCTCGCGATGGATGCGGATCGAGCCGCCGCCAACCTCCCAGCCATTCAGCACCATGTCGTAGGCGCGTGAAATACAGGCACCGGGATTGCTGTCAAGCATATCCTCGTGTCCCGGCTTGGGCGCGGTAAAGGGATGATGCAGCGCCACCCAGCGTTTGGCTTCTTCATCGAATTCAAACATGGGGAAGTCCACCACCCACAGTGGCGCCCACGCCGCGCCGGTAACATAGCCTTTTTCATGGCCGACCCTTGCGCGCAGGGCGCCCAGTGCGTCGTTGACTACTCTTATCGTATCCGCGCCAAAGAAAATCAGGTCGCCGTTCTGCGCGCCGGTGCGTTCCATCACGGCTTTCAGCGAGGCTTCGGACAGGTTCTTGACGATGGGTGATTGCAGGCCGGTTTCGTTCAATTGCGAGACATCGTTGACTTTGATGTAGGCCAGACCTTTCGCACCATAAATCTTGACGAACTCGGTGTAGCCGTCGATCTCGCCACGCGTGAGCGAAGCGCCGCCCGGCACGCGCATGGCCGCTACGCGCCCACCATTGTTGGCAGGACCGGAGAACACCTTGAACGCCACGTCTTTCATCACGTCGGTGACTTCGGTCAGTTTCAGCGTCACGCGCATGTCGGGCTTGTCAGATCCGTATTTGTTCATGGCGGTGTGCCAGTCCATGCGCGGGAAAGGATTGGGCAAATCGACGCCAGCAGCTTTTTTGTAAGTCTCCCGCACCATGCCTTCGACCAGGTTCATCACATCGTCTTCCTCGATGAAAGACATTTCCAGGTCAACCTGGGTGAACTCAGGCTGGCGATCCGCGCGCAAGTCCTCGTCGCGGAAACATTTGGTGATCTGGAAGTAGCGGTCATAACCCGCCACCATGAGCAATTGCTTGAACAACTGGGGGCTTTGCGGCAACGCGTAGAACATGCCATCATGCACGCGCGACGGCACCAGATAATCTCGCGCGCCTTCGGGCGTGGAGCGCGTGAGCATGGGCGTTTCGACTTCCATGAAGTTCTGCGTATCGAGGTAGTCGCGCATGACTTTGGCCATGCGATAGCGCAAGGCCATGTTCTTCTGCATGGGCTCGCGACGCAGATCCAGATAGCGATAGGTCAGGCGGGTGTTCTCGTTGATGTTATCGTCGTCGATCAGGAAAGGCGGTGTGGCGGCGGCATTCAGCACCTCGATTTTTTTGGCCAGCACCTCGATCTCGCCGGTTGCAAGATTGGCATTGACCGTACCCTCAGGCCGCGCACGCACATTGCCAGTGATGCGCAACACGAATTCGTTGCGCACGGATTCGGCATGTTTGAAATCTTCGCCCATGTCCGGATCGCAAACGATCTGCACCAGGCCATAGCGGTCGCGCAGGTCAATGAAAATCACCCCGCCATGGTCGCGGCGGCGGTGCGCCCAGCCGCAGAAAGTTACGCTTTGTCCGATGTGCGCGGCATTCACTTCGCCGCAGGTGTGTGTACGCATCATGATAGGTTTGTCTTGGTTTGTTGTTACGCGCGCTTATTGATTTCCTGCATAGCGCGAACGCAGGTTTTCCGGTTTGGTGTCGGATGTCGCGACGCCCATCGACACGATTACCTTTAACGCCTGATCGACCGTCATGTCGAGCTCAACCACTTCCGATTTTTTTACATAGAAATAAAAGCCATTCACCGGACTCGGCGTGGTCGGGATAAATACCGCGACATGCTCTTCCGGCAACCTTGCCCTGATCTCGTCAGGCATATTAGTTTGAAATGCGATGGAGCGAGCATTGGGATGCGGGTAAGGCACCAGCAGCACCTTGCGGAACGCATTGCCGCTGCTGGAGAACAGCGTATCCGAAACCTGCTTGACGCTGTTGTAAATAGTCTTCACCACGGGAATTCGCAGCAGCATGGCTTCCCAGAAATCCACCAGCCGCTGGCCCATGATGTTGGCCGTGGCCAGTCCGGTCAGGAAAATCACCAGCAGGGTAAGAATCACGCCCAAGCCTGGAATGCGAAACCCAATCCAGGTAATTGGCTGCCACGAATCCGGCAACAGCAGCAGGGTCTGATCCATGGTGCCGATCAGCAGATCGAGCACCCACAGGGTGATTCCCAGAGGCACCCAGATCAACAGGCCGGTGATGAAGTAGCGTTTCATAAACAATACGGGCGGCTACCGCCGCCCGTCTTTCAATTATGCAATCCGGTCACGAACAGGCTTTGCAAGCACCCGAACCGCAGGCGTGGGATGGTGCTTCTTCCTTTTTTGCCGCATTATTTTCCGCAGGCTTTCCACCCTTGAAATCCGTCGCATACCAGCCGCTTCCCTTTAGAGCAAACCCCGCGGCAGTAACCTGTTTGGTAAAAGTCACTTCGCCGCATTTGGGGCAGGTCGTCAACGGCGAGTCGGACATTTTCTGCATGACGTCCTCGGCATAACCGCAGGCCGAGCAGGAATAGGCATAGATTGGCATTTCAAACTCCAGCAAACCAATAAGTTGCTGAATTATAACCCAATATTAGGGCAAATCGAGGCCTGCCAAGCAGGCGCGGTACCTTACCAATCCAGGCCGAGGCTGATGTAGGCCCGGGTATCAAAGAGATTCTTGTTGCTGCCCGTCAGGCTTTCACGGAACTCGGCATATCGGTCCCCACCTAGATTCTGACCAACCATCGCCAGTTCGACCCTGTGTCCCTGCCAGTTCCAGTGGCGCGCCAGCCGGGCGTCCACGCGAGTAAAAGCCAACACATCATCGCCATCATCCAGCCACTTCATTTCGCTCACTCGATATAGGGCGGTACTCGCCTCCCAGCCGTTTGGCAGACGCAACGAAGCTAATACCGAGAGATTGTTGCTTGGCGCAGACAGGGCGATGTCGCGATTATTTGAGTCGATATCCACACTTGCATAGGAAAGCGTCAGATCAAATCGTGGATCGGGCTGCCACTTGGCCTGAATGTCCGCGCCCTGAATGTCAGCGGTATGCATGTTGGCAAACATTGTAGGGCCTAGGCTGTCATCGCCTCCGATCAGGCTTCGGACCCTGTCATTGAAAAGCCGCGCGTCGATTCTCAAATGCAGCGGGCGCAAGTGCCCAACATAACCAAGTTCGCGTGACAGGATTTTCTCCGGCTGCAAATTTCCTGCTGGTGCGAAAATCTGTCCCCAATCAAAACCTGTTGGCGAAACCATCCTTGCATCGCCCTCCACCTCAAAAAAGGTGGGCGACCGATAGCCCTGGCTGATGGACGCTCGAAGTGCATGATCGTTGGATATCATGTAATTGATGGCAAGACGCGGTGAAAAATCCAGCCCCGTGTAGTAATGGTGTTCAGCCATGATCCCCGCATTGATTGCCAATTGCTCCGAAAGTAGCCATTCCAGGTTGCCAAACAGGCGGTACATGGCACCGGTGCGGTCATCCAGCTGGTAAAAATAGCCCTTTGACTCTGCGCCCTCCCAACGGGCTTCCGCTCCCCAAACCAGCCGAAGCTGCCTGGCCGGACTGGTAATCATCTGGAATTCAATATCCTTGCGCCATTGGGTATAGCCCAAATCCGCTGAAATCAGGCCGAGTGGAATACTCGTCTCATCAAATACAAAATCGTCATCTTTCTGCAATCGCAAGTGGTAGAACTGCAATGACCACTCAGTTGCCGGATCGATCACCCGCCGAAAACGGGCCTGAAAATGCTCACTGCCGGTATCGACAGAACGTACCGGATCATCTTCCCTGTCCCTTCCCTGCCGCCAGTCTCCCCGGCTCAACGCAAAATTGACAGTCAGTTCATCCGAATTCGAAATCCGGTAATCGCCTCGAAAATCCAGATGGCGCGTAGTGGTTTTCTCGGCCTGGGTATCAAATCGATCCCTGCGCTGATCGGACAGGGACAGGCGGTAGCGAAAGTCTTTGTCATTACCACCGCCAAACCGGAACAAGGCGCCGCGCATTCCCTGCTCGCCCGCCTGCAAGGATGCCCGGGCGCCCTGCACTTCCAGCGGATCCTTGGTAATGATGTTGATCACGCCGAAAAATGCATTGGCGCCATAGGTGGCGGCATTGGGGCCGCGCACAACCTCGATGCGCTCGATGTCTTCTATGGAAAGCGGCAGCGATGCCCAGGGGACTTCGCCAAAGCCCGGTGTATAAACCGACCGGCCATCGATGAGCACCTGCATGCGGCGTGAAAAGGCATCGGCCAGCCCATGGTAGCCCACGCCCCATGTATTGTCTCTCGTATAAGCCACATTGAATCCAGGTACCAACCTGAAAAGGTCCGGAATGTCGCGAAAGCCGGAGGCGCGAATCATCTCCTGATCGATGACAGTAACCGCCGCCGGTGCCTGGGCCAAAGGTTGGGACAACCTTGAAGCCGACAACACGACAGGCAATTCCCCAAAGAAATCCTGTTCGGTCAGCACTGCAGCACCCGCCTGCACAGACAGGGTCATCGTAGCCAGCAGGATAAAGGGATGCCTCATGCGCATGCCTGATCCTAGAACGGGATATCGTCTTCCAGATCGTCAAACGCACCGCCGGCCGGGGCTTTGGCGGGCGCGGGAGAAGCGCCTCCGCCCGAGCGGCTTGAAGCCGCACGCGGCGCGGCATCCATGTCGCCGGTGCCGCCCGCCATGCTGCGTCCGCCCAGCATCTTCATTTCGCTGGCTTTGATTTCCGTTGCGTATTTTTCAACGCCGTCCTTGTCTGTATATTTGCGGGTTTCAATGCGGCCTTCAATGTAGACCTGACTGCCTTTTTTCAGATACTCCCCGGCAATTTCAGCCAACCGTCCAAACATGGACACGCGGTGCCATTCGGTTTTTTCCTGCTTCTCCCCGCTTTTGTCTTTCCAGGTTTCCGTGGTGGCAATATTCAGACTAGCCACCGCATCGCCGCTCGGCAGATAGCGGATTTCCGGGTCCCGCCCCAGGTTGCCGATCAGCAGGACTTTATTCAACGATGCCATTTTATGTTCCCCTATGTATTAAATGCATAGCCGCGGTTTCGTCCCAGCCGGCTTTGGCCACTTTCAGCACCGCCACGCCCTCGTCGGGCAGGACGGCCACTTCCCTCACGCCAGCAAGGCGGGAGAGTTCATTTTTCAAATGCGCGGCCCGCTCGCCCGTCAACCCTTCAACCCGGAACATCCGGGTGCGCACGGCGGGCGGGGTTTTCATGCCCAGCGCCAGAATCAGCCAGGCTCCCATCAGCACGCCGCAGAATATAAAAACCGATGGAAAACCATGATGCTTGGCCAACCATCCACCGGCAGCCCCGCCAACAAACATGCCCAGCGACTGGGAAGTATTGTATACCCCCATCGCCGTGCCTTTGGCCGAGGCCGGGGCCAGTTTGGAAATAAGCGATGGAAGGCTTGCCTCCAGGATGTTGAAGGCAACAAAGTAGACCAGCAACGCAACTGCCAACCCCCAAAGCGAACCCTGCACACCCGTCAGCGAAAGTTGAGCCCCCAGCATCAGTGCCACCGCTCCGGCAAACACCGGCTTTAGTTTGTCCCGTTTCTCGCCCACGATAATGGCTGGTAGCATCAGCACGAATGACAGCAACAATACAGGCAGGTAGACCTGCCAGTGATGCGTCACATCTAGCCCGGCCCCTTGCACCAGCATGACCGGCACCACCACGAACATCGCCATTTGCGCCGCATGCAGGGCAAAAATGCCGTAATTGAGTCTTAACAATTGGGTATCCCGAAGTACATCCTTCAGCCGTGCAGGATTGGCTTCGGCATCGGCATGAAAGAGTGACTTTTCCGGATCGGGAATAAAGCTTTTGACCACCCAGATGGCTGACAGCGCCAGGACGCCAGTCAGGGCAAAAATTCCCGGCACGCCAATCATGCGATCCAGCACGGGGCTTAACACCAGCGAAATGGCGAACGTGATGCCGATGGTGGCGCCAATTCCGGCCATGGCCTTGGTACGGTGCTCCTCTCGGGTCAGGTCTGCCAAGAGTGCCGTGACGGCAGCGGAAATCGCCCCCACTCCCTGGATCACTCGGCCAAAAACCACCCAGTAAATATTGGTGCCCGCGGCTGCGATAAAGCTGCCCAAGGCAAAAATCAGCAGGCCGGCAATGATGACTTTTTTGCGCCCAATCCTGTCGGACAGCATGCCCAAGGGCAGTTGCAACAAGCCCTGCGACAACCCATATGCGCCCAGCGCCATGCCTACCCAGAAGTGATCATTTCCGCCCGGCAAAGTTGGTGCGTAAAGGGCGAACACAGGCAATATCAGAAACATGCCCAGCATGCGCAGGCCGAAAATCGACGCCAAGCCGATGCTGGCACGCTTTTCGGTCGGGGTCAGTGAATCCGGGATTTCCAAGATGATTACTAAGGGGCGCGGCCAGGACGCGAAATGACGTATATTAGCAGGTTGCTCAAGCTGCACTGATTTCAAAATGGAATACATCCGCGTACGCGGCGCCCGCACCCACAACCTCAAGAACATCAACCTCGATATTCCCCGGAATCAGCTCGTGGTCATCACCGGGCTGTCCGGTTCTGGTAAGTCCTCACTTGCCTTTGATACCTTGTACGCCGAGGGCCAGCGCCGCTACGTCGAGTCTCTTTCCGCCTATGCCCGGCAGTTTTTGCAGATGATGGAAAAGCCCGATGTCGACCTGATCGAAGGTCTGTCTCCCGCCATCTCCATCGAGCAGAAAGCCACCAGCCACAATCCGCGCTCTACCGTCGGCACCGTCACCGAAATCCACGACTACCTGCGTTTGCTGTATGCCCGGGCCGGCGACCCCCGCTGCCCGGAACATGACCTGCCGCTGGCAGCGCAGACCGTGTCGCAAATGGTGGATCACGTTCTTTCACTGCCGGAAGACACCAAACTGATGATCCTTGCGCCGCTAATTGTCGGCCGCAAGGGCGAGAACCTCGAACTGTTTGTCGAGTTACAGGCGCAAGGTTTTGTTCGCGTCCGGGTTGACGGCAAGGTTCATGATCTGGGCGACGTGCCCAAGCTGGATAAAAACAAGAAGCACACGATTGAAGTCGTCGTCGACCGCCTGAAAATCCGACCCGACATCAAGCAGCGTCTGGCCGAATCCTTCGAAACTGCGCTGCGTCATGCAGATGGCAAGGCACTGGCGGTGGAAATGGACAGCGGGAGGGAGCATCTTTTTTCCGCGAAGTTTTCCTGCCCGGTGTGCGATTACGCCCTGCCGGAACTGGAACCTCGCCTGTTTTCCTTCAATAATCCCATGGGCGCCTGCCCCAAATGCGACGGCCTTGGCGCCATCACCTTCTTCGATCCAGCGCGTGTGGTGTCCTTTCCGCATCTGTCGCTGGCTGCCGGCGCCATCAAGGGCTGGGACAAACGCAACCATTTCTATTACCAGATGCTGCAAAGCCTGGCCTTCCATTACGGCTTTGACCTTGAAACCTCATTTGAAGACTTGCCGGCGCGTATTCAGGATGTAGTACTGCATGGTTCCGGGCGCGAAGTCATCGCCTTCAAGCACCTGGGCGAACGTGGTGGCTGGCAAACGCGCAAGCATGCTTTCGAAGGCATCGTGCGCAACATGGAACGCCGCTATCGCGAAACCGACTCCATGGCGGTGCGCGAGGAATTGGCAAAATATCTCAACACCCAGCCCTGCCCCGAGTGCGAAGGCTCGCGCCTGAGAAAGGAAGCGAGGCACGTATTTGTCGGCGACAAGACCCTGTTTGAAGTCAGCCACTGGCCATTGAAAGACACCCTGACATTCTTCAATGGCCTGCAACTTACAGGCGCCAAGGCCCAGGTGGCGGAAAAAATTTTCAAGGAAATAACCGCGCGACTCGGCTTTCTGGTCAATGTCGGGCTGGACTATCTGTCGCTCGACCGCTCCGCCGACACCCTGTCCGGTGGCGAATCGCAGCGCATCCGTCTTGCATCACAGATCGGCTCGGGGCTCACCGGCGTCATGTATGTTCTGGACGAGCCTTCCATCGGCTTGCACCAGCGCGACAACGATCGGCTATTGGAAACGCTCAAGCATTTGCGCGACCTCGGAAACTCCGTACTGGTGGTAGAGCACGATGAAGATGCAATCCGCACGGCCGACTATGTAGTGGATATGGGCCCCGGCGCGGGCGTACATGGCGGCCAGGTCGTGGCGGAGGGCATTCCCTCCGAAATCGAAATGAATATCGCCTCGCTGACCGGACAGTATCTGTCCGGCAAATGCCAGATCGCCGTGCCGAAAAAACGCCGCAAGGCCGATCCACAACGCCAGCTTACCGTGCGAGGCGCCACTGGCAACAACCTGAAAAATGTCGATCTCACGCTGCCATTGGGCTTGTTTGTGTGCGTGACCGGCGTGTCCGGTTCGGGCAAATCTACGCTGATCAACGACACGCTCTACCATGCCGTGGCGAGACATTTGTACGGCTCGACCGAAGAGCCCGCCCCGCATGAAGAAATTCTCGGCCTGGAATTCTTTGACAAGGTCATCAACGTCGATCAGTCGCCCATCGGCCGAACGCCGCGTTCAAACCCCGCCACGTATACAGGGCTATTCACTCCCATCCGCGAGCTTTTCGCTGGTGTGCCCGAATCGCGCACGCGAGGTTACGGACCCGGACGGTTCTCCTTCAACGTCAAGGGCGGCCGCTGCGAAGCCTGCCAGGGCGATGGCGTCATCAAGGTGGAAATGCATTTCCTGCCAGACATCTACGTGCCCTGCGATGTGTGCCACGGAAAGCGTTACAACCGCGAAACGCTGGAAATCCATTACAAGGGCAAGACCATCCACGACATTCTCGATCTTACGGTTGAAGATGCGCTGGAATTCTTCAGTGCCGTGCCCGCCGTCGCCAAGAAACTGCAAACGCTGACTGACGTGGGCCTGGGATACATCCAGCTCGGGCAGTCCGCCACTACGCTCTCTGGCGGCGAAGCGCAGCGCGTCAAGCTGTCGCTGGAATTGAGCAAACGCGATACCGGCCGCACGCTCTACATCCTGGACGAACCGACCACCGGCCTGCACTTCGCTGACATCGAACTGCTGCTGAAAGTGCTGCACCGGCTGACCGATCAGGGGAACACCGTTGTCGTGATCGAGCACAATCTCGACGTCATCAAAACCGCCGACTGGGTCATCGATCTTGGCCCCGAAGGCGGTGCGGGTGGCGGTCAGATCATCGCCACCGGCAGGCCGGAAGATGTGGGCGTCAACCCGGCCAGCCATACCGGTCGCTATCTGGCACCCCTGTTTGGCAGCAACAAACAATAATGGCCACACTGCAAGCTCGGTTGTTATTCATGCTTGAGGGGCTATAAAGCTTACTTACCTATCCAAATAAGGAGGCGAGAATCATGATCAGGACTCACAGGAATGGTGGTAAATCTTCACTCGATGAAGTCGCGGCTGCGTGGAAAATTGAGGGCCATGACTTCCACTGGAGTGAATCCCCCGCGGACAGGCACGCAGTCGAGCTTGCCAAGAAGATATTGGCTGAAGAACTGAAGGAAGGCCCGTCCCATCCGGACCCACGGAATACTCACTAAGTTCAGTCAAATCAAAGCCGCCTAATTGGGCGGCTTATCCATTCAAGCGCCAGCAGAAGATGCATAGGCGCCCAGGCTTTTCAGCGAGAAGGAATACCTTCGTGGGATGCCTCCCAGCAAAACCGTAAAAAATTCCGTTACGCCGTCCAACTACTTGCATTGGATGGGGTTTGCCCTTTAAATAGCGAAGTCGGCCCACACCGGCTTTTTTCTACACTATTCCAGGAGGAAACATGAACAAACTGCTCGTGGCGATGATCGCCGCGTTATCCCTGACCGCATGCCAAAAAGCTGAAGAAGCTGCATCGACTGCCGCCGACCAGGCTCAGCAAGCAGCAGGTACCGCTGCTGACGCTGCCGGCCAGGCTGCTGATGCCGCGGGTCAGGCCGCAACCGACGCCGCCAATGCCGCGGGTGATGCCGCCGCTGCTGCGGGTGATGCTGCTGGTACTGCCGTACAAGGCGCAGCCGATGCCGCTGCCGGCGCAGCCGCTGGCGCAGCTCAGGGTGCTGCCGATGCCGCAGCCGCTGGCGCTGGCAAAGTGCAGGAAATGGCTGACAAGGCCAAGGAAGCCGCACACAAGTAAGCCAAATATACGTGGTTAGAAGGGCGCTCTTGCAGCGCCCTTTTTTATGCCTTTTCCCACGTAGGAGAATTTACAAAACCGGATTGAAATCACTTAATAACAGTGTTATAAAAAATAACATTGTTATTTTTGGTCACGCTTCAAAATCAAGCCGCCATGACTCCCGAATCCGCAACCCAGCAACGCCGACTGCGTGACAAGGAATTGCAACAGACCGCCATTCTGGATGCCGCAAGGGAGTTGTTTGTTGAGGCGGGCGAGGAAACAGTGACCTTGCGCGCGGTGGCAGAACGCATCGGCTATTCCACCACGGTGATCTACCAGCATTTTCCGGACAAGCAAGCGCTGATCCAGTCATTGTGCGATCACGATTTTCTGCAGATGGCGCAGGATTTTTCCCGGCTTGCAAAAATCCCCCACCCTGGCGAACGCCTGCACGCACTTGGATTGGGCTACGTGCGCTTCGCGCTGGATCATCCCAGCTCCTTCCGCTTCATGTTCCTCACCCCGCGCGCACCGCTTTCGCCGGAAGACAGTGTCATTCCAAAAGGCAACATCGCGCATGATGCCTACGCCCTGCTCAAGCACACCCTTTCAGATTGCATGGATCACAGCCTTGTGCGCCCGGAACTGGATGATCTTGAGCAACTGGCCCAGCTTTGCTGGGCAACGGTTCACGGAATCGCCTGCCTGCATCTGCTTTCCAGCGCTCACAGTTTGTGGGTGGACTGGCAGCCCGCCATGGAAAATGCCGGGAAAGCCCTGGAGATTTTCGAGCGCGGTATCAGCCGGGATGGACAGCCCTTTGCAAACGCCACGCCCAACAAGAAAGGAAAATAAATGCGCGCTCCCGTCATCCTTGTTTTACCGCTGATTCTGATTGCCTGCGGAAAGTCCGCCGACGGGACCTCCCCAGCCAAGCCAGTCTCACAGGCGCCAATGCCGGTGCGCGTGACCACATTCCCGCTTCAAGACGTTGTGCTGTATCCGGAATTATCCGCTCAGGCGCAAGTCACCTCGCGCAACATCAGCAAGATTTCGGCGGAAATCTCCGCGCGTGTTGACTCCCTGCCGGTTGAACCTGGCCAGCGCATAGCCAAAGGCAGAATCGTGGCGCGGCTGGATTGCCGCGATGAGCGAATTGCACTCCAACAGGCCCAAGCCCAACTCGCCACCACCGATGCACGCCTTCAACTTTCCGCGCAGCAACTCAAGCGCAATGAGGATCTTGCCGCGAAGAATTTCATTTCCGGCGACGCGCTCGACCAGCGCCGCACCGAAGTCAATGTAATCCGGGCAGAACGCCAGCTGTCCCAATCACAGGTACAGGCCGCACAGCGCAATGTCGCCAAGTGCGTGATGGTGTCACCATTCGATGCAGTTGTTGAATCGAAACTGGCCAACGTGGGTGAGCTGGCATCACCGGGCACGCCGCTCGTGACGCTATGGGACATGAGCGGTCTTGAGGTTGCCGCCGATGTGCAGCAGAAGGACGCGGACAGCCTGTCACGCGCTGACGCCATCACATTGGAAACGCCGGAAACCACATTCCCGCTCTCGCTCAAGAGAATCTCTCCTGCGCAGGACACGAGCGCGCGCACGCGCGAGGCCAGATTGACATTCATCAAGGACAAGCCGCAACCCGGTGCAAGCGGCCGCATCAAGTGGCGCGCCAAGGAAACCTATCTACCGGCAGACTACGTCTTGCAACGCGATGGAAAATTCGGCGTGTTTCTCGCTGAAGGCTCCAAGGCGAGATTCTTTTCCCTGCCGGACGCCCAGGAAGGCAGACCCGCCTTGATCGCATTGCCACCAGACACGCGCATCATTTCTGAAGGACGCTTTGCACTCAAGGATGGACAGACTATTACGGATAATGATCAGGCCACGGCAGACAAAAGGGCGATGTAGATCATGCGTATCTTCGAGGGGTTGATCCGCAACCACCCTCTGGCCAACATCACCTTCCTGGTGGTGATCGTCATGGGCTTGATGGCTTATCTGACCATGCCCCGTGAGCAAGATCCGGAAGTCAATTTCAACTGGGTCAACATCACTACGGTCCTGCCTGGCGCATCGGCGGAAGATGTGGAAAAACGGGTTACCCGCCCACTGGAAGATGCGCTTGCCCGTGTTGCTGATGTGCGTTTTATTTCCAGCAACAGCCGTGAAAACACCTCTGCCATTCTGGTGCGCTTTCAGGACCTGGATAACCGCACTTTCGACAAGCGCATCAATGATCTACGGCGTGAGGTGCAAAACAAGGCCAACACGGAGTTGCCGACTGAGGCCGCCGATCCTGTCATCTACGAGATTACCACTGCCAATGGTTTCCCCTCAGCCATGGTCATGGTCACCTCGCCCGCCAACGATGAGCGGCTGCGCGCATTGGCGCGTCAGGTAAAAGAGGATATGGAGCGGACCAAAGGCGTCGACAGCGTGTTCACCTCCGGACTGCACGATCCCGAGCTTGAAATCCGTTTTCTGCCGCACGAGGCAGCCGCGCGCGGACTGTCTGGCGCCGATATCGCCGATTCCGTGTCGCGCTGGTTCCGCGATATTTTTGCCGGACAGGTTCGGGTTGGCGACCAGGAATGGCTGGTCCGTGTCATCGGGCAATCCTCAGACCCCGACCAGCTGGCGCGCATTCAGGTCATACCCGCCGCCCAGCCGCAGAATCGCACACCGCTCACAAGCGTGGCCGAAGTCAATCGCGCGCGGGAAAAGCCCTCGCAGCTTATTTCCAAAGATGGGCAACCCGCCGTGCTGCTGGCCGTCAACAAGCGCACGCGCGCCAACACGCTGGAACTGGTCGAGCGCATCAATGCCTATCTCTCGGAAAAGAACAGAACCCTGTCCGGCTCAGGCCTGGCCATCTCGCTGCTGGACGATCAGACCATCCCCACTCGCCAGGCTATCAGTACCATGCAATCCAACGCGCTTTACGGTCTTTTGTTGGTGCTGCTGATTTCCTGGATATTCCTGGGCAGCCGTATAGCATTGCTCGTCGGCATTGGCATTCCGTTTTCTCTGGCGGGCACCTTCTGGGCACTGTCCGTGATGGGCTTCACCCTGAACATTTCCGTCCTGCTTGGCATCGTCATTGTTCTGGGCATGCTGGTGGATGACGCGGTCGTCATTGTCGAAGCCATTTACTACCGGCTGATGCGGGGCCAGCAAGTCGTGCAGGCTGCGCTGGATTCCATCCGTGAAGTGGGTATGCCGGTTTTTTCATCGGTGCTGACCACGCTGGCTGCCTTTCTGCCATTGATGCTGCTTCCGGGAATAGTTGGCAAGTTCATGTTCGTCATTCCCGCCGTCGTCTCGCTCGCGCTGGTCATTTCGCTCATCGAGGCTTACTGGATGCTGCCCGCGCATGTGTCTGCGCTCAAGCTTGATTTCACCAAACCTACGCGTTTTCAGCGCAGGCGTGAACACTTTACCCACTGGGTTCGCCTGAAGTACGCGCGGCTTCTGATTCGTTTCATGCGTTACCCCATGCGCGCGCTTGCTGTATTACTGGTAATGCTGGCGCTAGCTGTTGGCGCGGTAAGCGCGGGCCTGATAAAGATTCAGTTTTTTGCCTTCGACCCCTTGCGGATTTTTTATGTCAATGTAGACATGCCACCTTCCTCGACCATAGACGCAACCCTGCGCGAAGTACAGCGGGTGGAGGCCGAAGTGAAGAAACACCTGCGTGCCGGTGAAGCTCGCGGCATTGCCGCTGCCGCCGGACAGAAATTCACCGATACCGAGCCGCTTTATGGCCCCTCGTATGGGCAGCTGACTGTTTCGCTCAATCCACGATCGGATGACATGCGCGCCACGGATGAAATTGTCGAAGCCATGCGTAAAGATATCGAAGCATTATCGGGCCGCGCGAAGATCACGTTCCTGCAGGTCTCCGGCGGTCCGCCTGCTTCCAAACCGATCAAGGTTCGCGCGCGCGGAGACGATTACCGCGAGCTGCGCGCCGCGGCGGACACGCTCAAGCGGATTGTGCAATCGATTCCCGGCGCCAAGGATATTGCCGACGACGAAGTTCCAGGACGCCAGCAACTGGTGTTGCGGCTTGATGCCGATGCCGTTCGTAATGCCGGACTCGATCCGGCGCTGGTTTCACGCCTGGTGCGGCTGCATACCGATGGCGAAATTGTCGCGGAAATGCGTGATGGCGGAGACAAGGTTGAAGTGCGCGTGAAGGCCGCGCGCGCGCCGCTGGATGACATCGCACAATTGCTGGATGACGCCATCCCGTTGCTTGATGGTGGCACAACAACATTGGGCGCAATGACTGAAATGGAAACCGGCGCCAGCCAGGGTGTCATCAAGCGTTATAACCTGCGTCGCGCCATTACGATTGAAGCCGACCTTGATCGCAAGAATCCTGATGCTCCGGACTCACGAACTGCCGCAAGCAAAATTCAGGACGAATGGAACAAAGTCGCACCGCGCTTCCCGGGGGTCAGCATCGATTTTTCCGGCGAACTGGAAGACGTGGAAGAAAGCCTCAACGCCATGCCCGGCCTGTTTGGATTGGGCGTGGGGCTGATTTACCTGATCCTGGCGGCGCAATTCCGAAGCTACTGGCAACCGTTGATGATTCTAGTCACCGTGCCCATGGCTTTTACCGGCGTGGCTTTCGGCCTGCTCATTACCGGCAATCCGCTGTCGCTTTACACCCTGTACGGCATCATTGCCTTGACTGGCATCGCAGTCAACTCCGCCATTGTGCTGATAGACGCCGCCAATGAACGCCTGAAGTCCGGCATGGGGTTATTGCACGCCTCGATCTATGCCGCGCGGCGACGCGTCATTCCCATCCTGATCACCACGACCACCACCATCGGCGGTCTGTTTTCCCTGGCAGTCGGACTCGGGGGGAAATCGCTGATCTGGGGACCGATGGCCGCCAGCCTGGTGTGGGGGCTGACCGTCGCCACCCTGTTGACACTTTTTGTGATGCCGGTCATTTACCGGCTGTCGATGTCACGCATCGCAAGGACTGGATAGCGGGCGACCCCGCTTTCAAGCGAAAGTAGCTTCTTGCCGGATGCTAAACGCCGTGCCGGTGCATTTCGCGCATGCTCTTGCTCAGGCGTGCGCCGATCATAGATACCAGCCTTAATCCTTCCAGTACGCCAGGCTCCTTCACTAGACGCAAGGCGCAGACCATACCGCCCTTTGCTTGCGGGGTGGCGGAGAGCTCCTTGCTCGCTTCGGTAAAGGCATTGGCCATGGAAACCAGAAATTTCTGGTTCTCCGGCCGATCGAGTTCCTGCAACAGATAAATCAGTCCCTCATTGCGAGTGAGCCTGTCCATCAATGCGAGCCCTTCGCTGACGGCACCTGCCAGCCGGATGATGATATCGTCCGACAGTGCATCCTTGGCCGATGCCAGCAGGTTGAGCATTTCTACCAGATTGGCGATGGATGCTTCATCCAGGGCTGCCGGAATCTGAGGCGTGTTCTGGACAGTTGCGTTTTCCGTCATGTTCGTTTCTCCCTATAGCAACCCGCGCACTGTAGTCCAGTACATTCTGTTGTATGCCATCTTGAACCAGTGGATCGACTTTGATGGAGGCTTCAATACCGGCAGGTTGACATAGTCGAAGGCATTGTAGGTGGCGCGATCGAACCCGCCTTCGATGAAACAGTAAACCTTGCCATCGTATTCCCGCACGGTGCTGCCGGTCTTGATCTGCGATTCGATGTTCTCTGCTACCACTTCCGCCTCGAAATGCGCCGCCGAACCGGTTTTGCTGACCGGGATATTGGTGGCATCGCCAATCACGTAGACATTGTCATATCCATCCATGGTCAGCTTGTGGCGATGAGTCGGAATCCAACCCGCCTGGCCCATCTTGTTATTTTCAATTTCTTCCATGCCGCGGTGAGGTGGAATTGCAATCAACAGATCGTATTTGCACTCGGTACCTTCCTCGCTGTAAACAATCTGTTTCTCCGGATCGACTTCCTTGAGATTGAACAGGGTTTCGTATTCAATGCCAGCCTTGTCGAATTCCGGCTTGGCCCAGACGGCAACGTTCGCCGTAGCATGTACCTTGTTGACCGGGTAGTGGTAACGCAAGCGCACCTTGTCGCGAATGCCACGCGCCTTGAAAAAGTCGTGCAGCATGAACATGGCTTCCACCGGGGCCACAGGACACTTGTGCGGCAGTGACACCACCATGGCGATGGTGCCACCCTCGAATTCCATCAAGCGCTTGCGAAGTCGAACAGCACCTTCCACTGTGTAGAAATTCTCCGAGCCTTCCTTCAAACCCGGAACTTCATCGGGAACAATACGCGATCCTGTGGCAATGATCAGGATGTCGTATTCGTAGGTTTTTCCGCTCTTCGTCACCACCTGTTTCTGGTCGAGCTGAAACTTGACGACCGGATCAACATGAAACTCCACACTGGACTCAAGCAAGCCAGCCTGATCTCGATACAACTGGTCGGGAGTCATCTGGCCAAAAGCCACGTACAACAAGCCAGGCTGGTATAGATGTTTATCGGACGCCGTGAGCATGGTCAGCCGCACCTTGTGCGAACGTATTTCCACGGCAAGGCGCCGGGCAAGGTTATTGGCCAAAACGGTGCCGCCGGTTCCGCCACCGACGATCAAAATTCTCATGTCCTTCTCCTATTCATGTTCAGGTGTCCTGTCTGGCCGGGAAAATCCATGTTGGCCTATTTCGCCTTGCGAACCTTGATATGCCAAACACCCTCAATTTTTTCATTGCTGATAATTTCATGGCCCACCTTGTTCACCCATTCCGGCACGTCGGCACCCGACCCCTCATCGGTCGAAAGCAATTCGATTGTGTCGCCCACGCTCGCCATTTTCATGTTGGATATCAACTCCATCAGCGGGCCCGGACAGAACGTATTCCTGGCATCGACAACCTTGACTTCACTCATGATTCCGTTCTCCTGTTGGCCACCAGTTCGCAGCCATTCTTCAAAAAGTTAAAAGCTGTCCGCCCTCTGCATCACTCAGGAATCGAGTCAGGCCCGTGGGGGGGCCCACTTCGCCATCCAGGTCATCTTTAGTAATCTTCATCAGATCCATTGCCATCGAGCATGGCAGCAGTTTGGCATCACCGAGTTCAACCGCCTGCTGGAATAGTTGCTTGAAAGGCGGAACGCCCTCTTGGCCCAGCAGCACACCTAGTTCACCTTCTGCAGGCGCGGTCTCATTGCGGCCCCTTACGAAATAAGGCAATGCGTTCATGGACAAGAAAACCATCACCTCCTCGCCGGTTGCGGCTGCGACCGAGGCGAACATCGCGGCCATCTGGAGCTTCTCCCGCGTCCCCGACACGCACACGATATTGATCTTCTGGGACATCTGACTTACCTCGCTCTCAGGATCGTGCTATTTGTCGCGACCGCGCAGATTATTTGTACGGCTCCGCGTTCCGCGTCCAAAACTGCCATCGTCTCCGACCTGCGGGTTGCAGCCGTTACCATTTCTTTGACGCCAGGTTTTTCAGCGCCTCGTTGCGGAGAGTCAAATCGGCAACAATCAGCCTGAGACGCAGGTTTTCTTCCTCAAGCATCACCAGACGCTGCGCGTCAGAGAGTTTTTTCTGACTTTCATAACGCTCCGCATCCGTTTCTTTCAGTACGGCGATAACCTGCTCTGCGGTAAACCGAGTGTTTTCAGCCATTTTTCGCTCCCAGTGACCCAATATCACCTGCATGAAATGTCTTCACTTGTCTCCACGATGCCAGCTGAAGCGATTGATCAGCAGCACGCATGCCGTATCAAGTACGTAACCGACCGCCCCAATTACCAGTACCAGCGCCATCAGGTTCGAGTATTCCAGGCTCTCGCGTGAATCCTGGATGGCATAACCGAAACCCGAGGTCACCCCCAGGAACTCCGCCGGAATAATGACGATCCAGGCCACCCCCAGCGCCAGACGGACACCTGTCATGATGTCAAATGTGATGGCAGGAATGATGATCTTGGACACCATGTGCCAGGGTTTGGCGCCGAGGTTGCGCGCCACCTTGAACCAGTTTGGATCAACCTTGGCAAGACCTGCCGCAGTCGAGAATGCAATCGGCCAGACCGCCGCGACCGTAATCAGGAAAACAATCGCCTCTTCCCATCCAGCAAACACCACCACCGCGATCGGTTCCCAGGACAGCGGGCTGATCATGCGCAGGAGCTGAAAAGGCACATCGGTCAATTGCTGGAACCATCTGCTGCGCCCCATCATGATGCCGATCGGCACACCTATGACGATGGCAAGCAGCAAGCCCATGCCCAGGCGGTAGCCGCTGGTCTTCAGTGCTTCTGGAATGGTTCCGTCTTCCCAGAGCTCTGGCAGGGCTTCCACTGCTGCCTTGGGAGAAAAATCCTTGAACTGCGACAGATCGGGATTCTGTGTGATGAAATGAATGCCAATCCACCACAGTGCAAAGAGGACAGCCAGGCCACCGATGAAATGCACTGTTCTGTGTGCCGTGCTTTTGGCAAAACGCGAAAGACAGTTGCCACTGATGCCGGCACTAATCACCTGATCCGCAGTTGCGACACCGTTGCCCATCAGTTGTTTGCCTCCACTCGCAGCAGGTCCACGATCAACTCCATTGGATACCGTAGTACGCCATGCCGATTGGTCAGGATGATCGGGTGCACCATCACGCTCCTCCTCGATGCCAGCTGAAACGCTTGATAAGCATTACCAGGCTACTGTCGAGCACATATCCGATAATGCCGATGGTGAGAACCAGTGCCGTCAGATGATTGTAGGAAAGCGTTTCCCGTGCGTCCTCGATTGCATACCCCAATCCGGATGTCACGCCCAGGTATTCAGCTGGCACCAGAACAATCCAGGCCACACCCAGCGCCAGCCGGATACCCGAGAAGATATCGAAGGCGATCGCGGGCATGATGATCCTGGTCAGCATCTGCACCGGATGGGCGCCCAGATTGCGCGCCACCTTGAACCAGTTCGGATCGACCTTGGCGAGACCCGCGGCGGTGGCAAACATTACCGGCCACACCGAAGCGATTGCAATCAGGAAAACGATCGATCCGTCCCATGTCGCGAATACCAGAACAGCCAGCGGTGTCCAGGCAAGCGGACTGATCATGCGCAGGAACTGGAAAGGTGAGTTGCTGAAATCCCTGAACCATTTGATGCGGCCCATCAACACCCCCACTGGCACGCCAATGGCGATTGCCAGGCCCAGACCAGCACCCAATCGATAACCGCTGGCGATCGCTGCTGACTGTATCTTTCCCGCTCCCCATAATTCCGGGAAGGCTTCCATCGTCGGGATCAGTCCGAAAGTGGTAAAGGTCTTGGTGGTAGGGTTGATCGCAAGCAGATAGCCTGCGATCAACCAGATAAGCGCCATAATCGCGATGCCGGCCAGCCCCCAAACGAACCGCCTGACCCCCGGACGGGCCATCAGGCCGGACGACCCGCCGTGATCGGCGGGTACGACGGTAGCCGTCATAGCACAATCTCTTCCTTGCGCTCGAACGGATTGCCTTTTTGCGGCACGCTGAGATCCCATCTCCACTTGGGATTGGCATCAAGCGCCTTCTTGATGTAGGTGTACTGGACCAGATCCTTGGCCACGAAATCCGGCGTGAGTTTCTTGACGAAGTCGATTTCGCCGCCGACCAGCGTGGTCTTCAACTCGGTAACGACCTGCTTGGTGGCACTGGGGAATGGCCAGCCCTGGAAGTTGATCCGGCTCTGATCCCAATCCTCGTGCTTGATCGCGGGTGGGTCCGCATAGTCCGCGGGGCTGTAGAACATCATTGCCCGCTCGACGACTTCTGCATCAAAGGGCAGGTACTTCTTGCCATCCTTGGACAGCATCTGCGCAACCGACTTGCGGTTGGCGCCCATATACAACTGCGCCTTGACAATCGCATTGTGGATGCCTTGCGCCCATGCCGCGCGAGCAGGATCCATGGCATCGTCTTCGTGCATGACCACCACGCAGCAGGGATGTCCTTTCCAGACATCGCCGGTGAAACGCAGCATTTTTCCGCCTGCCTTGAGTTCACCCAGCGCGTTGAACGGCTCAGCCACGGCATACCCATCGATTTGTCCGGCAGCCAGCGCAGGCGGCATGTCCGGCGGATTCAGCACCAGCAGATTGACTTCATTGGGCGCCAGCTTCGCGTCCTGGGGACGGATCACGGGCGTCAGGCCGGCATCTCGCATGATCTTCTGCGAGATGATGTTGTGGATCGAGTACCAGTATGGAACGGCAAACTGCTTGCCGCCCAGTTCCTTGGGCGAATTGATGCCGCTCTTCTTGCTGACGATGATGCCGGAGCCATTGGTGTGGTTCCACGCCGTGATCTTCACCGGGAACTTGTTGTTGTAGCGCATGTAGATCGGAATCGGAATCAACATGTGTGTGAGGTTGAAGCGTTGCGCCGAGAATGCTTCCACCAGCGGCGACCAGCCGCGAATCAGTGTCGGCGGTTCGGAATCAATGCCTTCCTTCTTGAAGAAACCCATTTCATGCGCGACCAGCAGGGCCGCCGAGTCGGTAATTGGGATGTAACCGATCTTGAGTACCGGATCGAATGGTTTGGTGAATTTCTTCTGCGGTGCCGCATGCGCCGATTGCGAGGACATCATCCCGCCAAGCCCGCCCAATGCGGCAAGGCCGGCCATTTTCAGCAGGTCTCGTCTACTTACGCCCGTTCCGAGCACGGAACTGAATAGCGGATCGAAATCCAGCTTGAGACTGGGATCCTCCATGCCATCGGCAATATCGGGATTGCCGGGCTTCATACGCTGCAGGCGCGGGTCGATCAGACTATTCTTGCCGCAAGTGCCGCAGGAACATCCATCCACATGCACCAGTGCGCGGGGCTGGTCGTTTTCTCCGTCTAAATGCTTTTTCATTTCGGTCTCCTAGGGTTATCCGGCCGGATGCCCAGCCTGCATTTGCCCGGTCCTGGTAACAAGGCTCGGGGCAATCCTGTTAATATTGCTCAGCGGCCCGCACCCGCAAGCGCGACTTCCGGCTTCTTGTAATTGGCCGCTTCCTGGAAGGTCGCCATCAGCCGTGCACGCAAGCGCTGTACTTCGGGGTCGGTCCTCTCACGGGGATCGGGAAGATCGACATCCAGTTCGTGGACGATGTCACCCGGTGAGCCGGCCATGATCACCGCGCGGTCGGCCATGATGACGGCCTCGTCGATATCGTGAGTAACAATCACGATATTGAATCCCAGACGCTTGGAAATCGCGCGCACATCCTTCTGCAAGGCAGCGCGGGTGAAGGCATCAAGCGCCGAGAACGGCTCGTCAAGCAGCAACATCTCGGGCTCCATGACCAGTGATCGCGCAAGTGCCACGCGCTGCTGCTGGCCTCCGGATAGATCCTGCACGTTTGCCTGTGCGAATTCCTGTAACTCGACGAGATTGATGGCTTCCGTGACGCGTTCTTCAATTTCCTTTTTGCCCCAGCGGGCGAAGGTGAGACCAACACCCACGTTCTGGGTGACGCTCATCCAGGGGTAGAGATGTGGCGCCTGGAACATCATGACCCAGCGGGGCGACGGCCCGGTGACCTCTGTGCCGTTCAGCAACACACGGCCTTCCGTGCCTTTGGTGAGACCGGCCAGAATGTGCAGAAGCGTGGATTTGCCGCAGCCGGAACGGCCGATGATCGCCAGCGCCTCGCCAGGGGGCGACACCAGGTCGACGCGGTTGAAGGTCGGAACCTTGCGCGTAGGATATCGCTGCGAAAGCCCTTCGATCCTGATTTCGGTGCCACGTATAGACATCTGTCTGTTCCTCTCAAACCACCCGCCCGGCGCAGCCGTGTGCGGCAGTTCCAATTCAGTACGGTGGATGCTGTTCTTCGCTTGATCTGCCCTTGTTACTTACCTTGCTGAACAGCCGTACCGTAGCGCCCGACACAGCCGCCATTCAAACGCTTTTCAGCTTTTCGCTTACCTTCCGCATCTGCCGCGCCAGTTCTTCCTCGCTGAACAGGCCCCGTTTGAGCATCGAGTGCGCCAGCGCCAGCAATTGCCTTTCGGGGAAAGGCACATCCATGTATATCGTTTCGGAAAGGTCATCCTCCTCCGCACGGCGCTCGAGCGACGGCAGGACACATGAGCCAGGCTCGACCTGATCGTAAGGCTTGACACAGGAATCAGCAGCAAGCATGTCACATGTCGCCTCCAGGTCAATTTTCCAGGGTGGATCGGGATTGGTAACGCCGTACTGCTCTGCAAGCTCGTCCCAGACCCGT
This sequence comes from Thiobacillus sp., assembly GCA_018263115.1. Lineage (GTDB taxonomy): Bacteria > Pseudomonadota > Gammaproteobacteria > Burkholderiales > Thiobacillaceae > UBA6918. The sequence continues at coordinate 29,587 of JADFDC010000017.1, forward strand.
CCCTTGATACGAACTTCTTCAAGCACGGCGATGGGTGTCGTATCCGTCCCTTGCCAGCTCTTGAAATCCTGATTGCCGTTTTCAGCAATAGCCATGGCGTTTACTCCTAAAAACTTGTGCAGGTCAATGGTCGTGGTGCACCGGGCGATTCGCCTTTAGCACCGGACGTTTGGCATTCGCCGTAATGCCGGGCTTGGGCACCGCAACACCGATCAGGCAGTCACGAGTCACGATCGCAGCCAGCTGGTCTTCAGTCCAGCCTTCCGTACCTTCAGGACGCACCGGCATCACTATGTAGCGGGTCTTCTGGTTGGAATCAGCCACGCGAATCTGGACTTCCGGCGGCAGCTGCAGGCCAAACTCGGCGAGCACCTGACGCGGCCAGCGTACCAGACGGCGGCGATAGTTCGGGGTACGGTACCACTCGGGTGACTGCCCCAGAATCGGACGTGGATAACACGAGCACAATGTGCACACCACCACGTGCTTCAATGTTGGTGTATCGGCGAGTACGCGCAGATTGCAGTAGTCGCTGGGAGTACCAAACTGGGTTGGCGGGCTGGTCACCCAGTTGACGCCTACAGCCTTGCTGGCCTCGACGCCATCCTCAATACAGAGTTTTTTATACTCGGGATCCAGCCAGGCCTTGGCAACCAGGCGTGCAGCCGGCAACGGGCCAAGGGTGTGAACATATTCCTTCCAGACGCGGTGATCCTCAGCGGAGAACAAGCCCTTTTCGATGGCCAGTTCACGCACAGCCATTTCGAGAATTTCGAAATCGCTGACTTCCTCCACCATGGGAGCAGGTTTATGGTCGTGGCTGTGACCGTGGTCGTGATCGTGATCGTGATCTGCTGACATCTGTATTTCCTCTTGTCAATAATATCTGTGAGTCCGGTTACGCTTTCTCGAGATAGCGTTCCGGGATTTCGGTCTCAACAGTGTCGTTAGAGAACGTGTCGCTGTATTCGGGCCAAAGCTCCTTTGAAGGAAACACAATGCTGTAGAACCACTCCACGTGCTCCTCGTTGCCAAAGGCTTCATCTTCCGCGGCGGGGCTCTCGTAAACCAGCCTGACAATCGTACCCACTGCGCCACGGGTGTAGGTCATGGTGCGGGTATAGAAAAGGTCAGGCAAATCCTTGATGCGAACGCGGTCGCCCTCCTTGAACTTTGCCTTGCCAGCCATACCCTTGAAACACTGTGGATCGCCAATGCCCGTGGCCATCTTTGCGTGGTGGGTTCTGTCGTAATGTGGCTTGTTGCTCATAGCGCTGTCACCTCTCTGGATTACTTGTTCTTGGGGGGCATGTATTCGCCCAGGCCCTTGCCGGATGCAACACGCTCCTTCAGCTCGACAATCTTGTTGTGCAGTTCGGTAAGCGTGCAGTACTGCTTGTCGACCAGGATGCGGGCGGCCGTCATCAGCCAGCGTCCGTAGTAGGGCATGCCGAGATATACGGTTTGACCGACGTCGACGTTCTGCTTGCGGCGGCGCTCTTCCGCCGTCCACACGCCACGCCAGGCCAAGCATTCGCAAGTCGCGAAGGTATTCAGTTCCCAGACCTCTTCTTCCTTCTCGTGATACACGATTGGTGTATCCGGTTCGCCGCCGACGTCGTGCGGGGTACGCGTATAGGCCCGGTAAAGGGTGTGGTCGATCTCGGTTGGCGCGGGCGCGTGGGTCTGCTTGTGCAGCGCAGGCTGCAAAAGCGGGGTCGTCTGAAGATGTCGAAGTACCTCTTCTCTGGTGGACGATGACATTGTTTTAGACTCCTTATCTCTGTGTTACGGACAAGTCGGTTTGCCCGAAACGTTAATCAACATACTCGAACTGCCGACCTCGATTCTGTTGACACCAAATCCAACGACCTGACCCAACTTTGTCTTGTACTACACATCAGTCAAACCGCTCGACAAAACGGCGCGCGTCATTGATGTACACAACTATGGATCAAGCCTTGATGGATTTCCAAGACTAAATAATGATGAACCCCATAGGCGAAGGCTATAGATAAGCTGTCGCCATCCCTAAGACTCCCGAGTACGTCGCACGGATGAAAATCAGCCTTGATTCCCAAGTCAAACGAATGACGCCCGCTCGGCAAGCACGAAAAATATCGGCGCAACCGGGAGCCGGCAAAACCTGGCAATTAGAATCAGCGCTGAAATACGTCATTGGCGGCGAACCATGTACGTGTAGTAATTGCAGCAAGCGAAAAACTTGCCGTCTTCCATCGCCTTTTGCTGATCGTTCATCCAGTTTTCCACTTCAGACTGCGGCAGCAGGCTGGCCTTGATTACGTAAGGGACATAGGTTTCGGCAAACGATTTGAAATAGCTTCCGTTTCCGATTTCTGTCAACGCGTCGCCCCATGCAGCCACCAGTTCCAGTCCATAGTCGGACAGTAGTCGTGGCAAATCCCGCATGATTCTCGGATTGTTGAAGGTTGCGTTCGCCAGCGCCGCATCCATCCGACTGCCAAAGTCGTGATCCGGGTAGCCAAATGTCAGGGATGAGTAATCGCCGTCAAACACGACCACCATCCCCCCAGGTCGGACTACACGCGCCATTTCCTTAATCACCAATGCCGGGTCAGCGGCATGGCTGATCAGCGTATGCGCGATCACTGCATCGAATGTTCCGGAGGGGAAATCCAGATGATGGGCATCGCCCACCTGGAACATGATCCTGTCGCCGACTCCTTCTGTCTGAGCAAAGGACCATGCAGCATCAATAATGGTCTGGCATTGATCAACGCCAACGGATTCACCCTTGAAATCTCCGCAACGCGCCAGTTTGCGCAAATTGGCGCCCGTGCCGCAGCCAACTTCCAGCAACCGGGCAGACGATCGCAACTTCAGCCGGGCAACATACTTGTCCAGCAACGCCGCGAAGACTGCGTCCATTGCCCTGCTTTCGAGCCTGACAACAAGCCGTTGCAGCGCGGCTTCATCAAGCTCGTTGATGTAACGGTGCGGGTCGCGTGCCGCCATGCTTGATGTATCAGCCCGACCGACCGTAGCCGGTCAGCAGGGAAGCCGGTTGCAATTGCCAATACCGCGCAGCGACCCGCTTGCCATTACCAGGATTTGTAAGGCAGGAACTTGCCATTCAGCGTCACCACGACACGATCGCCCTTGGGGTCTTCCTGCTTTTCGATATTCATCGAGAAATCAATTGCGCTCATGATGCCGTCACCAAATTTTTCGTTGATCAACTCCTTGATGGTTTCGCCATAGACGCCGACGATTTCGTACCAGCGGTAAATCACGGGGTCGGTGGGAATGACCTGATTCCAGGTTTTAAGCGGAAACTGCTGAAGCGCCGCCGACACTTCCTTTCCCAGGCCCAGCAACTTGGCCACCGCATCCGCCTGTTTTTTCTCCAGGTGGTTCATTCCCATGCAGGCCGAGCAGGTAAATTCGGCGGACAATCCCACAGCCTTGGCGATATCGCTCCATTTTTTGCCTTTTGCGAGCTTGGCCTGAAGAATGGCCTCTTTCATCTCCATTTTGTTCATTGTTTCACTCCAGCGTTATGTAATTCATGGCAAAAAAAACGCCGGTTCGATATTCTGTGAAGAAATCGTTCCGGCGCGTATAACCTCCAGTTCTGGCACCGGAGGTTCCACTCTTCAATCAGGCAGCGCCCCTGTAGAGACGCTGATGGAATACCATGCTGTCTTTAAGCTGATACAACGATTTGGCAACGGCAAGAATCGCCACATCCAGAATGGGTTCAATGATGATGACTGCCAGATAAGCAACACTGAACGAACCGACACTGACCAGATTCTCGGCGCCAAACCCCTGCCCGTAAAATGCCCAGAACGCGACCCAGGCTATGACTCCGCCCTGATAGGCCGTCGATAACGCCAGACATTGCTTGTAACTGACGTCCTTGTAAGCGGTATTCGCGGGAATGATTCGCTGCGCCAGCGCACTGACAACCATTAAAGGAACAAGCAGCGTCGTCGTATTGATTCCGTACTGCGGCAGGTCGGCGGGCGCGAAAAACAAACCCTGAGCCAACAGCCCCAACGCCAGACCAATTGCGGCCGGCGCGGCACCAAACATCAGGAACAGGGTAGCCCCAAGAATAAAGTGCACCTCGGAAACTCCCACCGGGTAGTGCGGCAATACCTGGAAAAAGCAGAACACGAGAACCGTGGTAATCAGACTGCGAATGCCGAGGGCGATTGCGCCATCCTTTTTGACCGAATCCCATGCCAGTTTCAGGCTGTATGCCGCCACGGCAGCACCCGAAACATAACCCAGCGCCATTTTGGCTCCATCAACAATTCCCGGTTCGATGTGCATGTACCTCTCCTTTGATATATAAACATTTCAGAATATGCAAGCTTCCATCTGGCCCGTTTCAGCCCAAGGCGGCTTTGGCTCTGAAATCATCGATCAATCGCCAAAATACGTGAATGCCACTGCCTTTCACGATTGAACTTAACTATGTAGCATGAGACTATATTTTTCCAAGACTAAATTCTGATAAGTTCAATAGGAGATGGCTATGGATCGAAATCTCATGTTTCCACGTTCGATTCGCTATCTGGCCGCCGTGGCCGAGCATCACAGCTTTACCCGCGCAGCGGAAGTGCTGTATGTCTCTCAACCGACTCTTTCCCAGCAAATCAAGCAACTGGAAGACCTGCTCGAAGTGCAACTGCTGGACCGGTCGGGGCGCACCGTTCGCCTAACCGCCGCCGGTGAGGTCTATCTGCAACACGCCCGTCGGGCCCTGGGTGAACTGGATGCCGGCAAGCGGGCTATCCACGAACTGCAGGATCTGACTCGAGGCTCGCTCCGGCTGGGCATGACACCTATTACCGATTATCTGGCCACCACATTGCTCGACCAGTTCAACGCCCGCTATCCGGGCATTACCCTGAGCACTCTTGAAATGCCCCAGAGCGACATTGAGGCCGCCCTGGCGGAAGATCGCGTTGACCTTGGTATTGCCTTTGGCAGCTCAACCGGAATCGGGGATCAGTCCGAAGCCATCGACAACCATATCCTGTTTGTCGAGACTCTCAATCTTGCCGTTGGCGAAGGGCACCCCAGAGCCGGGCAGGCTGGACCGCTAAACGGCCATGCGCTTGAGCAGGAACCACTGGTGCTGTTCAATTCAGACTATGCGCTGCGGCGGCATTTTGATTTGTATTGCCTTGAGCATGGCATTACGCCGCGCATCGCGATGGAGGTCACTTCCCTCAGCGTCATCATCGAAGTCGTCCGTCTCGGCCGTCTCGCCACCATTCTTCCCGATTCCATTTCCTGCTCGCAGCAAGGGCTTCATTCGGTTACCCTGTTACCCGAGCTGCCCCATCACACGATTTCGCTGATCTGTCGCAAGGAAGCCTACAAAAGCCCTGCCTGTCAGGCTTTTGGCGAACTCGCGGCGGACTGGTCCGCTGTCGTATGCCGAATGCAGCCCCGGCACAGATTCAGGCCTTGCCCGATGACTGACATATGCGCACTGGACAAGTGCAAATTCCCGGGCACATGCGCCACAGAAAACCCGGCTGAATTGTCTGGCAGGCCTGCCAATTATTGGGATGCAAGCCTGGAACCAAACACCACGAAAACTGCGTAACCGAGGCCGCTACCCAGGCAGGGGTGACTCAAACCTGTTGATCGAGCCCGGTCCGTTTGCGCAATCGCTTGATCGCCCGCACGAAAATAGCCGGATCACCCAGTGATCTTGCCAAAACCAGCGCCCCCTGAATTCCCGCGACTACCTCTTCGGCTGCCTCGCGCGCGGCATTTTTCTCAAATCCACTTCGCCTCAGCGCGGTGGCGAGCATTCTTGTCCAGTCAAGAAAGTAGGCCTGTATTTCCGAAGGGAATCGATCGCGCGCGTCATCAAGGGCAAAAGCGCCCATCAGACAGGTCCGTCTGCCCGTATCGAAGAAACGAAGGACTTCCGTGAACATGTGGTCAATACCCCCGTCAGGGTTATCGGGGGCTCGCATCGGCATGAAAACATTTTCCTCGAACCAGTCGGCCACTTCGAATAGCACCGCTCTGGCCATACCTTCCTTCCCATCGGGGAAAAGGTGATACAGGCTGCCTTTGCCCAAGCCAGTCCTGTTCGTGATTTCCGACAAGCTCGCCCCCGCGTAACCATGCTCACGAAAAATCTCCGCCAGAATTTGTGTTACATCGCTGCGTTCAGTAACCATACGCGCAAGGCACTAGAAAAGCCCCATTTCAGTAAGCCCTGGATGTTCCTCCGGACGCGGTCCCTGCTTCCATAAAAACTTGCGATCGGATGCCTGAATCGGAACATCGTTGATACTGGCCTCGCGACGGCGCATCAGACCACGCTCATCGAATTCCCACAGTTCGTTGCCATGCGAGCGGCACCAATTGCCGGAATCATCGTGCCACTCATACTTGAAGCGGACAGCGATGCGGTTATCAGTAAAGCACCAGAGTTCCTTGATCAGACGGTAATCAAGCTCACGCACCCATTTGCGTTTCAGAAATTCCACAATGGCATTGCGCCCCTGAAGGAATTCTCCGCGATTGCGCCACTGGCTATCTTCCGTATAGGCAAGAGATACTTTTTCCGGGTCGTGCGTATTCCAGGCGTTCTCGGCCATGCGGACTTTCTGGATCGCTGTTTCTTTGGTAAATGGTGGAAAGGGCGGACGTTCAGACATGTTCATTTCTCCTTGTTGTGTACCATTTGGTACAAATTAGCTCAGCCCGCAAAGATTGCAAGCCTTTTGGGGATTTCCTTATCAGATCGGCCAGCCTAATTGGCATGTCACGCATTTCCTCTTACCGTCATCAAGACGACCATCATGAATGCATAATCCAATCCTATAGGCGCAATCGGAATATCATCTTGGACAACAAAATCCGCCTGGCTCATATTCCGGATTAACAGCTGTTTGTTAATGCGTGTAGATCCGCTCAATGCCATCCGACCTGTTTCCAGTAAATAAACCAGAATGAAAATCGAGCTTGCAGAAATCTATCGTGATACCGAGCTGGGACAAGAAGCGGAAGCACTATTGCAGCCTTGTGTGATTTGCGGGCAGTGCGAACCCGTCTGCCCAACCTACCGCCTGCTCAATGACGGGTGGGACGGACCGCGCGGACGAATCTATCTGATCAAGCAAATGCTGGAGGGCAAAATGCCTTCCGCCACTACACTGCCACCGGCCTTTTCCATGGAAACGCTTGAGCGGGCCACCATTTCCGGCAATGTTCAACTGCATCTTGACCGCTGCCTGACCTGCCGTTCCTGTGAATCGAGTTGTCCTCAAGGTGTGCGCTATGGACGTCTGCTTGATATCGGCCGGGAACTGTCCGAGAAGGCAGCGCCACGCCCACTCAAGGAAAGAATGACGCGCCGGCTGGTGCGTTCCGCCATTTCAAACCGGTCCCGATTCACCGCCCTACTGCGTACGGGCCAGATGCTGCGCCAATATCTTCCGGACAAACTGAGCGTCAGGATTCCTCAACATCGAAAGGCCGGCGACTGGCCACAACGCGCACATGCCCGCCGCATGCTGGTCTGGCAGGGTTGCGTGCAGCCCGCCCTGGCACCGAACATCAACGCCGCAGCCGCGCGCATACTGGACCGCTTTGGCATCAGACTTGTCGCATCCGGTGACGGCTGCTGCGGCGCACTGAGCCAGCACATGGCTGCCCCGGAGGAATCTCGTGCCTTCATGCGCCGCACGATCGATATCCTGTGGCCACACGTCGAATCGGGCATTGAAGCTATCATCCTCACAGCCAGCGGCTGTGGCGCGTTTTTCCGCGAGTACGGCGAGCTGCTTGAAGATGATCTGCAGTATCGAGACAAGGCCAAAAGTATCTCGGAACTGATCCGGGACATCGCCGAGGTTGTTGCGGCTGAATGGAAAAACGAACCTCAAACAGAGATGCCTGCTCCTGAAAAACAGCCCCGCATCGCCTTCCAGTCGTCCTGCAGCCTGCAGCACAGCCAGAAACTAAACGGCGTGGCCGAAAAACTGCTGAAGCGCGCCGGGTTCAAACTGGTGCCCGTTTCCTACTCGTTCATGTGCTGCGGCGCGGCGGGTACCTACTCCATCCTGCAACCGGAACTCGCCCAATCGTTGCGCGCGCAAAAACTCAAAACCCTGCTGGCCAGCAGGCCTGAAGCCATCGCCACGGCGAATATCGGCTGCCTGGCCCATCTGGCATCCGTGTCGCCCTTGCCGGTCAACCACTGGATTGAATTGCTCGATGAAAGGCTATCGACCGCCGCGACGACGGAGCCGAAGTTAGAAAGCGCTTGAATAATGCGCGTGAATTCATGACTGCACCTGGCTTGGGAGAGCAAAAAAGAATGAAAACAACTACACAATTTGCTGGCGCAATTGCCTTCTTTTGCACTATCCAATGGACTTCCGCCCATGCGGGCCATCCCTTGATTACTGAAGATACAGGCACGCAAGGGACCGGAAATTATCAACTGGAATTGACGCATGACTTGAGCCGAGACAACGAGGCGGGTACCAAAACCCTCAGCCAAAGTTTGAATGCGGTTCTTTCTTATGGCCTGACAGACAAATTCGATATCGTTGTCGCCCTGCCATATGAGCATTCAGTCGAACGGTCAGGCGGAACAAAAACCACGGTTCACGGCTTTGCCGACATGGAGATCGCAGCCAAGTGGCGTTTCCATGACGAAGGTCCGCTCAGCCTAGCCCTGCGGCCAGGGCTTGGACTGCCCACGGGTAACGAAGACAAGGGCCTGAGCTCGGAGCACATCATCCCCAGCCTGTTTGGCGTCATGACCTATGCCATTGAGCCTTGGGCTTTTCATCTTCATCTTGGCTACACACGAAATTTCCATGATGGCTCGGGACAACGCGATCACATTTATCACGCTTCGGTTGCCGCTGAATATCATTTCGGAGACTCCGCGCGGCTTGTCGCGGATGCCAGCACCGAAACCAATCCAGATCGCACCGGCCCGAGCCATGCAAGTTCCATTGTGCTGGGACTGATTTATTCCTTCACGCCTGATCTGGACATTGACCTAGGCTACCGCAAGGGACTTTCCGATGCGGCAGGCGATCACGCCTGGCTGGCTGGATTGACTATCCGGTTCTGAAACTGCGCGAACAAAACGGTATCAGGGTCAATCCTTGATTCCACCGGCGGCGCTTTGCAGATAATTCTGCAGTCCCATCTGCTCCATCAGTCCTATCTGGGTTTCCAGATAATCGATGTGCTCCTCGGTGTCTTTCTGGATTCCGCTGAGCAAATCGCGCGAGACGTAATCCTTGACCGTCTCGCAATGGGCGATGGCTTCTATGTATAGCGCGCGGCCGGTGTGTTCCAGCTTGAGGTCGGCTGACAGGCATTCAGGCACGTTCTCGCCGATCAGCAGCTTGCCCAGATCCTGCAGGTTGGGCAGCCCATCCAGGAACAGAATGCGCTCGATCAGCTTGTCGGCGTGATGCATCTCCTCGATTGACTCTTCGTACTCGTGCTTGCCCAGCGCAGTTAATCCCCAGTTTTTGTACATGCGCGCATGCAGGAAATACTGGTTGATGGCGGTGAGCTCCACCGTCAGGGCCTTGTTCAGATACTGGATGACTTTCTTGTCGCCTTTCATGGCCTTCTCCTTTTACTGGAATGAACCGCGACGTTGCCTGTGGCTGGGAGAAATGTGGCTAATGGGCGGTGCGGGTGTTTTATTCTAAGCAAATGGCCGCTTTAAGCAAACTCAGACGTTTGCCCACATGCGCATGAGGTTGTGGTAACAACTGGTCAACCGGACGGAAATATCGTTGTCGCCGTACTGCTCCCGCTGGGCCAGGATGGCCATGTCCAGTTCGTACAACAGTTCGCGATTCTGCGGCTCGCGCACCATGCTTTCCAGCCAGGAGAAACAGGCCAGGCGCGCGCCCCGTGTAACCGGCTCCACCCGATGAACGCTGTAGGAAGGATAAAGAATCAGGTCGCCGGCAGGCAGTTTGACTGGCCGCCCCGCAAACCCGTCTTCGATGACCAGTTCGCCACCCTCGTATTCATGGGGTTCGGCCAGAAACAGCGTGAATGACAAATCCGTACGTACATGCTGTGCAGAAGCCGGATGGGTACGGATGGCATTATCAACATGGTTGCCAAAAGAATTGGCTTCGCCGCCATAGCGATTGAACAGCGGCGGGTAAATCCGCTTGGGCAGCGCGGCAGTGAAAAACAGCGCGCTCTTGCTCAAGGCTTCCAGCACCAGCGCGCGCAGTTGCTTGGCTTCCGGGCCATCTTCTGGCAGTTGGCGATTGTTCTTGACCTTGGCTGCCTGAGTTCCGGCAGTGACTCGACCATCCGCCCATTTGGCCTTATCAAGTAACTCACGGGCCAGGTTCAATTGAACCTTGTTCAAAACTTCCGGTATGTGCAACAGCATGTTCTACCTCTAGAAAAAAATGCAGGAGCTTTGCCCCTGCATGGGTTTCAGTCAAAAATCAATCAGAATTTCAACTCACCCGTCAGGATGAACGACCGTCTCATGCCAGGTATGGTGAATGCGCCATTGTCATAGATGGCGTCGTACCAGACTTTGTCCAGCAGGTTCCGGACATTGAGTCGGACCGCCCAGCTTTTCTGTTCGTAAGCCCCCATGGCATCAAAGCGTTCGTAGGCTGGAGCAGTGTTGGGGTGGAATTTCGTTTCGCTTGGCAAAGTCGGAATCGCGCCAGCCCCACTGGGGGTATAGCCGTAACGGTCGCCCTTGGCTTCCACGCCGCCGCCTATCTTCCAGCCCCCACCCAGCTTGTAGGTTGTCCACAAGTTGAATGTGTAGGGCGGCGTATTGCGTGCGCGCTGTCCCTTGTAACCCGGGTTGGCCGAAGTGATTACGCCGGTTGTAGCATTGACGTTCTCCGCCACTTCCAGAATCTCGGCATCCATCAGCGCCAGTCCGGCAAAGATTTCCCAGTCTTCGGAAATGCGGCCCGCCGCTTCGAGTTCCAGACCATCAGTACGGCGTTTCTTGGTCAGAACTGCTGCGGTGGATTCCAGGTCCGTATTGCGTTCCCATTCTTTTTCAGCGCGATACAACGCAGCGCGCAAGGCCAGATCGCCATCCATCAAAAGCCACTTCGAGCCCAGTTCAATCACCTGGCTGCGTTCGGGAGGCAGCGGAGCAACGGTGAGTTGGTAAAGATCAGCCGTCGGGCTGAATGAATCGCTGAAGCTCAGGTAGTAATGCTGTTCTTCTTTTGGCTGCCAGGAAAGCGCTGCACGATAGCTCCATTCTCCATATTGCAGGCTGGGGGAAGTCGCGCTGGAATAGTCCGCATCGAGTTCATCTCGCCTCACACCCAGGGTAGCCTTCCAGAACGGCATGAACTCGAATGTATCCTGTATGTAGATCGCATAGGAATCGCCCTTGAAGTTAACCGGATTGCCGGTTGTCGATTCCACATAGGGCTGGAAATTGGGTGGATTCAAAGCATCCGTGCCGCCGAGGTTCCGCAAACCATGCCGATGGCTGTCCTCATGGAGGTATTCCACGCCTGCAACCAGTTCATGCTTCATGCCAAGCACACGAAACTTGGTGTTGTAATCGGATTGCAAGGTCAGTGTTTCGTAATCCATCGAGCGAGTCGGACCTGCATTGGTACTGGGCAGGTTCAGGCCGGTATCGCCCGGCGCCACCGTGGCGCTGGGGGTGCGTGCCCAGTAGCTGCGCTCGTAATCCGCATAACGCAAGGAGGTGCGCAGTTCACTGGTCGGGGAGAATTGATGCGTCCAGGTTCCGGTCGTGATACTGGTATCGCTGTCGTCAAAGTTTCGATCGATACCCCAGAAATATTCAACCGGGAAATTGGTATTCGGCTTGCGGGTCGCGTTGTCAAACGAGAAGCCGTAATCGGGTATGTCGCGTGTGCGCGTGTAGATGTGGCTGAGAATGAACTCGTCATCCGTACGCAGCCCGGTAGCAATACTGGCAGCGATACCATCCCGATGCAGTTCTGGCTCCGCACCGGTTGTGGGGTTGTTGCGCCAGCTCCCTTCGTCGCGCTTCATGACATTGATGCGCATCGCGGTGCTGTCGCCCAGACGCTTGTTGAAGTCACCCGTAACTTCCTGATAGCCATCGGTACCGAGGCTGCCCGTCAGCTTGTATTGATCCTTGCGCAAGGGCACCTTGCTCACCTGATTGATGACGCCCCCCGCCTGGCCGCGTCCAAACAGCATGGCGGCGGAGCCGCGCAACACGTCGACCTGTTCCAGGTTGAAGGTTTCGCGGTTGTACTGCGCCGTATCGCGTATGCCATCCAAATAGGTGTCGCCGAAGGTATAAAAGCCGCGCAGCATCATGTTGTCGCCCGAACGGCCACCTTCCGCCGCGTTGAATGTCAGGCCCGAAACGTTGCGCAAGGCCTCGCGCAAGGAACCGATCTGCTGTTCTTCCATGAGCTTGTTGGTCACCGTGGTGACCGCCTGCGGAATGTCGTGCGGGTCCTGCAGCACTTTGCCCACCCGGGTTTTGGTGGCCTGATAGCCATCCTGAACTTCGACATCCTGCTTATCCTTCACTTCCACCGTTGCCAGCGTGGCTTC
>JADFDC010000018.1 GCA_018263115.1 Thiobacillus sp.
TGAAATCCGCTTCTGGCCACACCCAGTACCCGGCACAGACGATCCAGCGGCCAGCGATTGCGATGCTTGGCAATCCAGGCGTACTTCACTTCGACTCTTTCGCGAAGTACGCCGTCGCTTTTTTTAAAATATCGCGTTCCATCCGAACAATGGCCAGTTCGCGCTCCAGTTCACGGATGCGCTGCTGCTCCGCGCTCAGTCCAGGCTTGCCTGATGGTTTGAGCTTGCCAGCCTGGGCCTGCCGTATCCAGCCATGCAGGGACGTCGACGCAATGTCCAGCCGCCTGGCCGCTTCGGACTGTGATAAACCCTGCTCGGTCACCAGCTTGACCGCTTCCATCTTGAATTCTGCCGTGAATACCCGGCGTGGGATTCTTTCCATTTCCTGACCTCCTGTAAGTCGTCATACTATCCTCGACTTATTCGTCCAGAAAATCGGGTCCCGCTCATAGTGACCTCCTTGCCGCGAAATCGTGAAAAATATCGGTCATAAATTTCAAAGTAATGTTTCCACTTGGAGATAGCCTCTCCAGTATTTTTATAAAAAAAATTTTCCAGGTCATTCATATTTAGCTGTCAACCAGTAATTTAAATAAATGGATTCTACCTTAGTGCAACAAGGCACTAAATTGCCAAATCTACCTTGACAAATTGCTTGCCTTGCGAAAGCAGAGTGGAATGGTTAGAGTTTAATGAATGAATAATGATTAGGTACACGATGCAAAAAGTCTCACTCGTCATATTGACCTGGAAAGCGCCCAAGACGCTGAAGCACACATTGGAGAATCTGGCCCCTCTCCTTGATCTGTTTGACGAGAAAATCATCGTTTGCCAGGAGAGCGATCCGGAAGAAATTGCATTGGCAGAAATCTATGGGTTCAAGCCAATCGCGCTCAAGACAAACGTGGGGATTCAATACGGGATGAAGCAAGCATTTGAGTCCTGTCACAACGAGCAGGTGCTGTTCATGGAAAACGACCTTGTGCTCAAGGCGTCCAGAGAAGAAGCCGTTCGCACGCTTGACGCCATCAGCAACGCCCTGGCTGAAGGGTCGGCGGAATTCGCAAAATTGCGTTATCTCCCGGAAAGCACAAAGAAAAGCTTCAAGCGTTTTTGGCGATGCCGGGATGGGCATCCCCGCCGCCGCCTGCTAGGCTATCTTAGATATCGGACGGCAAACCTGACAGCCTCAGACGTTTTGCATCTGGACATTGCACCTGGCCTCAAAACGGAATTTCTGACGGACATCGGAAATGGCCTTTATGCCACAACGTCCGAATTCAGCAAGTGGGAGAACCGGGCATTACTGGCAAAACGCTCTTTTTTTCTGGGGGTGCTCATCCCGTTCGCGGAATCGCATCCGACCTCCAGAAATGTGAATGGAATGCCTGATCTGGAACATCGGATCAATTCCCGAGCAAACCGCGATTGGTGGATTGATTCAAGATTCAAACATCTCATTGCTTGCCCCGGCCTGTTTGGTCACCGCCGCCTTGACCGATATTCGAAGGATGACAAATGGCAAACGGTCGACCCCGTTGACGATGGTGGTCCAGTTGAACGTGTTGACGAAACTCAGGGTAGGCAGGCGTGACAGACACGAGTTGTCGTTTGACTCGGGTGAAATTCATCAGCCGACAGGACCCGCGCGAATGGCAGCGCTACTTCCCCGCGGAGGATGGTTGCTGGGCGAACTGCGAATTTGTTTTCGACCGTGATGCGCGCGACTACGACTGGCTGGTGGTATACGATGACGTCCCGCCCTCGACAGGACAGACACGCAATAGTGCGTTCGAGAACCTCGCATGCAGCCGCGAGAATACGCTGCTGGTCACGACCGAGCCTTCGTCGATAAAAGCCTACGGGCGTGGTTTCGCGGCCCAGTTTGGCCATGTTCTTACCAGCCAGCCTGCTTGGGCGCTGCCGCATATCCGGCGGCATTATCAACAAGCCGCTAACCACTGGTTCTTCGGAAGCGGGCGCGCACATTGCATCAGCCGGTCGGAACTTATCCGTGGTCCGCAACCAGCGTACAAGACACAACTGATATCGGTAGTTTATTCTCCAAAGCGCCAATGGCACACGCTTCACGCCCAGCGCTTCAACTTCATTGAGGCCATGCGTCGTCTGTTGCCGGAGATGGTCGTATTTGGACGCGGCGCCAGGCCGATGGATGACAAGGCAGAGGCACTGGCGCCTTTTCGTTACCACCTTGCGGTGGAAAATCATATTGGGCCACATCACATTACTGAAAAGCTTACTGATGCTTTCCTGGGTCGATGCCTGGCTTTTTATTCAGGCGCCCCGAATGCAACTGAATACTTTCCGCCCGACAGCTTTATACCGATCGACATTCACCAGCCAGAGCGGGTTGCCGAGACTGTTCGCAAAGCCATCCAGGATGACGAGTGGACAAGACGCCTGCCTGCCATAGAGGAAGCGCGCCGCCGCGTACTGGAAGAGCAGCATATTTTTGCGGTGGTCTGCGGAATTATTTCAGGCAGTGCTTCACAGGCAGCCTGCCAGCCGGAAGCCAACGGTCTTGTTCTCAGCCGGCATGCCTGGCGCAAACGACACAAGATCGGGGCGGCTTTGCATATGCTGGAGAAGCTTTATGTTCGCGGCCGATCCCTTGCCGGAAAATTTCGTCCCTAATCCAGACATTGCACAAGATGACTTCGTCCGCGGAAAAAATTCTGATCATCAAGCTTGGCGCATTCGGCGATGTCGTCCAGGCTGACGGGGCCCTGCGCGATATCCGTGCTTACCATGCGGATGCCGAGATCGTGCTGCTTACAACGCCACCCTTTAAAAAATTGATGCAGCGCTGCCCGCATGTGGACCGCGTGCTGACCGCACCTCGTGCGCCGTTCTGGAAGCTGGGAGAATGGTTGAAGCTTGCCCGCATGTTCAGAGACGAGGGATTTACCCGGGTCTACGATTTGCAGAAACAGGACCGAACCAGACTGTATCGCAAGCTGTTTTTTCGTAATGTCATCTGGAGCGGCGAGCAAATCCAACCGCGCCCGCCCTCAGCGCTCGCGGGTTTTGTTACACAGCTTGAAAACGCGGGTATCCCTGCTACCCATTGTCTGACCCCGGATGTTTCCTGGATGGCGGATGACATGAGTGCTTTTCTGAAGCAGGAAGGTGTCCGCAAGCCCTATATTGTTTTGATTCCAGGCTGCTCCGCGCGCCATCCGGAAAAGCGCTGGCCCTATTATGCGGAACTGGCAACTGCCCTGATCGAGTGCGGTTACGATGTCGTTACCGCACCGGGGCCTGACGAAATCGACTTGGCCAAGAGTATTCCCGGCCACACGCTGCTCGGGACGAACGGCTTTCTGAACTGGTTCGAACTCGCGGGGGTGCTCAAGGACGCGCGTTTTGTTGTTGGAAACGACACCGGCCCAAGCCATGTTGCTTCCTGCCTCGGCAAGTCGGGACTGGTGCTTTTCGGCTCGCACACCACAGCAGCGCGCACGGGAATTTGCCGCGCAGATTTTCATGCAATCGAGGTGGCTGATCTTGCCAGTCTTACTGTTAAAGCCGTACTGGATGTGATTTTACCGAAGCTGCCGCCTCTGGATACTACGGCTCTGAACAATTAGGTGTCGGAATTTTCCAGACGAAGAATGGAATTTCCGCGGGTTCGTGCAACCTCCCTGTAACCGGCCTTTCGCAAGTATCCCCATAAATCTTCAGCCCAATCCTTGTCGGATGTGTGTTCGATAACGATGTGCTTTGGATAGAGTGACCGCTCCGCCTCCCGGAAGAAGGGGATCAGGACCTTGTCCTCATAACCCTCAACATCGATTTTCAGCGCGTCGATGGATTCAACTTTGTGCCTGCGCAGAATGCTTATCAGCTTTTCTACCTTGACTTCGATGCTGGTGGGTGATGGTGTGTCGACGACGTGCGCACCACCCAGCCCGCCGTCCAGGTCCAAATGCATGGCGCTTTCTACTGGGCCAGCAGCGCAGCTTTCCAGAGCAAAATGCAGTTTCCTCTTTTGAATAAGGTCATCGATCAAACCGATGTTTTTCCTGATGCGTTCGCACATTGCGGGATTAGGTTCGATGGCAATCACTTTTGAACCTGGCGCTGCGTGATAAAGAATTATCTGACTATAAAAGCCTGAATTGGCGCCAATGTCGATAAAAGTGGGCGTTCCAGAACTGCATAATTTAATCAGATAGTTTGTTTCCTTGACGTTGTAGTAATTGAAAAGACCTTTAAGCTCGGTTGGGTTGTCAAGCCGAAAATAGAAGGGAACGCCTCGATAGGTGGTTTGGACTGCATGGTCAATCCGCATCTGGAAGAAATTCATCCAGAAACGGCGTAACAGTCCCCTGTTGAAAGGTGGAGTGCGGGCCAGAAACAATAAAACTCTATAAGGTAATCCCAGGTTGTCAGATGACATCAATGCACGCCAAGAAAGAAATTCTGTTTTGTTTATGGGGCAGAGCTTTTGTGGCTGATGGGCGTTCGCTCATCAGGAAAATTCAGTGTAGGACTTTTCCTCGACAATGCTTGAGCCGCTCAGTTCGTTGATGGATTTCTTGATTGCAGCACGCTTGTCGTTCTGGATATACACGGAGCGGGCCAGTTCGATGAATGTTGGCCCAAAATCCTTCCTGGCTTCGCAAGCCCGGATATCGTCCTCAATTATCCATAGCGCCTCGTTGACCTTTCGCAGTTGATCCTCCATCTGCTGAAGTTCTCTGGATGGTAGAAGGTGAGTGGTGCAGGCCTGACTTAAAACGGAAAGTTCATGTTTTACGTTACCGAGTTTGGCCGGATCTGAAATACGTTCAGCCTTGATCTTCAAAATAGTGATTTTGTCGATCAGTTCTCCCGCGCCAACTTCGATCAAAATTGACCCCTGATTTTGATTGCTTGTCTGCATGACTTGGCTCATTTTCTCAAGCTGGTTGAATGATGCATGAATTGGTGTAATCGGCTGACTTTAATTCAAGGGTTTGGCAATGCCGAGGCGCCTTCTTCAGGGACACGAAGAATCCCAATTCCAAAGCCGCATTGATCAGGGTTATCTACAAATTCCGTGGCGAATGGAGAATTATTAAGATGTTTCCAAAGGTGATAAACCTGGTTTGTGACAAGAGGTTGATTTTCGACAATGTCGTGGAAAGCTATTAGCCCGCCGGACCGTACGAATTCCCTATAGTCGAGATAGTCCTGAGTAACCCCCCGTTCGGTGTGGTCACCATCGATGAACAGAAAATCAACTTTATCTCCTTTGAGTTCATTGGCCACTCTTGTCTTGAATCCTGGATCATGCGAATTGCCGCTCAAAAGACTGACTTTGCAGTTGGAGCCCGGGGGGGGGAAGCGGGAAAAGAGCTTGGTTTGATGTGTCATGTCCTGGATGTCGCAAGTGATTACCCTTTCGGTGGCCAGGGTCGACCATATCAAGGATGTTCCACCGCTGGCTGTGCCAATTTCCAGAATGGTTTTAGGTTTGAGTTCGCGCACTGCTTCAGCAAGACGGGTGATTTCGGATCGAATCTGCTGGGTTTTGACACGCATGTAGCCACCGCCACCAAAAGTCATGGCCCAGTCAAGAACCTCTTCAAGGTTGCGTGGCTTCGAATGATACTCAGCAAGGCGCTTGTTGGCATAACTCGCGTTCAATGGAAGCCTGATCAGGCGTCCAATTTTCTTTAAGGTGGTGTTCATATAAACCCTGAAAACTTAATAAAAAAATAAATCCACTATTACCTGCAATGGTTTTGGTATATCGCCAAGGTTGCTTTGAGCATGTCGAGCAGTGTGTTCAAGGAAACCTGCAACTTGATTCTCTTGTGTGCCTGAATAAGGCTGCATTTTCTCATAATACCGGCGATATCCCCCAGTGGAACCCGACCTTGGGCGTATAAACCCTTCAGCTGTTCTCCCACGCCTCCATGATCATAGCCGATGACCGGCACGCCCATGCTCAGGGCTTCCAGCGTGGTGCGGCCGAAGGACTCGGGTTGTGTTGAGAGGGAAAGCACGATATCTGAAACTGCCATGATTTCACGCAGGTCATGGCGATGCCCGGTGAAGGTGATGTCTTCGGTAAGACCTGATGCATTGATCTTTTCTTTCAGCTCGATCAGGTAGCGCTGCTTGTTCGAGCTAGCGCCGCCTACGATCAGGCCGTGGACGGACTCGCCATGCTTCCTGAGCCGCGCAATCAGTTCGATGAAGTCTTCGTGGCCCTTTAGTCGTGTGATGCGGCCGGGCAAGGTGAGCACTTTCTTGCCGGCGAGCTGGGGGTGCTGGTGCTGCCAGGCAGCCAGCCATTCTGCAGACGGCTGGTAACCATGCGGATACTCAGCAGGATCGATGCCCCTTGGAATCACCACGATGCGCTCGGCTGGAACCTTCGGGTAGTTGCGCAGAATGTAATCGCGCACGGTTTCCGAGACCGCGATGATGCGCTCGCCCTTTGTCATCACTGCACTATATGGATTAACCGAATAAAGCCCGTGCACGGTGGTGATGAAGCGCGGCCGCGTTGCAGGGTTCATGCCATTCCACGCCAGATAGCAGATCCAGGCGGGCATGCGCGAACGGGCATGGAGGATGTCGACCTTGTTGTCGATCAGGAATCGACGCAGGTGGGGAATCAGGCGCAGGGTCCACGGGCTTTTTTTGCCGATGTCCCAGTCGAAATGCTCGCTGCCTTCGTGTTGCAGTTGTTCGACCATGCGTCCACCGGCCGAGATCACCAGCGAGCGGTGTCCATGTTCGACCAGATATTTGCCGACTTCCAGCGTGCCGCGCTCCACGCCGCCGGATTGAAGTGCGGGCAGGACTTGCAGAACGGTCAGTTTATTTTCAGACATTGCAGGAGCACTTTGGCGCAGTGCTCGGCCTCGTTCAAGGGGTGCGTGTTGGTCAGGAGTTTGCCAGTGGCTTGCCAGTCGGCAAATGAAGTCAGGCGTTTTTCATTGATCAGCTTTTCAAGGCCACGCGCCACACGGCCGGGCTTTAGAAACGGGAGTTCAAAACAGCCCACAGCGGCGCCTGAGGTCAAGGCTTCATACACCATGGAGGCGCTGTCGGGCGTCACCCATACCTGAGCGGAGTGCGCGAGGTGTTCCGGCAGCCATTCCGGCCCGACATTGTCATGTGTAACGGCATGCAGATTGGGCAGACCCAGTTTTTCAACATTGGTGATGAAGCTGGCGAGCGTGCGGCGTGACGTGGTCAGGTACCAGGTGATTCTAGGCTGATGCAAGGCGATCAGGTGGATTTGTTTGAGCAGGGCAGTTTCGCTCCAGCCGTATTCGGAGGACGGGCCGCCGATCAGGATCAAGCCGGATTCCGGATTCGGCTGGCCGGGCTGGATGCGGTTGATGGGGCCGATGGTCGAAATCATGCCCGTCCCTTTCGGAAGCGCATCATGTTCAGGCGCCACTACCCAATCGAACCAGGATAGGGGCAGGGAGGGTTTCATCAGCACGGCAATTTTTCCGCCGTATGCGCGCCGCGCCGCCAGCATGGGCGAGTGCGTGGCATGACCCGCGCCGATGATCAGATCAGGTTTGGGCAATTGCCTTCCTTCAGGAAACCGCTTGAACAGCCAGTTGAAAAAAAACGGCCAGCCTTTGGAGACTGAAAGCGTTTCCACCTTGCAGGGAGTCAACTTGCACAGCGCCTCGACCAGGCCCAGCGTCTGGTTTTCGTGGCCGCGCTTGCCGTCGGTGAATCGCCAGATGGTCAGCATGCCGCTGCAACCTGCCATCTTCGTTCAAGGGCAGCCTGCCATGAATAGGGCGAGGGATCGAGAAAAGGCGTGGTGCCCGTCATCAGTTCAGCCAACAGCCTGCTGCTGGCTGGCGCCATGGTCACGCCATAGCGGAAATGGCCGGTATGAATCCAGAGGTTTTCAAAGTCTGGATGCTGGTCGATGACCGGTAGGTTGTCCGGGCTGCCAGGGCGCAGACCCGCCCAGCTTTTTACAGGATCATGATTTTTCAGCGAGGGCAGAAGCTGACAGGCCTTCTTGTGCAAGGTGCCAAGTGCCTCGGGAGTGGTGACAGCCTCAAAGCCCGAATCTTCAATCGTGCTGCCCGCCAGCAAATGGCCATCCCGTCGCGGCACCAGATAAAAGCCATCGTGAAGAACAATATGATCAAGCGTATGGCTGCCCGGTGGGTATAACAGCATTTGTCCGCGCATGGGGCGCACATTGGGTACAGGCAAGACATTGCCCAGCGGCAAACCCGACCAGGCGCCCGTTGCCAGCACAAAAAAGTCAGCAGGATGCTCGCCTTCAGTCGTTTGGGCAAAAACGATACGGCCATTTTCTGTTTTAAAGCCCGTAACCGTGCAATTGGGCAAAATCCGTGTATCCAATGCAAGTGCGGTTTCCTTCATCGCTGCAAGCAGGCGCGGATTGCGAACCTGCGATACGGCAGGCAGCCAGATGTTGCCAGACTCAGTCTCGGCAACAAGCTTATGCATTCGGCTCCATTCCATTGCAACCTGCGGGTCTTTTTCCTGAAGGACTTTCATGCCGCAGGTCCAGAATTCCGGGGAAATGTTTGCTGATTGCTCGATTTCCTCAGCCCAGCTTGGCCATGCCCGCATCCCGGCCAGGGCAAGGCGGCTGATTTTTTCAGCATAGATCCAGGGCGGCAGTGTGGACAGGATGCCCGCGCCTGCCCAGGAAGACCCGCCGTCCTGTTGCCCGCGATCGGACAGAACGACCGACATGCCAAGACGGGCAAGCTCAATCGCCACGCTCAAGCCCATGGCTCCGCCACCGATGACGAAAACGCGATCAGTCATATCAGGCTTTTGCCCCGGATTTGTAAATCACTGTAAACCTATATCTTTGGTTATATGGTGTTTTTGGGCCATGCCTGCAATTCTTTCCGGAAACAGAAAATATCCGGGAGGAAGAAATGAGACAACGCGGCGTAACGCTGGTGGAACTGCTTACTACTGTGGCTGTTTTCAGTATTTTATTGGGGATAGCCGTGCCGGGCTATGGGTTTTTGGTCAATGGCACACGTTTAGCGAGTATGACCAATAAATTAAACGGCGCATTGAGCTATGCCAGATCAGAGGCTATCAAGCGGGGTGTACGCGTCAGTCTTTGCAAAAGTACTTCGGTGGATACATCGTCACCGGCCTGCGATGCAGGGGCTGGCTGGCAGCATGGCTGGCTGGTGTTCGTCGATCAGGGCGTGATCGGCACATTTGATGGTGCGGATCATCTGCTGACGGTGCAAACACAAAAGCCGGATGACATGTCAGTATCCACCACTAACTTCAGTACATACGCCAGCTATCTGCCAAGTGGCGTAAGCCAGGGCCCAACACACCTCGCAACAGGGAGTTTTCATATTTGCCTGGGTGGCAACAAGCGCAGCTTGATTATTAATTCGACAGGGCGCGTCCGGCTGACTAGTGGGGGGTGCTGATGAAGGTACGCCAAGATTAGCCTCAAATGCTGGTCGGTCCCTCAAGATATACCAAATTTACCCGTTAAATCAGTCGAATTGGGCCACAAATATTGAGTGACTCGGCCGCCCATACCAGGATTCATGCCATCTGTCTGGCGATGCTGGATTTCAGGGTGTCCGGTAAATTAGGCTGAATACGTGAAAAAGAAAATCATCTTATTTAGAACTGGAAAACAGCTCGGCTTTACATTGGTTGAGCTGATGGTCACGATTGCCGTGCTGGCTATCCTGCTGGCGATCGCGATACCAAATTTCCAGGCTTTCATAGTGAATGGCCGTATGACCAGTACTGCAAACGAAATGATGACCACGCTTGGTTACGCTCGAAGCGAGGCAGTCAAGCGAGCGGCAAACATTACAGTTTGTGCAAGCAGCAGCGGGACAGCTTGCTCGGGAGGAACCTGGGAAAGTGGATGGATAGTCTTAGATGCCGGTGGCACTGTAATTCGAGCACAGGAAGCGTTGGGTGGAGCTGCCACTCTGACAGGGGCGAGCACAATCATTATTAGTGCCAATGGCCGGATGACAACTCCGGCAGTAGCAACAACCCTGACCCTCAACTCTGGTGTTACAGGAATTGATGGGCGCCAGATCCAGATAGACACCAGCGGCCGAGCCCGGGTGTGTAAACCAAGCTGTTGAGACCTGAAATAGAGTGAATATGAAACGCGATACGGGATTTTCTCTGCTCGAAGTGCTGATTACGATAGTGATCCTGGCTGTCGGCTTGCTGGGTTTGGCGGGTCTAACTGCGGCCAGCATGCGTAACAGCCACGGTGCATATAATCGCAGTCAGGCCGTATGGCTGGCTTACGATATCGCTGATCGCATGCGTGCCAACCGGGTAAATGCCCAAGCTGGGAGCTATAACATTGCGCTAACAAGTACGGCGCCGGGAGGTGCATCAATAAGTCAGACCGATCTGCAGCAGTGGGTTGGCGCAGTCAGTACTTTGCCAGGGCCAGGTCAGGGATCCGTTAACTATAACGCGGGTACTCGACAGGTCACTATTACCGTGCAATGGAATGAAACCCGAGCTGCTGGTGGAGCTACAGAAGCCGCAGATGCAACTCGGCAATTCGTGGTGCAAACCCAACTATGAGAAAAATTATTATCCCTCAATCTGCCCATTCTTCCAAGGTAAAAATGCTTGGGATCACTTTGGTTGAACTGATGGTGGCCATGGTCATTGGCCTGATTCTCCTGGTCGCAATTGCATATGTCTATATGGGCAACCGCCAAACGTTTCGTGCGCTGGATGACTTCTCACGAGTACAGGAAAACTATCGCTATGCAATGGATCAGGTTGGTGTGGATATGCGCATGGCAGGCTTCACGGGGTGTGTAAATGTATCTTCGATTGATGCTGCAAATCCTGCAAACATTCCCATACAACCTCCTGCAATAGCTGCGAATCCGAATTCACTGGCCCTGGCAACGGCAGTACAGGGATATTCAGGAGCGGGCGCATGGCCCGGCCCGGCACCAGCACCTGCAAATTACGTGGCTGGTACTGATGTGTTGCGTATTACGACTTCATCGGGCCAAGGCACTAATGTCACAGGGCCCATGCCTGGCGCTGGGGGTGCAATTCCAATTAATGGCAATCCTGCAAATATTTCTGCTGGGGCCACAATAGTAATATCCGACTGCACAACAGCCGAAATTTTCTCTGCCGGTGCCGTTGGTGGAACCACATCAGTCACACCGTCTGCAGCACTTTCGAAAATCTATAGTACGGGTGCTGAAATCTTTCCCTTTCTGGATACGGTTTACTTTATTGGAAGTAATCCGGCCGGCAACCCTTCTCTTTACCGCAGGCAGAATGGCGCTGCCGCTGAGGAACTGGTTGAAAACGTCGAGCGCATGGTGCTTCGCTTTGGCGTGGACACCAATAACGACTATGCCATTGACAATTATTCGATAGCAACTGCTGTAGGAAATTGGCGTCAAGTGCTGTCGGTACGCGTCAATCTGGTTTTCCGCAGCAATAATGCTGTCGCAACTGGAACCAATTCCTACACGGTTGAAGGGGTAGCAACAACCCCGGCGGATAGCCGGTTGCGACAAGTTGCAACCGCTACCTATGGGATAAGAAATCGTTTGCCATGAAACAGACAAAAGTAATCGTTATCTCCACGGACAACCCTGTTTATCAGCGCGGGATCACGTTGATCATGGGGCTGATGTTTTTGATTGTTCTGACTATTCTTGGGCTGGCTGCAATGCGAGGCACAATTCTGGAAGAGCGCATGGCCGGAAATGCCCGGGATCGTGACTTGGCATTGCAATCTGCTGAGGCAGCAATCCGCGATGCTGAGCAGGCACTTTCGGGCGCTTCACTCCCACACCCAATTGTTTCGGGCACGGCTTATACGCCGCGCATTGCCGATGGTACACATAGCAATTATTGGCTTGCCACACATCCCTGGACAACCCAGTCAATACTTCTTGGCTGGCAGCCTCAGGGAACTGACCAGGCGCCAAGGTACGTTGTTGAAGAACTTTCGGTAACGGCGGGTGGTGGTGGTGCTGGCGGACTGGGTATCGGCTCGCTAAGCGATGAAGGCGTCTATAGAGTTACGGCACGGGGCGTGGGAAGCAATCCTAATACAGTAGTGATACTGCAATCTATTTTTGAAAGATGAAAAGAGGCAAAGACATGTTTACAGACATTCGCAGCAGGATGATTCAGTCACTTCTTTTCGGTGTCATGCTTACAGCTTCATGCCAAATATCCATCGCGGCGGGTATGGCTGTTGGAAAAATTACTTCGGTTGATACAAAAAACAGGACGATTGCGATTGATGGCATCAGTTTCGAGATAGATGCTAACAAGAGCGATATTTCAAACAGGATTAGTCAATTCAAGTCTGGCCAAGCGGTTCAATTTGAATCGGATGGAAAAAAACTGATTCGCGTCGAAACAGTAAGTGGGGGAGTGGATTTCCCGGTGCTGGCTTCACCACCGGCTAGTTTAAAGCGTATTCCGGCAAAACCCTGACTGATAACTACCACGTATTGGGATTTGTTAAAAGATGGATCCCAAGGAGCAGAAAATGGAAATGAAGACTGAATTGATACCAATTGCCGCAAAAGGCGACAAGAATGGTTTGGGTAAACGATCTGTTGCTTATGGCACTATCGTTTCCATGTTGATATCCCAATTGGCCACTACTTCGGCATATGCAGCCATCGCTGATGAACCCCTATATTTGACCAGCGCTGTTGAGCCGAACATCATGTTTGTGTTGGACGACTCAGGTTCCATGCAATGGGAGGGAATGCCTGATGATATTACTAGTTTCAGTTATTTGTACCCCCGTCCCGCAGGGCTTTACGGAGGTACGGACTACAATAATTATGTGCCTGATTTCAATCCGGCAAATATCTATAACGCGAGAATGCGATCGCCGCATCTGAACAAGGTTTACTACAATCCTGCGGTGACTTATGCCCCATGGGTAGATGCGAACGGAGTTTCATGGGGTAACGCATCTATTACTTGCGCGCCTTACAATCCGCAGCTTACAGGACTCGGATGCCTTAATTTAACCGCTAGCCAGACCATTAACATGTCAGGATCAAGCTGGTGGTATGGCTCAGGTGGATGGTATCAGGGAAATCATACTTTTAATCCGGCTGTTTATTTCCGTTATACCGGCGGGGATACATGGTCTACTGGCAGCTATACCAGGGTAGAAATTACCTCTGCAACTGCCAGTTATACGGGAGATGGGCGAGCTTCAAGAACTGAATGCGTTGCGGGTACTTGTACTTATGCTCAGGAAATACAGAATTATGCCAACTGGTTCACCTATTACCGCTCCAGGATTCTTTCCGCGCGGGCGGGTATTGGTAAGGCATTTTCAAAACAGGGAACCAGCATGCGAGTTGGTTTTGGAGCAATCAACAAGGGAACAACTACTATTGATGGGGTAAGTGCGGCTACCGTAATTCGGGGAGTTCGCACATTTTCCGGTGCCGATCGGACAGATTTTTTCAATAATTTATATTCCCATCCCATACCGGCGGCAGGTACTCCATTGCGAAAAGCACTCGATGATGCTGGGCAATACTATTCGCGCACGGATAACCGAGGTCCTTGGGGAAATATCCCCGGAACAGATGATGGAGTCGCAACAAGCTCTCATGCGCAATGTCGCCAAAGCTACACCATTCTAATGACGGATGGTTACTGGAATGGTGCTGCTGCAAGTACCACTGCTGCCCAAGATAATGTAGATGGTACTTCCGGTCCGACCATAACTGGTTCAGGTGGAAAAACATTTACTTATTCGGCAGTTTCTCCTTTCACAGATGGCAATAACAACACGCTTGCAGACATTGCGATGTATTACTGGAAGCGTGACCTTAGAACTGCTTTGGCTAATGAGGTGCCGACAAGCACCATTGACCCGGCGTTTTGGCAGCACATGACAACGTTTGGAGTGGGTTTGGGCGTAACAGGTTCGGTTAATCCGACAGATGCTTTTAATGCAATTACCACCGGTGCAACCATTAACTGGCCGGCACCAACAACTAACCCTGCCTTGCTGGATGATCTTTTACACGCATCCGTGAATGGCAGAGGGGGATTCTTCAGCGCATCAGATCCTGAAACATTTGCAACAGAATTGACCAATGTTCTCAAGAACATTTCTGATCGTATTAGCTCCTCTGCAGCCGTGGCATCGAACTCTACAAGGCTGACTTCGTCAACTCACTTGTATCAGGCATTATTCAAAAGTGGCGATTGGTCCGGACAGCTCAAGGCTTTTCCGCTTTTGTCGGGAGGTTCAATTGGTAGTGAAGCATGGGATGCCGCTAATGGTATTCCTTCACACGGTTCACGAAATATCAAGACTTGGTCAGGCTCTGCAGGTATGGATTTCAGTGGACCAATAGGCGGCTTGACTGCAGTTCAGGTGGATTATTTGCGTGGCGATGATACTAATGAGGCCAAAAATGGTGGCTCTTATCGTGATCGCAGTAGCAAACTTGGGGACATAATTAATGCGGATCCGCATTATGTGAAAAATGAGAATTTTGGCTACAACATTTTATCGGGCTCTGAAGGAGGCAGCTATTCAACGTTTGTAATCGGCAAATCCAGCCGTACGGCTGTGGTCTATGCTGCCGCGAATGACGGGATGCTGCATGGATTCCGCGCAAGTGACGGTGTTGAGAAATTTGCTTTTGTGCCTAAGGCAACCTGGCCTAATCTTAGTTTGCTGACGGTGCCGGGTTATACGCACAAGTACTTTGTAGATGGTTCACCTACAGCTTGGGATGCCTATTGGGGAGGAAGCTGGAAAACTGTGCTTGTAGGTAGCTTGGGTGCGGGTGGGAAATCAGTCTACGCATTGAATGTATCAAATCCGGACACCTTTAACACTTCTGATGTTTTATGGGAATTTCAGGGGAATGATGCGGCCCAAATAGCCAATATGGGATATATCCTTGGAAGTGTAACCGTAGCCAGGTTCCCAGATGGAAATTATTGGGCCGTATTTGGCAATGGTTATGGCAGTACAAATGGCAAGGCAGTTCTTTTCATGGTTAGAGTTGATTCGCCATCCACAGTGAAAATGATCGAGGTAGAAGGTGGCCCCGGTAACGGGCTTTCCACACCAACATTGGTTGACAGCAATGGCGACCGAATTATTGACCTTGTTTATGCTGGTGATTTGAAAGGGAATGTCTGGAAATTCTATACATCTGCTAGCAGCAGCAGTAGTTGGGCCTCTGCCTATGGTGCATCGCCACTGTTTAGAGCTAAAGATAGTGCTGGCAATCCACAGCCCATTACCTCTTCCGTGGAGGTTGGACTGTCTCCCGCCGGAGCCCCTGGTCTGATGGTGTACTTTGGCACAGGAAAGTATTTTGAAACAGGGGACAATTCGACCCTCAGCATCCAGTCCGCGTATGGTGTGGTCGATTCGGATGGTAATAGTGGTGGAACTTCTGGTTTGTTCTCTGGGGCGAACCACCGTACACACCTACAGTCGCAGTCCATTGTATTTGAGACCATAATCTCAGGTAATGGCGTTCGTGTTGTAAGTGACAATACTGTTGATTATTCTACCCAGAAAGGATGGGTAATCGACCTACTTAAACCCCCAACACCTACAGCAGTGGGTGAACGTATAATCACTGCGCCCTTGTTGTTTGGTGGCAAGCTGTTATTCCAAACTATTACTCCTTCGTTGTCACCTTGTGAATATGGTGGTGGGAGTTGGCTGATGCAGGTTAATCCCGCTACAGGTGGAGAACCCAAGTCGGCTTCCTTTGATGTAAATGGCGATGGTTTGTTCAATGACGCCGATATGGTTGATATCGGTGGAGGTGTTAAAAAACACGCAAGTGGGCTGGATACTGGAGTAGGTATCAGCGGTGGTTTTGGTAAGCCAATCAAAGCGGGTGACAAGGCATATGTTCCTGTTGGTGGTACATCTGGTACCTTGGGTGCACCACCGATTCACTCTGGAACACTTAAATCACGCGCCTCATGGCGTCAAATCCAGTGAACGGAGGGATTATGAAACAACATGGTTTTTCCCTGATCGAATTGATGGTCGTGGTTGCCATCATTGGGATTCTGGCATCCATTGCATATCCTAGTTACGTGGAATACGTGAGGAAGGGTAACAGAGTTGAGGCGCAGACAATCATGATGGAGAATGCGCAATTTTTGGAAAGGCGCTATACCACATGTGGCACGTACGGGACGAATGCAACTTGTGCGGCGGCAGCTGTTCTACCAAAGGGGCAATCTCCTGAAACAGGGACAGCTAAATTTTTGATTACGCTTACTGCTGCTGATGGAGTTACTTATACAATCCAGGCAGCCCCTACTGGGGGATATGCTGATCCAACATGCGGTACACTCACAATCAATGCTGCGGGCACAAAATCGGTCAGTGCAGGTACGGTTGACGCATGTTGGTGATCCAATGAGTCTATAAACCTTTCGGCAGCGGAAAACTGACCTTCTCCTGCAACCCTTCCAGCGGGGCCACCTCGGTGGCCCCGAGTTTTTTCAGGCGCTCTATCACTTGCCGTACCAGAATCTCCGGGGCTGAGGCGCCTGCGGTGATGCCGATACGCGATTTTCCGGTTAGCCAGTCGGGCTGGATGTCCTCGGCTGAATCAACCAGCCAGGCGGGCACGCCTAGATGATCGGCGACTTCTCGCAGGCGGTTGGAGTTGGAGCTGTTGGGTGAGCCGACAACCAGTACGGCATCGCATTCGCCAGCCAGTTTCTTGACCGCATCCTGGCGGTTTTGCGTGGCATAGCAGATGTCGTCTTTCTTGGGCCCGACGATATTCGAAAAACGAGTCTTGAGTGCCTCGACCACGCGCGCGGCATCGTCCACGGATAAAGTTGTCTGGGTCACATAAGCCAGCTTGCCGGGGTCTGCAACGTGGAGCGTTGCAACATCCTCGGGCGTTTCCACCAGATACATGCCACCTTTGCTCTGTCCCATGGTGCCTTCCACTTCTGGGTGGCCCTTGTGGCCGATCATAATGATTTCCAGGCCCTTGTCGCGCATGCGCGCCACTTCGACATGGACCTTGGTGACGAGCGGGCAGGTGGCATCGAATACATTCAGGCCGCGACGTTCGGCATCTTCCCTGACTGCCTGCGAAACGCCATGCGCACTGAAAATGACCGTGGCGCCCTTGGGCACTTCATCCAGTTCTTCGATAAACACGGCGCCCTTTTGCTTGAGGTCATTGACGACGTAAGCGTTATGCACGACTTCGTGGCGCACGTAGATGGGCGCGCCGAATTTCTCCAGAGCGCGCTCGACGATGGCAATGGCTCGGTCAACGCCTGCGCAAAAACCACGCGGGGTGGCCAGGTAAATGGTCTTGGTGTTCATTCGGCAGGCTTATTCAGGATATCTACGACTTCAACTTCGAATTCGATGGGGCAGTCAGCGAGTGGATGGTTGAAGTCGACTTTAACACCCCTGGAATCGATTTCAAGAATTCGCCCGGGCAAGGATTGTCCATTAGGAAGGGAAAATTCAACCAGGGTATCGGGTTCGAGCTTGATTTCAGGCGGTATGTCCGCTGGCGCAAGGGTCTGGATCATTTCCTCGCTGCGCATGCCGAAAGCCTGCCAGGGATCCAGCAGAAACACACGCCGCTCTCCTGGTTTCAAACCGATCAGCCATTGTTCAAGCGCATGCGCCAGAGTGCCATCTCCCAGGGTAAGGGTATCGGGCTCGGCTTCGTCGAAGTTTGAAACAATGTCGGCGCCGTTTCGCAACCGGATGGCATAGCGCAATGAAAGCGTGTCGCCGCTGGAAACCATTGCATCCTTCGTCAATCTTTTTGCCCCGCAACTTTTTGGCTGGCGGGAGATTGGCGCCGCAGGCTGTCCCAAATCAGCAAAGCCGCACCAACCGTGATGGCCGAATCAGCAACATTGAAGGCCGGCCAGGAAAAGCTTTCGTACTGAAAATACAGGAAATCGACGACGAATCCATGCCAGACGCGATCAAAAATATTGCCCAGCGCGCCACCCAGAATCAGTGACAAGCCTGTTGCCATCAGCGGCTCTTCATGATGCCTGCGCAACAGGTGAAGAATAAACAGGCTGGCGGCGATTCCGATGCCCAGGAAGAACCAGCGCTGCCATCCTCCAGCGTCCGCCAGGAAGCTGAATGCCGCGCCGGTATTGTGCACATGCACCAGGCTGAAGAAGGGCAGGACGGGAATCATGGACTGGAATTCCATGCCCAGAAAAACCGCCCATTTGGTGATCTGATCGATGGCAAAAACAAGCGCGCTGATCCAAAGCCACTTATGCATGTTCGCGTGCCTCGCCTTCGCCAAACAGGTTACTGACACAGCGGCCGCAAAGCTGAGAGTGTTGTGCGTTTGAGCCGACATCTTCCCGGTAATGCCAGCAGCGTTCGCATTTTTGATGGCCCGAGGCCACGACGATGACTTTATCCTCATCCGTGACTACGAGTTCGACCCTGGAAGTAATCAGGATGAACTTCAAATCGTCGCCAAGCGAAGATAGCAGGGCATGCGTTTCAGGTTTGACATGCAGGATGATTTCCGCCTGAAGCGAGGAACCGATCTGCCCTGCGCTGCGGGCATTTTCAAGCTCCTTCAGCACCTGCGCGCGATAGCTGCGAATCTGTTCCCAACGGCTGATCAGCGAGGATTCTTGCTCCTGTTCTGGAAGCGTGTGCAAGGTGTGGAAGAACACACTGTCATCGTTGTTTCTGGTCAGGATGGCATGCACTTCCTCGCCGGTGAAACTCAGAACCGGCGCCATCAGGCGCGTAAGCGCATGAGTTATGTGATGGAGCGCATTCTGTGCGGCGCGGCGTGCGCGCGAATCCTTGCCGGCCGTGTAAAGCCGATCCTTGAGAATGTCGAGATAGAATCCGCCCAGATCCTCGGAGCAGAAATTTTGCAGCTTCTGCGCGACCAGATGGAATTCATAGGCCTCGTAATGGCCAGCCAGTTCGGATTGGAGACGTCGTGTGGCAGCAAGCGCATAGCGGTCGATTTCCAGCCACTCATCAACCGGCAGTGCATGGGCTACCGGGTCGAAGTCATCGGTGTTGGCCAGCAGGAAGCGCAGCGTGTTTCTCAGGCGCCGGTAACTTTCAACCACGCGCTTGAGGATTTCGTCCGAAATGGAAAGTTCGCCGGAATAGTCGGTCGCAGCAACCCACAGCCGCAAGATGTCGGCGCCGTACTGATCCATTACCTTTTGCGGCGCGACGACATTGCCCTTGGATTTGCTCATCTTGCGGCCTTGTCCATCGACGACAAAACCGTGGGTAAGCAGCGCCTTGTAAGGCGCGTGGCCATCGCTGGCGCATCCGGTGAGTAATGAGGACTGGAACCAGCCGCGATGCTGGTCGGAACCTTCCAGGTAAAGATCTGCCGGATGAGCCAGTTCCGGACGCTGCTTCAGCACACAGGCATGAGTGCTGCCGGAATCGAACCACACGTCCAGCGTGTGGGAGGATTTTTCATACAAGCCCGATTCTTCACCCAACAGTTCAGCAGGGTCGAGCCTGAACCAGGCTTCGATGCCGCTCTCCTCCACGCGCCTGGCAACTTCTTCCATCAGTTCCTGCGTGCGCGGATGAGGGTCGCCGGTTTCCTTGCGGGTAAAAAGCGGAATCGGCACGCCCCAGTTGCGCTGACGCGAAACACACCAGTCGGGGCGATTCCTGATCATCGCTTCCAGCCGCGCGCGTCCCCAGGCGGGGAAGAATTGGGTTTCTTCGACAGCTTTCATTGCGCTTTCACGCAGCGTTCGCTGATCCCTGATACCTGATTCCTGATCCATGAAATCCATCCCGATAAACCACTGCCGCGTGGCGCGGAAAATAATCGGCGTCTTGTGCCGCCAGCAATGCGGATAGCTGTGCTGCAATTTGGCCTGTGCGAGCAGAGTGCCGTTTGCCGCGAGCGTTTCGAGCACGGTCTTGTTGCCATCCCAGATCGACTGCCCGCCGACGAGGGGAGTGTTAGCGTAAAACTTGCCGTCATCACCCACCGGGTTATCGACCTTGAGTCCGTATTTCAGTCCGATCAGATAATCGTCATGACCATGGCCAGGGGCGATGTGAACCTGGCCCGTGCCGGTATCAAGGGTGACAAAGTCGGCCAGAATGACCGGCACCTGACGCTCGTAAAACGGGTGCTTAAGCAACAAGCCTTCAAGCACCTCGCCGGGGAAATCCGTAAGCACTTTGCTGGTCAGCTCATAACGCTGCAACGCGCTGGCGGCGAGTTCGCGCGCCAGGATCAGGATGCCTTTTTCCGTGTCATGCAGTTCGTAGGCGAACTCGCGGTGTACCGCTACTGCCTGGTTGGCGGGAAGCGTCCAGGGTGTCGTTGTCCAGATGACCGCATACACCGGCTTGTCCGGCAACGTGACGTGCAGGCGTTTGGCGACATCAGCTGTATTGACCACCTTGAACGCGACATCGATGGCCGGCGAGGTCTTGTCTTCGTATTCAACTTCAGCTTCCGCCAATGCGGATCCACAATCCACACACCAGTGCACCGGCTTGGCACCCTGGTAGAGATAACCCGCGTGCTGAATACTTGCCAGCACGCGAACAATGTCGGCCTCGAATTTGAAATCCATGGTGCGATAGGGATGCTCCCAATCACCCAATACGCCCAGCCGGATGAAATCCTTTTTTTGGCGCTCGATTTGTTCAGCGGCGTATTCGCGGCACAGTTCGCGGAATTTCGCGGGTGGCAGATGCTTGCCATGGGTCTTCTCCACCTGCAGTTCGATCGGCAGGCCGTGACAGTCCCAGCCTGGTACATAAGGCGCATCGTATCCGGCCAGGGTTCTGGATTTAACGATGATGTCCTTGAGAATCTTGTTGACGGCGTGGCCAATGTGAATGTCGCCATTCGCGTAAGGCGGACCATCATGCAGGATGAACTTGGGGCGTCCGGCCGATTTTTCGCGAATCTGCTTGTAGAGATTTTTCTCCTGCCAGTTTTTTACCCACCCCGGTTCGCGCTTGGCGAGATCGCCGCGCATGGGGAAGGGGGTGTCGGGAAGATTGAGTGTGTCTTTATAGTCGGCCATGTCTGGAAAAAATATTTACCACAGAGACACAGAGGTACGGAGAAAAACAGACGGATTCATCAGGCATTTCTCTGTGTCTCTGTGCCTCTGTGGTTAAAAAAGCTTTTAGCATTATCAACGTCGAGATTAATTTGCGCGATCAGGCTGGGCAAGTCGGGATATTTTTCTTCGTCTCGCAGTTTTCTCAGGAAATCCACGTGCAGCCTGCGGCCGTAGAGTTCATCCTTGAAGTCGAAAATGAATACTTCCAGCGTCGGGCGCCCATTTTTATGAACCGTGGGCCGTGTTCCCAGACTGGCCACACCTTGAAGGGGTGAAATGTCCAGCCCTTGAATTTCCACCACGAAAATGCCGGACAAGGGCGGGCGGTTATGTTGAAGCTGGATGTTGGCCGTGGGGAAGCCGATCTGCCGGCCGAGTTTGTCACCATGCACCACGCGGCCGGAAATGCTGTAGGGCCGGCCAAGCATCACCGCCGCACCTTCCATGTCTCCGGCAGCCAGTGCTTCGCGCACCGCTGTGCTGGAAGAACGGCCACCATTGACATGGACTGTCGGCAGGAATTCAGCTTCGAAGCCATGTTCTTTTCCGGCCTGCTTCAACAAGGCAATATCACCGGCACGTTTTGCGCCGAAGCGGAAATCGTCACCCACCAGCACCCATTTCGCGCAAAGCGTATCCACCAGCACGTGCTGAATGAAATCAACCGGGCTAAGTGATGAAAAACGCTGGTTGAAGCGGCAGACATGCAGGCGGTCAATGCCTGCCGCGCGGATGAGTTCGGATTTCTCGCGCAGGCTGGAAAGCCGGGCCGGCGCGTTGGCCGGGCTGAAGAACTCACGTGGATGTGGCTCGAATGTCAGCACACAGCTTTGCAGATTACGATTTCCGGCTTCTTCCTTCAGGCGCGAGAGCATGGCTTGATGTCCCCGGTGCAGGCCATCGAAATTGCCGATGGTGACTGCATGGGGAAAACCGATCGGGAAGAAGCCGTGTGAAACGCGCATGGAAGGTGGACTGCCTAAAACACCAGATTTTAGCGTTTTTTCAGACGGTTACGCAGCACGACGTTTGAATTGGTCAAGCCGGATACCTGTAATCCACAAGACGGCGAAATACACGCCAGCCCCGAGAAGAACCAGTCCGGCGAGCCAAAGCGCGCGTTCCGAAAAGCCGGCATCAATCCAGTCCCTGGCCGAGCCTTCCGCAAAGTAGAGGACGAACGCCATGCAGGCCAACGCCAAAAGCACCTTGAAGAAAAATTTCCCCCATCCGGGTTGGGGCGAATAAATGCCATGCTTGCGCAGCAGATGGAAAAGGATTGCGGCATTCATGCAGGCACCCAGGCCGATGGCGAGGGCGAGGCCGGCGTGCTCAAACGGGTGGATAAAAGCCAGATTCATCATTTGCGTTGCCAGCAGGGTAAATATCCCCACCTTGACCGGCGTTCGGATGTTCTGGCGCGCGTAAAAGCCCGGCGCCAGCACCTTGACCAGAATCAGTCCCAGAAGGCCCACCGAATAAGCGATGAGCGCCTGCCGGGTCATCCACATGTCGTTTGCGGTGAATTCTCCATATAGAAACAGCGTGGAGATCAGTGGAACCGCCAGCACGGCCAGTGCGGCGGCGGCGGGCAAGGCCAGCAGCACGGTCAGCCTCAACCCCCAATCCAGCAGACGCGAATATTCTTCCGGCGATTCATCCGCATAATGCTTGGCCAGGCTGGGCAGCAGAATCGTGCCCAGCGCCACTCCCAGCATGCCGGCAGGAAACTCCATCAGCCGGTCGGCGTAATACAGCCACGACACACTGCCCGTGCCCAAAAAAGAGGCGAAGATGGTGTTGATCAGCAGACTGATCTGCGCAACGGAAACGCCCAGTGTTGCCGGACCCATCAGGATCAGAATGCGGCGCACGCCGGGATCAGAAAAATTCAGTGTCGGGCGCGGCAACATGCCAAGACGCATCAAGGCCGGAACTTGCAGGGCTAACTGCAATGCGCCCCCCAGCAGCACGCCCCAGGCCAATGCCAGAACGGGCGGATCAAAATGATTGGCGAGAACGGTTGCGCCCAGGATCATCGCCACATTGAGCAAAACCGGGGTGAAGGCGGGAATGGAAAACCTGCTCCATGTGTTGAGCACACCCGCGGACAGCGCCACCAGTGACATGAAGGCTATATAGGGAAAAGTGACGCGGGTGAGTAGCACGGTCAAATCGAATTTTGCTGGTTCGTCGGCAAAGCCCGGTGCGCTGATGTATACCAGCAGCGGTGCGCCCAGAACCCCTAGGGCGGCAACAACCAGCAGCACCAGCGTCAGCAGGGAAGCAACCCTGCTGATTAATTGTCTGGAAGCATCTTCCCCGTTTTTGTTCTTGTACTCGGCCAGAATCGGCACGAATGCCTGGGAAAACGCGCCTTCGGCAAACAGGCGGCGCAACAGGTTGGGCAATTTGAAGGCGACAAAAAACGCATCGGTCAGCATTCCCGCGCCAAAAGTACGGGCAATCAGCAAGTCTCGGATAAAGCCGGTAATGCGGGAAAGCAGGGTAAAACTGCTGACAGTTGCGAGTGCCTTGAGGAGATTCATGGATAAAGGGTTGGGGTCCGCCTTGCGGAAACTGGAATTTTTCCCTTATAATCGCATGCTTTATTGCGCTCTACCAATTTTCAGGAGTCAGATTCATGGCGAATACCGCCCAAGCCCGCAAGCGCGCCCGTCAGGCTATTGTCCAGCGCGCCCACAACATGGCCCAGCGTTCAGAACTGCGTACCGCCATCAAGAAGGTTCGTGCTGCCATCGCCTCAGGCGACAAGGCTGCTGCCGCAACTGTCCTGCAATCATCCATGAGCGTGGTTGACCGCATTGCCGATAAGAAGATCATCCACAAGAACAAGGCCGCGCGTCACAAGAGCCGTCTGGCGCAAGCCATCAAGTCCATGGCCTGAGTTTGTTACGGGTTGGATTGAAAAAACGCCGCTGATGCGGCGTTTTTTCATTTAGTGC
Organism: Thiobacillus sp.; assembly: GCA_018263115.1. Lineage (GTDB taxonomy): Bacteria > Pseudomonadota > Gammaproteobacteria > Burkholderiales > Thiobacillaceae > UBA6918. The sequence continues at coordinate 24,096 of JADFDC010000018.1, forward strand.
CGCCGCTATGCGGCTTTATTTTACTTGTAAAGGAGGACCCAGAATCAATTCAGGCAGGGGGATGGGGTTCCACGACCAGATCATTGTCCTTGGCGAATCCCATGACAAACCCCCAAGCGCGGCTGTCGATTTCTTCAAGCTGGCTGTCGACGATTATGCATTTGACACCCTCGATCGAGGTTGGGTGTACGTAAGGGGAGTAGTTGATACGGGAATCAAGTCCGAAAGTGCTTAATATCCCAGCCAGCCTCTCTGCCCAGTCGCTGGGGCGAAAAGTGTGTCCGGACGAAGTGACTCCCTTGATGATCAACTGACGGGTCGTTGGGTCGGGCATGGACTAACTATTTGTTTTTGTCTGGAATATCGGCATTTTAGCACGCTGCTCTTGCCAGACTTGCCGGTTTCGGGCCATACTTCTGTACCTGAGTAAAAACGTCAACTATTCTTTCAATCAATATTGTTCAGGAGGAAAACCAAGTGAAAAATCCGCTCGACTCCCTATGGGGTACCGTTATTTCCGGTCTGGTGCTGACCGTCGTGCTGTATGTCGTCGTTAAAAATTTCTTGATGTAAAGGGAGGCAAAATCCATGGAAATCGCTCTGATTCGCTGGATCCACATCATGGCAGGCATCATGTGGATCGGCTTGCTGTATTATTTCAATTTCGTGCAGGTTGCCGCAATGAAGGATGCCGCGGCTGACGGTACTGCTGCCGGTATCAGCAAGCATGTTGCCCCGCGCGCGCTGCTGTTCTTCCGCTGGGCAGCCGTGGTGACCTGGCTGTTTGGCGCAGCCCTGCTGGGTAGCAACTTCGGCGCGGCCTTCATGCTGCAATCTGGCTGGGCCGGGATTGGTATTGGCGCCTGGCTGGGTACCATCATGCTGTTCAATGTCTGGGTGCTGATTTGGCCCAACCAGCAGAAAATTCTGGGCATGAAGCCGGCTTCCGACGAGGAGAAGGCCAAGGCCCGCCGTGTGGCTTTCCTGGCCTCGCGTACCAATACCATGCTGTCCATCCCCATGCTGTTCTTCATGGCATATGGCTGGCAGCATAGTGGCGTAATTTTCGGCTAAAATAACCTTATTAGCTTTGTGCACGGCGGCCTTGGCCGCCGTGTTGCTTTTTAGTTTCGGATGATTGCTTATGTCACAGTCACACCTGATGAATACCTATGCCCGCCAACCCGTTGCCTTTGTGCGGGGCGAAGGTCCTTACCTCTGGGATGAGGAAGGCAAGCGCTATCTGGATGCTGTTGCAGGTGTCGCGGTCAACACGCTGGGGCATGGACATCCCGGTCTGGTTAAAGCCATCGCGGATCAGGCGGCGAATCTGATCCATAGCTCCAATCTGTATCGGGTCAAACGCCAGGAAGAACTGGCTGACCGCTTGTGCGAACTGTCCGGCATGGACCGGGCTTTTTTCTGCAATTCAGGCTGCGAAGCGAATGAGGCTGCCATCAAATTGGCGCGCATGTACGGTCATAGTAAAGACGTTGCCAATCCGACAATCGTCGTGATGGAGAAAGCTTTTCATGGCCGCACCATGGCAACCCTCACTGCAACCGGCAGCCGCAAGATACAGGCAGGGTTTGAACCCTTGCTGTCCGGTTTCGCTCGCGTTCCCTTCAACGATATCGCCGCTATTCGGCAGGTCGCCTCGACCAACAGGGAGGTGGTGGCGGTTCTGGTTGAGCTGGTTCAGGGCGAAGGCGGCGTAAATATCGTTTCACCTGAATTCATGCGTGAGCTTCGGCAAATCTGCGATGAATTCGGTTTGTTGCTGATGCTGGATGAAGTGCAGACAGGTATTGCCCGCACAGGTACATGGTTCGCATTCCAGCACAGCGGGGTGATGCCCGATGTCATGGCGCTGGCAAAGGGACTGGGCGCTGGTGTACCCATTGGCGCCTGCCTGGCGCGCGGCGTGGCGGCGGAAGTATTCAAGCCGGGCAATCACGGCTCGACCTTTGGTGGCAATCCACTGGCTTGCGCGGCGGCGCTGGCGACATTGGATGCGGTCGAGAAACAGTCGCTGCTTGAGAATGCTGAAAAGGTAGGGAATTACATCCGGCAGGTCCTAAAGGAAAAAATGACTGGCGTAACTGGCGTGATGGATATACGCGGTCAGGGTTTGATGGTCGGAATTGAACTGGACAGGCCCTGCGCCGATCTGGTGGCCAAAATGCGCGATCGTGGCTTTCTCATCAACGTGACGGCCGACAAGGTGATTCGTCTGGTGCCGCCGCTGATTTTTACCGAGGCGCATGCCGATGAACTGTTGGGGCCGCTTGCCGAGGAGATCGTCGCCTTTCTTGAAGGCTGATTGAAATGGCCGGCAACATGGTTAAGCATTTTCTGCAGCTCAGCGATTTTTCGCGTGAGGAGATTGAATATGTCTTCATGCGATCGCGCGTGATCAAGGATCGTTTCAAGCGCTACGAGAAATACCATCCGCTGGAAGACCGTACGCTGGCGATGATTTTCGAGAAAAGCTCGACCCGCACGCGGCTTTCTTTCGAGGCGGGCATGCATCAACTGGGCGGGGCGGCGATTTATCTCAACACGCGCGATACCCAACTGGGACGTGGCGAACCGGTGGAAGACGCGGCGGAAGTGATTTCACGCATGGTGGATATCGTCATGATTCGCACCTTTGAGCAGGAAATCATCGAGCGTTTCGCAAAGCATTCGCGCGTGCCGGTCATCAACGGGTTGACCAATGAATATCATCCCTGCCAGATCCTGGCGGACATTTTTACCTACATCGAACATCGCGGACCCATCGAGGGCAAAACCGTGGCCTGGGTCGGGGATTCCAACAACATGTGCAACACGTGGCTGCAAGCGGCGGTTGTCCTGGATTTCAATGTACATGTTTCCACGCCACCGGGCTATGAAGTAGAGCCGGATCGGGCGGGCCTGTATGACACCAGCCGTTATGAAAGCTTTGCCGATCCCATGGATGCCTGCAAAGGTGTCGATCTTGTGACAACGGATGTCTGGACCAGCATGGGCTTCGAGGCCGAGAATGAAGTGCGCAAGAAGGCCTTTGCCGACTGGCGGGTGGATGCCGACATGATGCGCGTGGCCAGCAAGGACGCGCTGTTCATGCATTGCCTGCCGGCGCATCGCGGCGAGGAAGTCGATGCGGACGTGATCGATGGTCCTCAAAGCGTGGTATGGGATGAGGCGGAAAACCGGCTGCACGTGCAGAAGGCGCTGATGGAATACCTGCTGCTGGGCCGGGTAAACAATTAGGAGATGTCATGAACATCGCATACTTCAGGGATCCGGATACGCTTTACATTGAACTGCTGCCGGAATCCGCTGACCATTCCTGGGAAGCGCATCCCGGAATCAACATCAATATCGCTGCAGATGGCCGCGTGGTCGGCATCGAAATCGAAAACGCGGGCGACCGCATGGACATGAGTGTGCTGCGTGTCGGCAATTTCCCCGGCATCGTGCACACCGCCAAAGGTTCAACCCAATAAACTTAAACTTAAAACATGAGCACTATCAAGAGAGTCGTACTTGCCTATTCGGGCGGCCTGGATACCTCGGTCATTCTCAAATGGCTGCAGGATCACTATCAATGTGAGATCGTTACCTTCACGGCTGATGTCGGGCAGGGTGAAGAGTTGGAGCCTGCACGCCAAAAGGCGCTGAAGTTTGGCATCAAGCCTGAACATATCTACATCGACAATCTGCAGGAAGAATTCGTGCGGGATTTCGTGTTCCCCATGTTCCGCGCCAACACGATTTATGAAGGGGAATACCTGCTGGGCACCTCCATTGCCCGTCCGCTGATTGCCAAACGGCTGATCGAGATTGCGGAGGAAACCGGCGCCGATGCGATTTCCCACGGCGCTACCGGCAAGGGCAACGACCAGGTGCGCTTTGAACTGGGCGCGTATGCGCTGAATCCCGAAATCAGGATCATTGCCCCCTGGCGTGAATGGGATCTGCTGTCGCGCGAGAAACTGCTGGCCTACGCCGAGCAGCATGGCATCCCGGTCGAGATGAAGCACAAGCAGGGCGGCAGCCCGTATTCCATGGATGCCAACCTGCTGCATATCAGCTATGAAGGCCGGCATCTGGAAGACCCACGTGCTGAAGCCGAGGAGGAAATGTGGCGCTGGACCGTGTCGCCCGAAAAGGCGCCGGATGCACCGGAATATGTCGAGCTTGAATTCGAGCACGGCGATGTGGTGTCAATAAATGGCAAAACCATGACACCTGCGCAGGTGTTGACCGAACTGAATCGGCTTGGGGGAAAACATGGCATCGGCCGGCTGGATCTGGTTGAGAACCGTTATGTGGGCATGAAGTCACGTGGCTGCTACGAAACCCCCGGCGGCACGATACTGCTGAAAGCGCATCGTGGCATCGAATCCATTACGCTGGACCGGGAAGTCGCGCACTTGAAGGACGATCTGATGCCGCGTTACGCCAGCCTGATTTACAACGGCTACTGGTGGAGCCCTGAACGCAAGGCCTTGCAGGTCTTGATTGACCATACCCAGCAACAGGTAAACGGCTGGGTGCGGCTCAAGCTCTACAAGGGAAGCGTCTCGGTGGTGGGGCGTGATTCGAAGACTGACTCACTGTTCGATTCGACCATCGCCACTTTCGAGGACGACAAGGGTGCCTACAACCAGGCCGATGCCACCGGCTTCATCCGCCTGAATGCGTTGCGCATGCGCATTGCTGCCAAGCGCAAGCACAGATAAATATCTTAGCGAGGAATCGACATGTCACAGTTTGATCAGGTTTCAGTCCTCAAGAAGGCAAATGTCTACTTTGACGGCAAGTGCATTTCACATACCGTACAATTTGCCGATGGCACAAAAAAATCGGTTGGCGTGATATTGCCGGCCACACTCACATTCAATACCGGCGCACCTGAAGTGATGGAAACCGTCGCGGGCTCATGTCGCTATCGCCTGAAGGGCGGAGACTGGAAACCATGCAAGGCTGGGGAATCCTTCAGCATACCCGCCGATTCTTCGTTCGATATTGAGGTCGACAGCGAGCCATATCACTATGTCTGCCATTTTGGTTGACTAGAGAACCCAGATTCAGGATCTGTTGTTTCCGGCAGGAGAATGACATGACCACATTAGCAGTTGTCAGAAAGAACGGCATCGCCGCCATCGCGGCGGATACGCTGACCAAGTGGGGCACGGGCAAGGAATCCGCGGCCTATGTTGCCAACCACAGCAAGCTGATCCGCGTGGGTGATAACTGGCTCGGGGTAACGGGCTATACAACTTTCATCCTGATTCTAAAAGACTACTTCTCGCAGCCCGACGTGGCGGCGAATTTCCAGTCAGTGTCCGCCATATTCAAGACTTGGCAAACCCTGCATGGTGTCTTGAAGGAACAGTACTTTCTGCTCCCGGGCGAAGACAAGGACGACGACATCGAATCCAGCCAGATGGATGTGCTGATCGCCAATTCACACGGTATTTTTGGCGTGGCCGAGCATCGCTCAGTGCAGGAATTCTCGAAGTTTTACGCCTATGGCAGTGGCAGCGATCTGGCCATGGGCGCGATGTATGCGCTTTATGACAGCCCGCTTTCTGCCGAGGAAATCGCACGCAAGGCCATCGAGGCGGCTGCGGAATTTGATGATCGTACCGGCCCGCCAATTGAGGTCAAGACGATCAGACTTATTGGGAGTTGACATGCCATCTTTCGATATCGTATCCGAGGTCGACAAGCAGGAAGTCCGCAATGCGGTGGATCAGACCAACAAGGAAGTAACCAACCGGTTTGATTTCAAAGGCTCCGATGCGCGGGTCGAGCAGGCGGATTATGTGTTGACAGTATTTGCGGATACCGATTTCCAGCTTGATCAGGTGCAGGATATTCTCAGCCAGAAACTTTCCAAACGCGGTGTTGACGTGAAATGCCTGGACATTGGCAAGCCGGAAGGCGTTTCCGGTAACAAGGTCAAACGCTCGGTAACAGTCAAAACCGGTGTTGAAACCGAGTTGGCGAAAAAAATCGTCAAGCTGGTCAAGGACAGCAAGCTCAAAGTGCAGGCCAGCATTCAGGGTGAAACCGTCAGGGTGACCGGCGCCAAGCGTGATGTGCTTCAGGAAACGATTGCGTTGGTGAGGAAATCCATTACGGATTTCCCGCTCCAATTTCAGAATTTCAGGGACTGAAACCATGGCGCGCGTACTGGTGCCCCTGGCAGAAGGCTGCGAAGAACTCGAAGCTGTCACGATTATCGATATTCTGCGCCGGGCTGACATCGAGGTGATTACGGCGGGATTGCAGCCAGGCATTGTCAAAGCCAGCCGTGGTACCCAACTCATGCCTGACATGACGCTGGATGCGGCCTTACTGGAAAAATATGACATGGTGGTTCTGCCAGGTGGCATGCCTGGAGCCAAACATCTCAAGGAAGACCCGCGCATTCTGTCGCTGCTGAAGAAAATGGCAGGCGAGGACAAGTACACTGCCGCCATTTGCGCCGCGCCAACGGTATTGGCGGAGGCGGGGCTGCTCAAGGGCAAAAAGGCCACCAGTTATCCGGGATTTCTCGACAAGATGGCCTTGCCAGACACGCATTGCCTAGCCGATGCAGTGGTCAGGGATGGCAAAGTGCTGACTTCGCGTGGCCCCGGCACGGCCATGGATTTTGCCCTGGCCCTGGTCGAAGTTCTGTCGGGGCGTGAAACCCGCGATCAGGTCGAGGCTGGGCTGGTCAGGGGCTGAAAAGACTCCATCTTCCTGACTTTCTCCGGGTTTGGTATGCTGGTTGCATAACTAAAGGAGGAAGACGCATGTTTATCCGGGAAATCCTGTCTTTCAAGGGTGGAGACGAAGTGTTCAGCATCACGCCAGACGACGACGTGGCCTTGGCCGTCGAGCGCATGGTGGCCAACGATGTCGGCTCGCTGGTGGTCAAGAATCCCAAGGGCGAAATGGTGGGTTTTCTGACCGAGCGGGACATCATGAAAGGCATGCGCCGCCAGGGCTGTTCGCTCAAGGAGGCCAAGGTGGCGGACATCATGATCACCGAACCGGTGGTGGCTACGCCGGAAGACTCCATCGACTATGCCCGCGATGCCATGACCAAGGCGCGCATCAGCCACCTGCCGGTACTGGAAGGCAACAAACTGGTCGGCATCATCTCTTTCTACGATGTAGCCAAAGCCTGCCTGCGTGAAGCCAATTTCGAAAACAGCCTGCTCAAACGGTATATCAAGAACTGGCCCGAACAGGGGTGAAGTGACCGGACTGAGCCAAGGACATTTTTTCTGTACTTGAACTTTTTTCAGTGAACATCTGGGCAGGCAGCGTGTGTACGTGCTGCTGCTAAAGCATGGGCAATCCAAGGTATCGGGATTGCTGGCTTAAGGCTGATTTAAGAATTCTCGGGATAAATCGAATCTTTTCTTGGACGCGGTCTCGAACACGTCCAGTCCCAAAGTCCTAATGAACGATCGCCACCGTCTGCCACATAGTTTCGCCCCGCTTTTTCTGCCTCACATCCTGTTGTTTCTAGCAATTGCCAGTATGACGCGACTGGGCCTCGCATTGTATGCAGGTGTCGACAAGGTCCCGGTATCGCTCTGGCCGGGCTTGTTTGTACGCGGTTTGGGGTTCGATCTCGCTGTTCTCGCCTGGTTGCTGGCACCCATGCTGATCTGGGCTGCAATCTGGCCGGAACGCTGGCGTAATACCTTTCTGCAGGGCGGCCTGCGCCTCGCAGTATTTTTCATGCTGGCAGCATTGTTGCTTTTTGTGGCGCTGTCTGAATGGACCTTCTGGGAAGAATTTGAGACCCGCTTCAATTTCATCGCGGTCGATTATCTGGTCTACACCCATGAAGTGATCGGCAACATTGTCGAGTCTTATCCGGTGGCGTCCTTGCTCACGGGAGTTGCCGTGGTGGCGGTCGTTGTCACATGGCTTTTTCGGCAGTCCATTCGAAATGCTGCCCGCCCCAGACCGCAATCTGGCTGGCGGTTGTCATACGCCATTCTGGCCTTTGCCTTGCCCTGGAGTGCCTGGCATCTGGCGGATGTCGATCAGATGCAGTATTCCTCCAATGCTTACGCCAACGAACTGTCAGGAAATGGCTTGATGACATTTGTCTCCGCCTTTCGCCGAAACGAACTGGATTACCCGCGCTTTTATAAAACCTTGCCACAGGCACAGGCACAGAAGATTCTGGATGGACTCGGGGTTGAGCGCATGCCGGTTTCAGCTGCGTTTGATGAAGACGAACGCTTCGATCCACTTCGTGTGCCATTCAAACGACCCCCACGCAATGTGGTGTTGATTTCGGTGGAAAGCCTGTCGGCCAAATTCCTTGGCAGCTTTGGCAATCCAGCCGGGCTGACGCCTCGGCTGGATGCATTGGCCAAAGACGGCCTGCTGTTCACAAGAATGTACGCCACCGGCACTCGGACGGTACGCGGACTTGAAGCCTTGTCACTCGGCACGCCGCCCATCCCGGGGCAGGCTATCGTCCGGCGTCCGGGTAACGAACATTTGGCCACCATAGGCGAAATCCTGCGCCGGCAGGGTTATGAAACCCTGTTCCTGTATGGCGGATACGGTTACTTCGACAACATGAATGCCTACTTTGCCGGCAACGATTATCGTGTGATTGACCGGACCATGTTTCCGAAGGCATCAGTGGGTTTCGAGAATGTCTGGGGTGTCGCGGACGAGTTCCTGTTCGATAACAGCCTGGCTGAACTGGACAAAACGCATGCTGCGGGCAAGCCGTTCCTTGCGCACATCATGACCACTTCCAATCACCGTCCCTACACTTATCCTGACGGTCGCATTGACATCCCTTCTCCAGGCAAGCGCGCCGGTGCGGTGAAATATACCGATTATGCGATCGGCCGTTTCATCGACCAGGCACGCGGCAAACCCTGGTTTGACGAGACACTATTTGTTGTTGTCGCCGATCACTGCGCATCGGTGGCCGGCAATACCAGTCTTCCGGTGAGCGGCTACCATATCCCGCTGATTTTTTATGCACCTGCCCTGCTGAAACCGGGGCGTGACGAACTGATGGCAAGCCAGATAGACATTCCACCCACCTTGCTGGATGTGATGGGGTTACCAGGAGATGATCATTTCTTCGGCAAGTCTGTTTTCGAGCAAGGTCCGGAAGACCGGCGTGCCTTTATCAGCAACTACCAGGAACTAGGCTACTTGAAGGATGGCAAGCTTGTGGTGCTGGGTCCCAAGCAGCGCGTCGACATTTTCCTTGTCGACGGCTATGGGGGGGCTACGCCCACCAGGCTAGTACCTCGGCTTCGCGATGAGGCAGTGGCTTACTATCAGACTGCCTTCAAGTCATTCAAGGACGGTAAACTCAAGGCGAGCACCATTCGCGGATCACGCTGATTTTAAGCACGCCTGAGTTCGCGCAGCAATCCCTACCGGATTTTGTCGATATCCAGCTTTTTCTCGAAAATCTGCGGGATGATGAGCGCGTAGCCCTGTTGCTGCCAGTGAGCGAGTTCGGTGATGGCGTTGGGTACGACGTCGATGAATTCCTGGAAATCCTTGACTGAATAGCCGAAATCCTCGGCGGCTTGTCCACAGACCTTGAACTTCACGCCCAGATCGGCGTAATAGCGCATCCTGTCAACCGCTTCCTGGTATTTGCTTTCATTTTTACTGGCGACGGTGACGATCTCCGTGCCATGGATAACCACCACGATTTCCATGTCTTCGGGTGCATACCCGTAAGGCGCGACTGTCAAGGTATTGACGAGTGCCCGCACCCAGTAAAGTGCGCTGCCGATTTTTTGAGGATCGTCGAGATAGAACTCGAACATGACCCTGGGTGGTGCGTAGGGCGTCTGCACCCACTTGCCTTCACCGCTTGCGGGCAGGCTGATCAGCAGGGCCAGCAAGGCGGCCGCAGTGGCAAGCAATTTTTTCATTTCGTATCGCCAAATGCCATGATGGTTTCTATATAGCCGATCTGGCGGCATTTTCCGATAACAATCGCTGAAAAAACCCCAGGCGTTTTGATGCAATGCAGCCCGAATCGACAGCCTTGCGGATGGCGCAATCCGGTTCATGCTGGTGCCGGCAATCACGAAACCGGCACTGGCCCAGATAGGGCCGGAAATCCGGCATTGCAGATTCAATGTCATCGCGTGTCAGGTGGGACAGGGCAAACTCCTGCAATCCAGGGGAATCAATAACAGCGCCACCTTCCTCAAGGGGATACAAGCGGCTGTGAGTGGTGGTGTGACGGCCGCTGTCCAGTGCCTCGGAAATCACATTGACGCTTGCATTCGCATTCGGAAACATCGAATTGATGAGTGTGGATTTGCCCATGCCGGATTGGCCAACCAGCAAGGTGAGTTCGTCCTTCAGATGAGGAAGCAGAGATTGAATATCCTCCTTGGCACACAGCGAAATGACGGGATAGCCCAGAGCGGGGTAAATTGCCACTTCATCCAGCATGCGAGGATGTTCCTGGAGGTCCGACTTGTTGGCGATTATCAGGGCGGGCAAATGCTGGTTTTCTGCCGCCAGCAGACAGCGTTGCAGCAGCTCTTCCGACCAGCTTGGGCGAGGCGCGACGACGATGGCAACCTGAGTGACATTGGCGGCAATCGCCTTGGTGCGATACATGTCAACTCGCTTGAACAGGCTGGTGCGCGTCTGGATGGAATCAATGACGCCCTGGCCGGGTGACGTCAGGGTCAGCGCGACGACATCGCCGCAAACGACGTCTGATTTCCTGCCGCGTGTGACGCATTCCAGATTGCCTTCTGTCGCGGTGTGAACCAGAAAATGACGTCCGTGGGCCGCGAACACCTGGCCAGTAATTGCAGTAACTTCAGCTCTTGACTTGCTGCGAGAGTCCAAGGATGCGGCGCTTCAGGCGTTCGGAGAGCTTGGCATAATTGCCATTGAGAAGCTCCTTGGCTTCATCGGCCTTGCCGGCCATATGCAGGCTGACCACTTCGGCAGCATAACGGTGAAAATCGGCGTGCATGAGCCGGACTTCCTCAAAAGTTTCTGCTTCACGGTAATTCTGCCCATCGCCATAAATCCACTGGCCAAGGGCGCAGCGATTGTCCAGCCCAATGACGGCCGGATCCAGCTTTTCCTCGCTGGTGCCGTCCAGCAGTTTTTGCAGGCGCAGCTTCCACATGACGTGGGCGTTGATGATCCCCATCCAGTCCATCGTTTTCTCCGCAGATTGGAATTATTGATAACTTTACAAACTATCATAGCGGAGATTAACCACAATTTATTAATGGTTTTAGGGGTCAGATATCAAACAGTGCATCCACCTTGGCGGCGCAGATGAAGTCATTCTCGGACAGCCCGCCAATGGCATGGGTCCAGTACTCGACGCGTACCGTGTTGTAGCCCACGACAAGATAAGGATGGTGATCTTCCCGGTGCGACACCCACATGACCGCGTTGCTGAAAGCTTGAGCTTGGTAGTGATCCTTGAACTTGAACTCCTTGGCAATCTTGATGCCATCGCGTGCCCAGCCCGAAAGGCCTTTCAGCAGAGGACCGATCTGGGCATCGGTCAGCGGGGCAACGCCGCCTTCGCAGGGTGCGCATTTTTTCCGGGTCAGGCTTTCAGAAACGTCAGACATGACAGTCCTTATTTGAATTTGTAAAAGGTCTGGTTGAGGTAAGCGCCGACATGCTGTTCTTCTTCGGGAAACCAGCCGGCGCCGGTATTTGCGTTACAGCCTGAAATCCGTCCGGCAAGTTGCGCGGGGGTTTTCATTTTTCTATCCGCGCGTGAATAAACCTCGGTGCCATGGCAGGCCGTGCAGTTTTTCGCGTGCAGGGCTTGGCCCCTGGCGGGATCGCCCTTGTCAAACGGCGCGGCCTGGAGAGGGGCAACAAACAGGGCCATCAATGCAATCGAAACACGTTTCATAGTGTTCTCCCATCATTAATCAAGGAAAGGCTAAGACCATCCCATTATGGCTATTGTTTCTTAATTCCTCCACCACTGCGACAATATGGGTTTTGCAGACAGGAATGAAGCATGGCGCAAAACGCCCTGAATTTATTGTGGATTGACATGGAGATGTCCGGTTTATCCCCGGAAACCGACCGGGTGCTGGAAGTGGCGATCGTGGTGACGGATGCCGAACTCAACACGGTGGCGGAAGCGCCAGTGCTGGTAGTGCATCAACCGGATACCGTGCTGGATGCCATGGACAACTGGAACAAGGGAACACACGGAAAATCCGGGCTGATTGACCGGGTCAAGGCATCAACACTGGACGAAGCCGCGGTGGAAGCGCAGATGCTGGCTTTCATCAAACAATATGTGCCCGAGCGCACTTCGCCAATGTGCGGCAATTCGATCTGTCAGGATCGCCGCTTTTTGGCGCGCCACATGCCCAAACTTGAGGCATTTTTTCATTATCGAAACCTGGATGTCAGCACGTTGAAGGAACTTGCCAAGCGCTGGCGACCCGGTCTGGCTGAAGGATTCAAGAAGTCCAGCAAGCATGAGGCTCTGGCGGACATCTATGAATCAATCGAAGAGATGAAGTACTACCGGGCAAATTTCATCCAGTGCCTGCAAAGTGCATGAATTTTGCTTAATTAATAAATGGCTAAAATCAAAAAATTGAACGCAAAGGCATAAAACATGGCTAAGGGAACTACATACACGATAGAGGTCAACCCCAAGATTCCCAGACGGCTGATCCGACTGGAGGAATTGGCCAACAACCTTTGGTACGGCTGGGACAAGCCCACCCGTACCCTGTTCTCCAGACTGCATCCCGGTTTGTGGGAGGCCGCAGGCCATAACCCCAAGGCTTTCCTGAAACGCGTGGACGAACAGCGGTTGGTGGAAGCAGCCGAAGATCATGTCTTCCTTGCCAGCTACAACCGCGTGTTATCGGCTTATGACACTTACCATAACGAGCCTCTCAAGCGTAACCAGCCCGAACGGCTGAAACACAGCGACATGGTGGCGTATTTCTGCGCCGAGTTTGGTTTTCATGAAAGTTTTCCCATCTACTCCGGCGGATTGGGAATTCTTGCTGGCGATCACTGCAAGGCCGCATCGGACATGCGGCTGCCCTTTGTTGGCGTAGGCCTGTTGTACCGGCAGGGGTATTTTTCCCAGACCATCGACGGGGACGGCCGTCAGGTGGCGCACTACCACGATTCAGATTTTGATGACCTGCCCGTCACCCCAGCGTACGGAGACGATGGCCAGGAATTGAAGGTGCAGGTGGAATTCCCGGGACGCATGGTCACAGTCAAGGTATGGATTGTGCGAGTGGGACATGTCTGGCTTAACCTTCTGGATACGGACCTGGAAGAAAATTCACCCGAAGACCGTTACATCACCCACCAACTGTATGGCGGTGATCGTGAAATGCGCATCAAGCAGGAAATCATTCTGGGTGTGGGAGGATTTCGTGCGCTTGAAGCGATGGGCGTCAAGCCGACGGTCTGGCACATGAACGAAGGTCATGCCGCTTTTCTGGTTCTGGAACGGGTTCGTTCGCTGATGAAGCAGCACAAGCTGGATTTTCAGAGCGCGCTGGAAGCGGTTGCGGCCGATACCGTTTTCACGACCCACACGCCTGTGCCGGCCGGGCACGATCATTTTGCCAGCGAAATGATTGAACGCTACTTCCGCGAATGCTGCCAGCAGCTTGATATTCCAATGTCACAGTTACATGCGCTGGGGCATAGCAACCTCGGTCCGGATTTCAACATGACCGCGCTGGCCCTGCATGGCTCGCGGCATCACAATGGCGTCTCGCGAATTCATGGCGGTGTGTCGGCGGACATTTGCAGCGAACACTGGCCGCAGATCGAGCCGGACGAGAACCCTATGAGCTATGTCACAAATGGGGTGCATGTCAGTACCTTTCTCGCGGATGAATGGATCGAACTGTTCGACAACCGGCTGGGTTATGACTGGCGCCATCGTGTCAGTGATGCAGCGTTCTGGGAAGAGCGTATCGACAGCATTCCGGACCATCTGTTCTGGAGCGTGCGGCAGACGCTCAAGTCGCAATTGCTCCACATGCTGAACAAGCGTTACTCGCAACAGCACAAGCGCAATCATGGCTCGCAAGCCCACCTTGACCGCCTGCTTAAGCTGGCCAATCCGCTCGATCCAAAAGTGCTGACCATCGGTTTTGCGCGTCGTTTTGCCACGTATAAACGCGCGGCTCTTCTGTTCGAGAACATCGACTGGCTCAAGCGCATCATCTCGGACGAGAACCGGCCTGTGCTGTTTGTGTTTGCCGGCAAGGCGCACCCAGCGGATCAGCCTGGGCAGGCGCTGATTCAGCGAATTCATCAATTGTCCCGCATGCCCGAGTTCGAGGGCAGATTGTTGCTGGTCGAGGGCTACGATCTGGGCCTTGCCCGGCGCCTCGTCGCTGGTGTGGATGTCTGGTTGAATAACCCGATTTACCCTCTGGAGGCTTCCGGTACGTCCGGCATGAAAGCCGCCATGAACGGCACGCTCAATCTGTCCGTGCTTGACGGCTGGTGGGACGAAGGCTGGGATGGAACCAATGGCTGGGCCATCAAGCCCGCGCCGACGCACTATGACGATGCCCGGCGCAATGCTGAAGACAGTCTGACCCTGTATGAATTGCTGCAGGACAAGATCGTTCCGCTCTATTATCAGCGCAACGAAATGGGTTTTTCCGATGGCTGGGTAAAAATGGCCAAGCGCTCGATCGCAACCTTGCTGCCGCGTTTCAACTCGGCGCGCATGGTATCGGAATATGTAGATCAGTTCTATCTGCCCGCCAGCGAGCAGGGCCGAATATTACGGGACAATAAATTCGCAGGGGCACGTAATTTATCGGCCTGGAAAACCCGCGTTCGCAGCCATTGGTCAGGCATCAAATTGACCCGGCTGGATGACGCCAGGAAACGCATCGCCTATGGTGACAGTTTCAAGCTGCGCGTTTCCGCCTGGCTGGATGGACTGGATCCAACCGACGTGCGGGTTGAAGTGCTGATCGAACGGCCGGGCAAACCCAACAAAATGCTGAATTGCCTGTGCATGAACAGCGCGGGAAAGCTTGATGATGGAAGCACTTTATACGAGCTGGAGATCGCGCCAGAGCTGTGCGGCAAGCTGGATTACCGCATCCGCATCTATCCCTGGCATGAGTTGTTGACACATCCGTTTGAAACGGGGTTGATGGTCTGGTTGTGACGCGTTATTGATACGAAACCTATGATCTTGAACAAAACAGCTCCCCGCCAATGAAACTGATGGGCAGGAAAGCCGCGCCATGTTTCGGATCAATAACAATAAAACCTCGGCGTGCTATTGATGTGA
Organism: Thiobacillus sp.; assembly: GCA_018263115.1. Classification (GTDB taxonomy): domain Bacteria; phylum Pseudomonadota; class Gammaproteobacteria; order Burkholderiales; family Thiobacillaceae; genus UBA6918. The sequence continues at coordinate 39,421 of JADFDC010000018.1, forward strand.
AATTCAAGAACTTGAATTTCACATCAATAATCAGGCCTTGATCGCAGTCTGATAGACGTCGAGATATTCCCGCGCGCTGTTTTCCCAGCTGAAGTCCTGAGCCATTCCAGTACGGACCAGCTGGCGCCAGGCCAGCTTGTGCTTGTACAGCACGAATGCCCGGCGAATTGTTTCGAACAGGGTGGTGGCATCAAGCACGTCGACGACAAAACCGGTCGCGGTACCTTGCGAGAGGTTGCCGAGGCTCGCATGCACGACGGTATCGGCCAGGCCGCCCACGTTGTGCACCACCGGCGGCGTGCCATAGCGCAGGCTGTACATCTGGTTGAGCCCGCAGGGCTCGAAACGCGACGGCATCAGGAACAGGTCTGACCCGGCCTCGATGCGGTGGCTAAGGCCTTCGTTATAGCCAATATGGACAGCTATCTTGCCTTGATGGGCCGCCGCCAGGTTTTGCCAAGCCGTTTCCAATGCCGCATCGCCGTTTCCCAGCACCACGATTTGCGCACCCAGTTCCACAAGCCGGGGCGCGGTTTCAATAACCACGTCCGAGCCCTTTTGCAGGGTTAGCCTTGAAACCATGCCCAGCAAGGGCGCGTTGGGATTGCGCTCCAATCCAAGTTCATCCTGAATGGCCAGTTTGTCGAGTGCCTTGCCCGCAAGGTTATCCGCGCTGTAAGTGGCATCCAGATACTTGTCTCTGGATGGGTTCCACTCCACGGTATCGATCCCGTTTAGGATGCCGTGCAAAACGTCCTTGCGTGCATACAGCAAGCCCTGCATGCCCATGCCAAAGGCCTCGGTCTGAATTTCGCGGGCGTAAGTCGGGCTGACCGTGGTGAGGCGGGTTGCGTAGAACAATCCAGCCTTCAGAAAAGACAGTTTCCCGAAATATTCCACGCCATGCATGGAAAAGCTCTCTGGGGGCAGGCCAAGCAAGTCGAATGTGTCTTGCGGGAAAATACCCTGGTAAGCCAGATTATGCACAGTGAAAATGGAAGGTGTGCGTGGCGGTTTGCCAAAGTGCAGATAGGCCGGTGCCAGACCTGTCTGCCAGTCATTGCAATGCAAAACATCCGGGTGAAAATCCAGCGGCGTTTGCGGCCCAGCCAGCCAAGCCGCGAATTGCGACAGCAGCCCGAAGCGCTGGGCATTATCAGGCCAGTCCTTGCCGGCCTTGTCCTGATAAAGCCCCTCGCGGCCGTAGTAACCCGCATGCTCGATGATATAGAGCGGCACTTCCGAATCAGGCATGACTCCACATAGCAAAGCGGTCTCGCCATGAACAGGCAGATCGATGTTAAAAATGCGCGTCAGCCTTTTCACCCTGTCCAGAACGGAAGGGTAGCCCGGCAGCAGCACGCGCACATCCGCGCCGATCTGGCGCAGCGCCGCGGGCAGCGCGCCGCTGACATCCGCCAGGCCGCCGGTTTTGGCGAGGGGATGAGCTTCTGAAGTGGCAAACAGTATTTTCATGATTGAACAAATTCAGGCTGACAGTATAGCGGGCACGCGCATAATCTATCCTGAAGACTTGAAAGGGGTTGACCATGCAAGAAATCGGGCTGATCGGACTGGGGCGCATGGGCGCCAATATGGCGCGCAGACTTTCACGCAAGGGGTTTGCGCTGGTTGTCCACAACCGGACACATCCGGTTGCGCAGGAACTGGCGGCAGAAGAGGCGAACATGCTCGCGGTTCCCAGCCTGGATGAACTGGTTGGCACGCTGGCTGCGCCTCGTCTCGTTTGGCTCATGCTGCCGGCTGGCGAAGCTACGGAGCAGGCCATTCGGCAGCTTTCAGACCTGCTTGCCCCGGGCGATCTGTTGGTCAATGGCGCCAATGCGTATTACCAGGACAGCATGCGCCATGCTGAAGAACTGGCGGAGAGAAACATCCGCTATGTCGATGCCGGGGTATCGGGCGGTGTCTGGGGCCTGGAAAACGGCTATGCACTCATGCTGGGCGGCATGCCGCAGTCCATTGCGAGACTGAGGCCTTTTATCGAGGCGCTGGCACCCGCGCCGGACCGGGGCTGGGTGCATTGCGGGCCGGCAGGGGCGGGACATTTCGCCAAGATGGTTCATAACGGCATCGAGTACGGCATGATGCAGGCGCTGGCCGAAGGTTTGGCGCTGATGAAATCGAAATCCGAATTCAATTACGACCTAGCGGCGGTGACGGAATCGTGGCGTCATGGCAGCGTGGTGCGTTCATGGCTGCTCGACTTGACCGCCGAGGTGCTGAAACGCGATCAGACTCTTGAACATATCGAGCCTTTTGTGGCGGATTCCGGCGAAGGCCGCTGGACCGCGCAGGAAGCCATCAATCAGGGTGTACCCGCGCCGGTCATGTCGCTGGCATTGATGATGCGTTACGCCACCCAGGGCAGCAACGACTATCCGGCCAAACTGCTGGCCATGATGCGCAATGCCTTTGGCGGACATCA
>JADFDC010000019.1 GCA_018263115.1 Thiobacillus sp.
GCTGCCCGCAATGGAAGCAAGGAATTTCTCCATTTCCTGGGCATTGCAAGCGGCTCGTTGTCGGAATTGGATACACTGATCGAGTTGGCCTGCCAACTTGGTTATCTGGAAAATACAGAGGAACTCAGCCGGAAGATTGATGATGTGGCCGGACTGGTGATGGGGCTTGCGTCGTCCGTACGCCGCAAACTCTAAACCCTTCCCCCTTTACCCTTCCCCCTTCACAACCCATGAGCAAACGCGATTACTACGAAATCCTCGGCGTCGCCAAGAACGCATCCGACGACGAAATCAAGAAGGCCTACCGCAAGCTGGCCATGAAGCACCATCCGGACCGCAATCCGGACGACAAGACCGCCGAGGAGAAATTCAAGGAAGCCAAGGAAGCCTACGAAGTCCTGTCCGATTCGGACAAGCGCGCGGCCTACGACCAGTTCGGCCATGAAGGCGTCAACCCGCAGGGCGGCGGTCCCGGCGGCTTCAGCGGATTTGGCGGCGGCGCTGCCGGGTTTGATTTCTCCGACATTTTCGAAGGCATCTTCGGCGGCGCGGCCGGAGCCGGTGGCGGCGGACGCGGTCGCTCGAATGTCTATCGCGGCGCGGACCTGCGCTACAACCTTGAAATCACGCTGGAAGAAGCCGCTCGCGGCACCGAGACCAAGATCCGCATTCCCACCCTGGAAGAATGCGACACCTGCCACGGCACCGGCGCCAAGGCCGGCACCCAGCCGCAAACCTGCCCCACCTGCCAGGGCCACGGCCAGGTGCGCATGCAGCAGGGCTTTTTCAGCATCCAGCAGACCTGCCCGCGTTGCCACGGCACCGGCAAGATCATTGCCGAACCTTGTTCAGCTTGTCACGGCCAGGGCCGTGTCAAGAAACACAAGACCCTGTCGGTCAAGATTCCATCGGGTGTGGACGAAGGCGATCGCATCCGGCTGGCGGGCGAAGGCGAAGCCGGCGTCAACGGCGGCCCGGCGGGCGATCTGTATGTGATGATCCACCTCAAGGCCCATCAGCTTTTCACCCGCGATGGCGACGACCTGCATTGCGAAATGCCCGTCTCCTTCGCCACCGCGGCGCTGGGCGGTGAAATCGAAATTCCCACCCTGGAAGGCCAGGCCCGCATCAAGATTCCGGCCGAAACCCAGGGCGGCAAGGTTTTCCGCCTGCGCAGCAAAGGCATCAAGGGTGTGCGTAGCAACGCCGCCGGCGACCTGCTCTGTCATGTCGTGGTGGAAACCCCGGTCAAGCTCTCATCCAGACAGAAGGAACTGCTGCGAGAATTTGAATCGCTGAGCCAGCAGAACAACAACCCCAAGGCGCAGTCGTTCATGGATCGGGTGAAGGAGTTTTTTGGGCAGTAAGACTGCTTGCGACCCGAAGCGGAAATTCATGCGGATAGCCGCCCACAGGCAGTTTCTCCGCCTTTGCGGCCCGTCGTGACGCCCCCGCATTGCGTCAGCTTCATAGCCAAGAGCAGCCAGTGAACTTGGCCCCAAGCGACATGGAGGACGCTGTTCCTCCAGTCGCGACCAGGTGGACAAGGCTCAAAGGCTGTCGAACGGGCTAGCAACACTTCGCGTCACCTCGATCACATGCGTGTAGATCATCGTCGTTTGTAAACTGCGGTGACCAAGCAGCAGCTGTATCGTCCGGATGTCGGTTCCGGATGCCAGCAAGTGGGTGGCAAAGGAATGACGCAGGGTATGCACACTCGCATGCTTGTGGATACCGGCTCGATCCCTGGCTTCCCGAAAGGCCCGCTGCACCGTCGAATCCGACGCATGCCAGCGTGCCAGCTTCCCGCTTTCACCCCACGGACGCAATACCGCAGACGGAAAGACAAACTGCCAGGCCAGTGAAGTCGAAGCCGAGGGATATTTGCGGGCAAGCGCACTGGGTAGTGGAGTCAACCCGGCACCATGCGACAAATCCTGCTTGTGCAGCTCCGCTACCCGGAGCAACTGCTGCTTGAGCGGCCCATGCAGCCGTTCAGGCAAGAGCGTGGTGCGATCCTTGCCGCCTTTCCCGGAACGGACGTTCAGCACCCCACCCGAAAAGTCGATGTCCTTGACCCGCAGCGTCATGCATTCGTTGACGCGCAAGCCCGCGCCATACATCAGCTCCGCCATCAGTCTGACCACCCCGGTCATCTGCCCCAGGATGGCTTTCACCTCCTCGCGCGCGAGAACCACCGGCACCCGGTGACGGCGTTGCACCCGCTTAAGCCCGCTCATCTCGCCAAATGGCTGCTGCAGTACCGAATCGAAGAGAAAGACCAGGGCGTTGAGCGCCTGGGTTTGCGAGGACGCCGAAAGATGCCGCTCACTTGCCAGATGGTTCAGGAAGGCCTCCACCTCTGGCCCGCCCATCGTGTTCGGGTGGCGCTTCCCATGGAAATAGATGAACTTCCGAATCCAGAAACGGTAGCTGTCTTCAGTGCGGGGGCTGAGATGCCGGCGGCGGCAGACGATGGAAACTTGATCAAGCAGGCGGGGGGGTGTCGGTTGACCCCATGAGGTTCGCTCCTAGTGGTTGAGGGAAAAAATCAGGAGCATAATCCGAAAGCCCTGCGTCTCCTTTTGCATAACGTAATAAAGAGACAGCTGGACCAACATCCATATAAGAATCAAGACGGTAGACTATGAAAACGCCTGTCTCTTTATTAAAAAACGTCCGGACCCATGGGTCTCTATATTAACTGTTGGGCCTCTTCATTGTCCCGCTTTGATCTCGTTGATTACGTCCGCCGGGAAAGGAAACCGTGTTAGCGTTTTCATCAGCCGACCGCATGCCGGAATCACGTCGCTCTCGTCAAAATCCGAAAGCGCCTTGTGCCAAACGTCTGCCATCTCTTCCCGCGTTGCTTCTGTCGGTCGCGGGAACACAACCGCAAATCTCGAAATCACCGCCTCTAGTCTCTCGATAGGAATTGCCATGCCAACCTCCGTAAAAGAAATTTCCGCTGCTGCCCTTGAGTCCGCTATTGCCACCGTCATCGCCAATCTCACCGGAAAAGATTGCTCCGTTTCAATATCCGAGGTTAAGTACGCCGCCAACGGTTTCACTTCGTCTGAGGCCATTTCCTTTTCCGCCTCTGCTTCTTGCACGCCGAAAGACACTGGTGAAAAGTTACCGTTTTAGGCCCAACCCGGCAGTCAACCGGACGTGCCCGAAAAGCCGGGCACGCCGGTTACTTCTACGTTGCTGTGACCGGCCGGTAAGTGGCGAAGACCAGTTATATGCAGCGGTCTGCCTGACAGGCAGCAAAGGCCGAGAAGCGGATGTACTAAATATCTGAGATAACTGACCGCTCCTGGCCGGAAACGGCCATATGGACAATCAGCCTAATTTAAAAACAAATGCCTGAAATTTTTGCTGGTGATCTCCCCCACCTCCTCCACAGACACCTCCTTCAATCGCGCAATTTCTTCGGCGACGTGTTTCACATAGCCGGGCTCGTTTGTTTTTCCGCGGAATGGCACGGGGGCGAGATAGGGCGCGTCGGTTTCGATGAGCGTTCTGTCCAGCGGCACGGCCTTGGCGACTTCCTTGAGTTCTTTTGCGTTCTTGAAGGTGACAATGCCTGAGAAGGAGATATAAAAACCCATGTCCATGGCGGCTTTGGCAACTTCCATGCTTTCAGTGAAACAGTGCATGACGCCGCCCGCCTCGCCTGCTTTTTCCTCGGCCATGATGCGCAGGGTGTCTTCGGAGGCGGCGCGGGTGTGGATGATGAGGGGCTTGTTTGTCTCTCTCGCGGCGCGGATGTGGACGCGGAAGCGTTCCTGCTGCCATTTGAGCGGGCCGGGGGTGCGGTAGTAGTCCATGCCGGTTTCGCCGATGGCGATGACCTTGGGGTTCGATGCCAGTTCCGCCAGTTGGGCCACTGTGGGTTCGGTGCAGTCTTCGTAATCCGGATGCACGCCGACCGAGGCGTAGAGGTTGTCGCGGCTTTCGGCAATGGCCAGCACGTCGGGAAAGGTTTCCAGATCAACGCTGATGCACAGCGCGTGGCTGACCTGGTTGTCGGCCATGCGCTGGTAGATTTCCGGCAGCCGGTTGGTGAAGTCGGGAAAGTTTAAATGGCAGTGTGAATCGATGAACATGAATCAGTTTCAAGGAGCAAGATACAAGATGCAAGATTTTATCTCTTGAATCTTGTATCTTGCGGCTTGAATCTGAATTACATCGTATGCGTGGGCCGGGTGGACTTGAGTGAACCGCCGAGCAGGCCTTCGATTTTGTTGTGGGCGGAGTGACCGCTTTCGTTGGCGGCGAATTGCACGCCAATCCCCTGCACACGGCCTGCGTGCGCGCCTTCGGGCGTGATCCATACCACTTTTCCTGAAACGGGCAGTTTGGCCGGATCTTCCATCAGCGACAGCAGCATGTAGACTTCTTCGCCCACCTTGTAGGCCTTGTTGGTGGGGATAAACAGGCCGCCGCCCTTGATGAAAGGCATGTAGGCAGCGAACAGGGCAGATTTTTCCTTGATGGACAGGGACAGCACGCCGGGGCGTGCACCATGCATGTCGGTTGAGGGTCCCTGATTGTCCAGTTGCGCCATCATCATTCTCCTAAAATACTTGCCGGTAGCTTGTCAGCCATGCTTCCAGTACTTGTTGCCGGTTGAGCGGATGTTCCACCCAACGGCCCGCTTTCATGTCTTCTTGAGCCAGATCCAGCAGCCCGGCCCGTTTGACCTGTTTGCCCAGTCTGGCCAGCTCTTTGGAAAAATCCGGGTTGAACCGGACATCGCCACCCAGACTGCTCGCCAGCAAATCCAGCAGCCAGCGGTAACTGATTCGATGCCAGAGCCTGGCGGGCAATCGCCGGTACCAGTTTTCGGCCAGGCTCACCGCATCCAGGCTGTTTCCCTGACTTAGCGCCTTCAATATTTCGGCGCGAATTTCCTGCTGGCCTTCTTCGCGGTCAGCCAGCGCGGTCAATGGCGCGCCGCCTGCCCAGTCCAGCAGCGTTTCATCCAGCCCCTGGGCCTTTAGCCACTTGCGGCTGTCTTCCCGCGATGGCAGCCCCACTTCCAGCTTGTGACAGCGGCTGAGGATGGTGGGTAGCAACTGGCGCGGCTGGTGGCTGATCAGCACGAATACGGTATTTATCGGCGGTTCTTCAAGGACCTTGAGCAGGGCGTTGGCTGAGGCGGTATTGAGCGCCTCGGCCGGCTCGACCAGCACCAGCCGCCGACCGGCCCGATAGGTGGAAAGCTGGACGAATTCCACTGCCTCTCGCGCCTGTTCCACGCTGATTTCCGTGGCCAGCTTGACCTCGCCTTCCCGGTTTTCCTTTTCAATCAGGGTCAGGTGCTTGAAGTCGGGGTGGGTGCCTGCCTCGAACCAGTGGCAGCCTTCACACTGGCCGCAGGCTTCGCCTTCCGGGCTGGGCTTTTCACACAGCAGGGATTTTGCCCAGGCCTGAGCCAGTTCCAACTTGCCAACGCCTTGCGGGCCCGCCAGCAATACCGAATGCGGCAGCCTTTGCCGCATTGACTGCAGGCGGTTCCAGAGCGGCGATAACCAGGGGTAAGGCGCAGGCATCAGATGGTTTGCAGTATCCAGTCGAGATCGGAGCGGATGAGCTCGATGTCCAGCGCGGAATCCACCACCCGTATGCGATCGGGTTCAACTTTGGCGCGCAACAGATAAGCCTCACGCACTCGGGTGAAAAACGCGGCCTGTTCCTGTTCGAACCGGTCTGCGGCGCGGGCCTGCGCGCGTCGCTTGGCGGCAATTTTGGGCGCCACATCAAACAGCAGGGTCAGGTCGGGTTTGAAATCTCCCAACACCCATTCTTCCAGATCCAGCAGACGGTTGGCATCAATGCCCCTGCCGCCGCACTGGTAGGCAAAGCTGGCGTCGTGAAAGCGGTCGGACAGCACCCAGGCTCCTTTAGCGAGCGCGGGCTTGATGACCGTGGCAACGTGCTCGGCACGCGCGGCATACATGAGCAGCAATTCAGTATCCGGTTGCATGGCTTCGTTCAGCAACAGGTGACGCAGCTTCTCGCCCAACACCGTACCGCCGGGCTCACGAGTGACCACCAGTTCGACACCACGCGCCCGGATTTTTTCTGCGAGAAAATCAAGGTGCGTGCTTTTGCCCGCACCATCCACACCTTCCAGCGTGATGAATTTTCCCGGCTTCGAGGGCGCTTTGGATTTGGCCATTGTTGTTATCTCTGATAGCGGTTGACCGCGCGGTTATGCTCGTCCAGCGTGGCGGAAAAAACATGTGTGCCGTTTCCCCTGGCGACAAAATACAAGGCATCCGAGCGGGCCGGATTCAGCGCGGCGCGGATCGCCGCTTCGCCTGGCATGGCAATGGGCGTGGGCGGCAGGCCCTTGCGGGTATAGGTATTGTAAGGCGTATCGCGCTGTAGGTCGGCCTTGCGCAGGTTGCCGTCGAACAATGCGCCGATGCCATAGATCACTGTTGGGTCGGTTTGCAACCGCATGCCCTTGTTGGTGCGATTGATGAAGACCGCCGCGATCAAGGGGCGTTCTTCGGCCGCGCCGGTTTCCTTCTCGATAATCGACGCCATGATCAGGGCTTCATAGGGTGATTTGTAAGGCAGGCCGGGCGAACGGGTTTCCCAGGCTTCGTTCAGTTTCTGCTTCTGGATTCGGTAGGCACGGCGCAGGATTTCGATGTCGGCGGAGCCGGGACTGAAAAAATAGGTGTCCGGGAAAAACAAGCCTTCCGGATGGATTTCTTCTGCGTCTATTGCCGCCAGAACTTCCGCATCGGTCATGTCAACCAGCTTGTGATTGAGCTGCGGATGCCGCGCGAGCTCTTGTCTGACTTCGCGGATGTTCCAGCCTTCCACCAGCAGGATGGCAGCCTGCGTGACCTCGCCGCGAACCAGCTTGCCGTAGAGTTCCAGGGGCGTGAGCGGCCTGTCGAGCGCATAGGTGCCGGATTGAACCCGGCTGGCGTAGCCCATGACCCGCCCAATGATGCGGAATCGTATTCCCTCCTCCAGTATGCCGGTTTTTTTCAATTGCGCGGCCAACCCTTTCAGGCTGGTGCCAGGCGTGATGGTAAATTGAAGAGGCGTGGTCGGCAGGGCCAGTGGCTGGTAGGCGAACCATGCAACCCAGCCCGCGAGAGCCATGGCCGCAAGCAGGCCAATTAACAGTAGAGACTTAATGATCTTCATTGAGCCAGCATTTTAATTTATCCGCCCAGCCATTGTCTGGCCAGACTGTGTTTTCCAGTTTTTCGACCCGCCAGATTCCGATCAGGCTGTTGCACAACAAAATTTGATCTGACTGGAGAAGCCGTTCTGGTGAAATGGCTTCAGTCTTTACGGATTGCCCATGTTTAGCCGCGGCACGCAGCAAGCGGGCACGTGCCACGCCAGCAACGCCGCAGTTTGAAAGGTCTGGTGTAACAAGCGTATCTTTTTCGATCATGAACAGGTTGGTCATGGTGCCGCCAATCACCTGTCCTGCCTCGTTCATCAACAGTCCTTCGGCGATTGCCGGATCATTCCATTCCGAACGCGCCAGCACGTTCTCCAGACGGTTGAGATGCTTGATCCCCGCCAGCCGGGGTTGACGGGACAGCCTCAGGTTGCACCAGCGGGCTTCAACAGGGCCTTCAATCATGTGACTGCCCACGAAGCCCATCACGATCCGGGTGGAGCTTGCATCGGGAGAAGTTCTGTAGCCCCGCTGCCCCACTCCGCGCGTGATGATGATTTTGATGACACCAATGCCTTGCATCGAAGCCACGCTATCTGCTTCAGCCTTCAACAAGGGTTCCGCCGGACAATGGATTCCAAGAACCTGGCAATCGTCAGAGAGCTTCCGGTATTGATCATTCCACCAGCGTAACTGCCCGGAATCTGCTTTCAGCGTGCGAAAAATACCGTCCCCATATTGCAGGCCGCGATCCATCACATTGAGGCTGTCAGCAAGTTCTCCGTTGACGATAATCAAACCTTCACCCTTCACTCAATGCGTTCAGCAATCCCTTAGCCTTGGCGCGCGTTTCGGCAAGCTCCCTGTCAGGATCGGAATCCGCGACAATTCCTGCGCCTGTTCTGAACCACGCCTGACAGTCTTTTAACAGAAAACTCCGGATCAGGATGTTCATGTCCAGCGTGCCGTCCAGATTCACATAACCCAGGCTGCCGGTATAGGTGTGACGTGGCGTGTACTCCAGTTCGCGAATGATTTGCATGGTGCGAACCTTCGGACATCCGGTGATTGTCCCGCCGGGGAAAACCGATTTCGTGAGTTCAAACAGACTGACATCTGATTTCAGCTGGCCGATTACGGTGGATTCCAGATGATGCACATGCGCATAACTCGTCAGTTCCATCAGTGCCTCGACCTTTACGCTGCCCGTTTCGCAGACGCGACCCAGATCGTTTCGCTCCAGGTCCACCAGCATGATGTGTTCCGCGCGTTCCTTGGGATGCGCCGCCAGTATTGCCTTCAACGTGTTATCTTCTTCGGATGTGGCACCGCGAGGATGCGTCCCGGCAATGGGGCGAGTGAGCAGTTTTCCGCCCGATTCAAGTTTAACTAGCCGTTCGGGCGAAGAACTGACGATCGACCAATCGCCGGTTTCCACAACGGCCGAGAATGGCGCGGGGTTGCGGTTGCGAAGCTGCCTGTAAAGCGTCACCGGAGAAACCTGCCGTGAAAAATCCGCCAGCCAGCCTCGCGAAAGATTGACCTGAAAAACATCCCCCTCGCGGATATACGTTTTGATCCGGGAGATGCCATGCAGGAAAGTTTCCGGGCTGTCTTCAGTCAGCCTGTATTCAGGCAGCCTGTTTTCCGGCAACGCGGGACAGGCAAGCAAGTCCGCTTTCATGCGATCCAGCAATGCTTCCTGTCCGGTTTCACTCATCAGCCAGGTTTGCCGATGCTGATGGTCGATCAGGATGGCGGCGGGAATCCTCAGCGCCCATGCGAGCGGAAATCCTGACGTGTCGGACGCGACCCCCACTGTGGGTTCAAACAGTCCACCCAGTTCATAACTCAATGCCAGCAGCCAGCCGCCTGTGAACGGCAAGTAGGTGTCAGGATGGCCGGAATGTGAAGGCTGCGGAAGGCCGGAGAAGAAAGCCTCCGCCAGTTGAGTTGACGCACCGGCAGGCAATTCCTGGGAGGCTTGCGGATATGCAAACAGGATGTCCCAACCGCTGCCGCCGCCTGTGCAAAACAAGGCGGGATAATGCTCCGGCCAGGTTGCCTTTAATGCCAGGAGATCTGGCTGTGTACCAGACCATTCAAGTGCGTTCACTTGCGGCGATTAGACTCGCTTGAAAACCAGGCTGCCGTTGGTGCCGCCAAAACCGAAATTGTTCTTCAGGGCGGCGTCGATCTTCATTTCCCGCGCCGTGTTGGCGCAGTAATCCAGATCGCATTCGGGATCCTGCTCGAAGATGTTGGCGGTTGGCGGCGAAATCTGGTGATGAACCGCCAGCACCGAGAATACTGACTCGATCCCGCCCGCACCACCCAGAAGATGGCCAGTCATGGATTTGGTGGAATTGACCACCAGCTTGTATGCCGCATCGCCCAGGGCAAGCTTGATGGCGTCGGTTTCGTTCTTGTCGCCCAGGGGCGTCGATGTGCCGTGTGCATTGATGTATTGCACACTATCCGTGTTCAATCCGGCATCTTTCAGCGCATTCAGCATGGACCGCCTCGGGCCATCGGTGCTGGGCGCGGTCATGTGGTAGGCATCGCCGCTCATGCCAAAGCCGGCGACTTCGGCATAGATTTTTGCCCCACGCTTTTTTGCATGTTCGTACTCTTCAAGCACCATCACGCCAGCGCCTTCGCCCAGCACGAAACCATCACGGCCCTTGTCCCAGGGACGACTGGCCGTGGCGGGATCGTCATTGCGGGTTGAAAGCGCGCGCGCGGCCGCAAAACCGCCCACACCCAATTCTGAAACCGCGCATTCGGCACCGCCGCAAACCATCACATCGGCATCGCCATACTGGATCGTGCGCGCGGAAAGCCCGATGGCATGAAGTCCAGTCGTGCATGCTGTGACAACCGCCAGATTTGGTCCCTTGATTCCGTACATGATGGACAGGTTGCCTGAAATCATGTTGATGATGGAACCAGGAATAAAAAACGGCGAAATCTTGCGTGGCCCGGATTCACGCAACAGGTCATGCGTTTCCTCGATCAGCGGCAATCCGCCGATACCGGAACCGATGTTGATGCCGATGCGTTCCGCATTGGACTCGGTCACTTCCAGCCCTGAATCGCGGATGGCCTGAATTCCCGCCGCCATGCCGAACTGGATGAAAATATCCATGCGGCGGGCTTCCTTGGGATTCAGGTATTGATCGACATCAAAGCCTTTAACCTCGCCCGCAATGTGCGAAGCGAAGGGGGTGGGATCGAAACGGGTGATGCGGGCAATGCCGGAGCGTCCCGCAACCAGATTTTCCCAGGCTTCAGGAATGGTATTGCCGACCGGGGAAATGATCCCCAGGCCGGTAATCACGACTCTGCGTTTTGACAAAATGGGTCTCTCGGGAGAAAAAGAAAAGTCTCGGGAGAAATGAAGTTCAACCCTTGTTGTGGGCGTTGACGTAATCGATGGCTTGCTGAACGTTGGTGATTTTTTCGGCTTCCTCGTCGGGAATTTCGCAACCGAATTCTTCTTCCAGCGCCATTACCAGCTCCACCGTATCCAGGGAATCGGCGCCCAGATCGTCCACGAAGGAGGATTCATTTTTTACATCCGCTTCATTGGCGCCCAGCTGTTCCGCGACGATTTTCTTGACACGTGCTTCGATATCCATTGTTAGTCCTCTTTGGTTGATACACGCCTTGAGCAGGTCAAGGCGGGTGAGATTTTACCAAACTTGGAAGAAAAGCACCCAAGTCTGGCAAACGTTATTTAAATCATGTACATGCCGCCATTGACATGCAGCGTGGTGCCGGTGATGTAACCCGCCTGATCGCTCGCCAGGAATGCCACGGCATTGGCAATATCGTCCACCCCACCCAGCTTGCCGAGCGGGATATGCGCCAGCAGCGCTTGCCGCTGCGCATCCGGCAAGGCCTTGGTCATGTCGGTATCGATGAATCCCGGCGCCACGCAGTTGACCGTGATGTTGCGGCTGCCAACTTCACGCGCGAGCGATTTGGTAAAGCCCATGATGCCAGCCTTGGCCGCGCTGTAATTGGTCTGACCGGCATTGCCCATCGCTCCAACCACCGACGCGATGGAGATGATGCGGCCGGCGCGCGCTTTCATCATGCTCTTGATGACCGCGCGGGAAAGCCGGAACACCGACGTGAGATTGGTTGCCATGATGTCGTCCCACTCATCGTCTTTCATGCGCATGAGCAGGTTGTCGCGGGTGATGCCTGCATTGTTCACCAGCACCGCGATGCCGCCGTACTCCTTTTCAATCGCGGCGATGACAGCCTCGACTTCCGCTGCATCCGTAACATTCAGCTTCATGCCGCGGCCCTTTGCGCCGGCTGCCTGCATATACGCAGTTATCGCTTCCGCGCCTTTGTCACTGGTTGCCGTGCCGATGACGGTCATTCCCTGCTTTGCCAGCGCCAATGCGCAAGCCTGGCCGATACCCCGGCTGGCACCCGTCACCAATGCAATCCTGCTTTCCATGACGCTCTCCTTATCCTTTTATTGATTGCAGCGCGGCATCATCCACCAGCGCCACGCATGGAATGTCGTTGATGCGTTTGACCAGTCCTGTCAGCACCTTGCCGGGTCCGCATTCGACACAGCGCACAATCCCCTGCCCTGCGATAGCCTGAATGGTTTCTACCCAGCGTACCGGCGAATGCAATTGTCTGGCCAGTGCATCCTTGATGGCGGCAGGTTCATTGAACGCCTGCACATCTGCATTCTGCAAAACCGGCACGGATGGCAGACGTAGATTGACTGATTCCAGATACGCGCGAAACTTTTCGGCAGCCGGTTTCATCAGCGAAGAATGTGAGGGTACCGACACAGGCAAAGACAATGCGCGCTTGGCGCCTTTTTCCTTTGCCAGGGCCATGCCCCGCTCGACCGCCGCCTTGTTGCCGGCAATCACCACCTGCCCAGGCGAATTCAGGTTGACTGGCTCCAGCACTTCGCCCCGAGCCGCTTCAGCACACACCGCGCGCACCGCATCGTCTTCCAGACCCAGGACGGCGGCCATGGCGCCCACGCCTTCCGGCACGGCATTCTGCATGGCTTCGGCACGGAATCGCGTGAGCTTGACAGCATCAGCGAAATCCAGCGCGCCAGCTGCAACCAGGGCAGCGATCTCGCCCAGGCTATGGCCTGCCATCACCGCTGGCATGACACCTGACTGACCGAGACAAACACGCCAGGTCGCAATATCCGCCGCCAGCATCGCGGGCTGGGTATACGTGGTCTGGTTGAGTATTTCCGCGGGGCCTTCCATCACCAGTTTCCACAGATCTTCGCCAAGCGCGGCAGAAGCTTCATCGAAAGTTTGTTTGACTTCAGGATGTTGGGCCAGCCCGTTCATCATGCCTACGGATTGCGAACCCTGGCCGGGAAAAAGAAATGCTGTTTTCATGCTAGTAATGACTCAGAATTTGACGAGCGCGGAACCCCAGGTAAAGCCGCCGCCGAAGGCCTCCATCAGCAGGGTCTGGCCTCGCTTGATGCGCCCGTCTCGTACGGCTGTATCGAGTGCAAGCGGAATGGAAGCAGCCGAAGTATTGCCATGCTGGTCTACCGTGACAACGACCCGTTCGATGGGCAACCCCAGTTTCTTACCAGTTGCCTGGATGATGCGGATATTGGCCTGATGCGGCACCAGCCAGTCGATGTGCGACTTGTCCAGGCCGTTGGCGGCCAGAGTTTCGTCGACGATGGCATCAAGCGTATTGACCGCCATCTTGAATACGGCATTGCCCTGCATGCGCATTGCAGCCTTCTCACCGTTGCCCATGGACGGTCCGCCATCCACATACAGCAATTCCTGGTAGCGGCCATCGGCATGAATATGCGTTGAAATGATGCCCTGCTCATCGCTGGCGGAAAGCACGACCGCGCCAGAGCCATCGCCCCACAAAATGCAGTTGCCGCGATCGGTATAGTCGGTAATCCGGGAAAGTGTTTCGGCACCAATGACCAGCGCGGTCCGCGCCTGCCCTGCCTTGATGAAATTATTGGCTGTTGCCAATGCAAAAATGAAACCGCTGCAAACCGCCTGCACATCGAATGCCGGACAGGCATTCGCAATGCCCAGCTTGGCCTGGACAATGCACGCGGTGCTGGGGAATACGCGGTCGGGCGTCGTGGTCGCGACGATCACCAGATCCACGTTCGCTGGCACAACGCCGGCGGCTTCGAGTGCCCTGCGACCCGCGGCAACCGCCAGATCGCTGGTCAGTTCGTTATCCGCCGCGACATGGCGCACGCGTATGCCTGTGCGGTCGACAATCCACTGGTCCGTGGTATCGATCATTTTTTCCAGATCGGCATTGGTCAGCAGACGTTCGGGCAGATAACTCCCCGTGCCGATGATGCGGGCATGGATCATGCTGCCCCCTCTTCAAGTTTCCAAGCTATATAAGGACATCTCGTCGGGGGCGTACGGCAATCGTGGCCGGTGCGCCTGCGCAACGTTGCGCCTCGGAATGTGCGCAGTGAAGCAGGCGATGGGGGCCAAAATATAGACTGCTGGCGTAGGCTCTCGCGTGGCCTGCACTGCCCACGTACCGAGGGGCGGACGTTCCGGCCACGCTCCCGCAAGCGGGAACCCTGCTTCCTACTCATGCCGTCTCCGCAGGTGTATTCAATTGTTGCAACTGTTCTGAAATGCGCTTGAGCACATTGCTTCGGGCTTCTTCCATGGCTGTCTCGATAGCATGTTCAAATGAAAAACGGTCCGCGCTGCCATGACTCTTTACCACGATACCGCGCAGCCCAAGCAAGGTGGCGCCATTATACCGGCGCGGGTCAACCTGGCGCTTGAATGCGTTCATGACGGGCAGTGCCACCAGCCCGGCCAGCTTGGTCAGAAAATTGCGGCGGAATTCCTTTCTGAGCAGTGTGCCGATCATTTTGGCAATACCTTCCGAGGACTTGAGCGCCACATTGCCGACGAAACCATCACAGACCACCACATCGGTGGTGCCTTTATAAATATCGTCGCCTTCGACATTGCCATAAAAATTGATCAAATGGCTTCCGCGAATCAACTCGGCCGTGCGCTTGACCATTTCGTTACCCTTGATTTCCTCTTCACCGATATTCAACAAACCCACACTGGGATTGGGCTTGTGACCGACCTCCGAAACCAGCATCGAACCCATCAGGGCAAACTGGAACAGGTGCTCGGGCGTGCAATCCACATTGGCACCCAGATCCAGCATCAGAACAGGACCTTTAAGGCTGGGCAGATTGGTTGCGATGGCGGGACGATCGATGCCTGGCAGGGTTTTCAGCACAAACCGGGCGGTTGCCATCAAGGCCCCGGTATTGCCGGCAGAAACACAGGCATCCGCTTCACCTGCTTTCACCAGGTCGATCGCCACGCGCATGGAAGAATCCTTTTTGTTGCGCAATGCCAGCGCGGGCGATTCATCCATGGCCACAACCTCGGAGGCATGGCGGATACGCAAGCGCGGACCTGTCTTTTTGTGACGGGCTTTCAAATCGGCCTGGATGGCATCCTGGGGACCAACCAGAATGATATTGAGATTGTCACCCCGCGCCAGACATTTCAGGGCAGCCGGAATGGTGACGTGCAGTCCGTGATCGCCACCCATGACATCGATGGCGATGGTTATTTCCCTCATCGGGTCAGGCTAGAAGTTGTGCGGTTGAAAACAACCCCGGCAATTTGCCGGAGTTGTGTATGCGAAATTACTCGCCCTTGCCCTTGGCCACTTTTTTCCCGCGGTAGTAACCGGAGGGAGAAACGTGGTGGCGCATATGCACTTCACCCGTGGTGGGCTCAACCGCCAGCGAGGGGGCAGTCAGGAAATCATGCGAACGGTGCATGCCCCGCTTGGATGGGGATTTCTTGTTTTGTTGAACAGCCATTTCAAACTCCTTAGTCTTGAATATCCGCCGGCAAGGCCCGGCTAAAATCTATTACGCTCAATCATGCATCTGGCGCGACGCAAACATCATGCATTGGCACAAGCGGCAGGGTCAGTATGACTTCATCCTCAACCACACCTGCCAAATCCAGGTTTTTGTCAGCCACCATGACTTCAACATCTTCATCCGCAAGAGCGGCTTCCAGCCTTTCGGCTTCTGCCTCGCTATTGGCCAGATAGAGCACACGGTCACTTGTAACCACGACATCAACCGGCTTCAGGCAACGCTGGCACACCATTTCCAGCCTGGCATTGACCTGGCAATGTATCTGCGGACGGCCTCGCGCATCCTGCTGACCGCAAACCCGGTAAAACAATTCCACTTCCGGGTTCACAAACTCTTGAGCAAGTCGCTCGAAATCACCTACCATCGTATTGCCTTCCCAGCAGTGGGATTTTTCAGCAAAGTTCGACGGCGACACCACGGGACGTTCGAGCATAAGCGGGCAATTTTATGATTTTTCAGTCATTTTGTCAAAGAATGCAGGCGGGAAGATTGCAGTGATCAAGAAAATACTGGTCGCCAACCGGGGGGAAATCGCGGTGCGCATCATACGCGCCTGTGCCGAACTGGGCATTGAATCCGCCGCGATCTACACCGATGCCGACCGCCATGCCCTGCACGTCAAGAAGGCTGACGAGGCTTATCATATTGGCAAAGACCCGCTGGCGGGCTATCTCAACCCCCATCACCTGGTGAATCTGGCCGCCGCGTCAGGCTGCGATGCGCTCCACCCAGGCTATGGTCTGCTTTCCGAAAACCCGCTGTTCGCGGAAGTCTGCGCCAAGCGCGGCATCATATTCATCGGACCCGATGCCGGTCTTATCCGCCAGATGGGCGACAAAATCCAGGCGCGCCAGGCCATGATCAAGGCTGGCATCCCGGTGGTGCCGGGCTCGGACCACAATCTGGAAAATCTGGAGGAAGCGCGGACCCTTGCGGCCGAAATCGGCTATCCGGTCATGCTCAAGGCCACCAATGGCGGCGGCGGCAGGGGCATCCGCCGGTGCGACAGCGACGAGGAGCTCATTCGCAATTATGAACGGGTGGTTTCAGAAGCCACCAAGGCCTTTGGCAAACCTGAAGTGTTTGTCGAAAAATGCGTGGTCAACCCCAAGCACATCGAAGTCCAGGTGCTGGCCGATACCCAGGGCAATACCATCCACCTTTTCGAGCGTGACTGTTCCATCCAGCGCCGTAACCAGAAACTGATCGAAATCGCGCCCTCACCCCAGCTCACCGAGTCACAGCGGCAATACATCGGCAAGCTTGCCGTTCAGGCCGCGCGGGCAGTAGGTTATGTGAACGCCGGCACGGTCGAATTTCTGCTGGATCAGGACAACCAGTTCTATTTCATGGAAATGAACACGCGTCTGCAGGTGGAGCACACCATCACCGAAAGCATTACCGGCGTGGATATTGTTCAGGAACAGATTCGCATCGCGGATGGTTTGCCGCTGCAATACAAGCAGGAAGACATCGCCCACCGGGGCTTCGCCATAGAATTCCGCATCAACGCGGAAGACCCCAGGAACGATTTCCTGCCCAGCTTCGGGCGGATTACCCGCTACTATTCTCCCGGCGGCCCGGGTGTGAGGGTCGATGCCGCCATGTATACCGATTACGTGATTCCGCCCTATTTTGATTCCCTCTGCGCCAAGCTGACCGTGTGGAATCTGTCATGGCAGGGTGTCATTGAACGTGCCCGCCGCACCTTGTCCGACATGGTCGTTTATGGCGTCAAAACCACCATTCCCTATTATCAGGAAATTTTGAAGCATCCGGACTTCCGCAGCGGCAGTTTCAACACAGGCTTTGTGGAAAGCCACCCGGAATTGACGAATTACGAAGAACGCAAGCCGCCCGAAGTACTCGCGGCAGCGGTTGCGGCAGCGATTGCTGCCTATCAGGGATTATGAACATGAACCATGCCACCACAGAGACACAGAGGCACGGAGAAATGCTTAACAATCCTTCACGAACCCGGTTGCCTAGGGTCGAAGTGGTAAGGCAACATGAACCGATGCTTGTCTTTACTCTGTGTCTCTGTGTCTCTGTGTCTCTGTGGTTCAAATAAGACTTGCAGGATAACGATGCCAAAAATACACATCACTGATCTGGTTCTGCGTGACGGCCATCAGTCGCTGATCGCCACACGCATGCGCACTGAAGACATGCTGCCCATCTGCGGCAAGCTCGACTCGGTTGGTTTCTGGTCGCTGGAAGCCTGGGGTGGTGCCACGTTCGATGCCTGTGTGCGTTTTCTCAAGGAAGACCCGTGGGAAAGGTTAAGAATACTTCGCAAGGCCCTACCCAACACGCGCATCCAGATGCTGCTGCGGGGCCAGAACCTGCTTGGCTACCGCCATTATTCGGATGACGTGGTGCGGGCCTTCGTGAAGCTTTCGGCAAACAACGGCGTGGATGTATTCCGAGTGTTCGACGCCATGAATGACTTGCGCAACATGCAGGTATCCATTCAGGCAGTCAGGCAATCGGGCAAGCATGCGGAGGGCGCCATCTGCTACACCACCAGCCCCGTTCACGATATTCCACATTTCGTCGAACTTTCCAAAGGACTGGCTGAAATGGGTTGCTACAGCATTGCCATCAAGGATATGGCAGGATTGTTGACACCATACAGCGCTTTCGATCTGGTCAAGGCAATACGCGAAGCGACTGGTTTGCCGGTACATACGCATAGCCACTCGACATCAGGATTGTCGAACATGGTGCATCTGAAAGCAGTGGAAGCCGGTGCCAGCATCATCGATACCTGCATCGGCGCGTTTGCCGAGGGCGCCAGCCATCCGACCACGCAAAGCTTCGTCGCCGCATTGCAAGGCACGGAATACGAAACGGGATTATCGCTTCCCTTGCTCGAGGAAATTTCCGCCTATTTCAAGGAAGTCCGAAAAAAATACTGGCAGTTCGAAAGTGATTTCACCGGCGTGGACACGCGCGTGCTGATCAATCAGGTGCCTGGCGGCATGATTTCCAACCTGGCCAACCAGCTCAAGGAGCAGGATGCGCTCGACAAAATAGATGCGGTGCTGGAAGAGATTCCTCGCGTACGCGAAGATCTCGGCTATCCACCGCTGGTAACGCCCACTTCGCAAATTGTCGGCACCCAGGCAGTGCTCAATGTCATGGTTGGCAGCCGCTACAAAAGCATCACCCAGGAAGTAAAGCTGTATCTGCAAGGCCGCTATGGCGCGACGCCGGGCAAGGTCAACGAGGAAGTACGCAAGATGGCGATTGGCGATCTGGATATCATGAGTTGCCGTCCCGCTGACTTGATGCCGCCCGAGCTCGACAGGCTACACGGCGAAATTGACACCCTGGCAAAGTCAGAAGAGGACGTGCTGACCTATGCCATGTTCCCGGATCTGGGTCGGGTCTTCCTGCAGGAGCGTGCAGCAGGTTCACTCCAGCCAGAGCCCTTGCTGCCTGTCGAAGCCAGAAATGGCACGGGCGCGGCGCATTTTGCCGCCGATGAATTCAACATCACCCTGCATGGCGAGACCTACCACATCAAGCTGGCCGCAAGCGGCCGCCCCAGCGAAACACGACGGCCTTACTTTGTCACTGTGGATGGTGTCTCCGAAGAAGTGCTGCTGGAAGCATTGAATGAAATCGAAGTATCTCCAAGCGGCTCTGGCACATCTGGAAAACCTTCCGTCAAACCTGTCCTGTCCGGCCAAAAACCACGTCCTTCGCACAAGGGCCATGTGACGGCTGCCATGCCCGGCACCATTGTCGAAGTGCTGGTCAAGGCAGGTCAGAAAGTCAATGCGGGTGATCCCGTGCTGGTCATCGAAGCCATGAAAATGGAAAACGAAGTCCAGGCGCCCGCGTCCGGAACCGTTGTTGGTATCTTTACCACAAAGGGCGATGCGGTTACGCCCGATATGGCGCTTATTGAAATCGAGCCTGAATAAATATGACTCAGCTTGTACTTGCATCCACCTCGCGCTATCGACGCGACCTGCTGTCGCGTTTGCACATACCATTTGAAGTTGCCTCTCCCAACGTAGACGAGACACCGCTGCCTGGCGAAACGCCATCTGCGACCGCACTCAGGCTATCGGCACTGAAAGCACAGGCGATTGCCACGCAATTTCCCGACGCCCTCATCATCGGCTCGGATCAGGTTCTGATGCTCGATTCGGAACAGCTCGGCAAGCCCGGAAATTTCGAGAATGCCTTCGCCCAACTGAAGAAAATGCAGGGCAAGGCCATGGTGTTCCACACTGCGCTGACTTTGCTCAACAGCAAAACAGGCAGGACTCAAACCAGGGATGTGCCGACAGTGGTGCACATCCGCAAACTGACCGATGCGCAGATCGAGGCCTACCTGAAAAAGGAGCAGCCGTATGACTGCGCCGGCTCGGCAAAAAGCGAATCGCTGGGAATTGCCTTGATGCAACGCATGGACAGCCCGGACCCCACCGCGTTGATTGGACTGCCCTTGATGGCACTGACCGAGATGTTGATGAACGAAGACGTGGACGTTCTGAAATGAAACAGTTTTGAAATGACTGGCACGCTTTACCTGATTCCGGTTCCGCTTGGGCCAGTCGATCCAGAATCCTGCTTGCCACTTGAGACGCTGGCAGTCGCGCGCCGCCTGGACACATTCATTGCCGAGCGTGCCAAAACCGCCCGCGCGCACCTCAAGACCATGGGCCACCCCAAACCCTTGCAGGAACTGGCCATTCTTGAACTCAATGAACACACCAAGGCTGCGGAAATTCCCGCATTGTTATTGCCGCTGAAAAATGGCAAGGATGTGGGCCTCATGTCAGAAGCCGGCTGTCCGGCTATCGCAGACCCCGGCGCGGAACTGGTCAAGGCCGCGCATCGTGAAAACATTGCAATTTTCCCGCTGGTCGGCCCCTCCTCAATCCTGCTTGCGCTCATGGCATCAGGCCTGGGTGGGCAGCATTTCTGCTTTCATGGTTACCTGCCTGCCAAAGAACCCGAACGAACGAAGAAAATTCGCGAACTGGAACAGGCGGCCCGTAAAAATGCGTCTACCCAGCTTTTCATCGAAACGCCCTACCGCAGTGCCGCCATGCTGGAAGCGCTTTCTGCCACGCTGACCGCCGACACAATGATCAGCGTAGGCGCAGACCTCAGCCTGCCGGATCAGTTAATCAAAACCTTGAGCGCCAGAAACTGGCGAGGGAAAAGCGAGATGGTCAAAGACCGGCTCGTGGTATTCGGGATCGGATTCTAGAACCGGATCTGATCCAGCCTGAGTTTGATCCTTTCGCCGGATTCGGTCTGCGCTTCCAGCCACTCAACTCCCGACTGCGCATAGACATCGACTGGCAACAAGCGGCATCTCTCTGCCTTGCTGTCTGACAGCACTTCCATGTCGAGCCACTGTTTTTTGAGAACAGCAAATTCCAGCCGCTCGTGGTTAACGCAGGAAATTGGTAGATACTTGGACATTATGTGGAGCTAGTTGACAAAAAGTGGGCAAGAGTCAAATGTTGCAAGATACTTGAGGCCATTAGCGATCAACAGAGACAGGGGTGCGACGTGTTCGTTGAGAAGCGGCTTTACTCAAAAGACCAATAACCTTGCGATAATTAGCTTCTCGTGCATAGTCAAGCGCAGTCTTGCCAAGAAAGGTGACGCTAGGATTAGCTCCCGCATCGATCAGTGATTTAATACGTCGTAGCGCATCTTCTTCACTGCCCGTTTTGGTAATAGCCCAGATAACTCTGGGTTCTTCGCAATTTGGATCGCCGTGATTAACCGAGTCCCAATCAGCACCGAAACGCCCGAATAAATCAATCAGTTCCTTATCACCGACCATCGCCACTAAACACGTCGGCGTACCTGATCGAGTATTTGTTAAATTTGGGTCAGCGCCATTTTCCAGCAACCATTTAGCGACTTCGAAACTACCTTCACTAGCAGCCATAAAGAGTGCGGACACGCCACTCCTATCTGTTTCATTAATCCTTGCTCCAGATTTTACGGCCGATATAACCTGATCTAGGATCCCTAGCTCTGCTGCAGTGATTAGGCGTTGTGTCGGTTCAAGTTCTTGAAACGCCACATAAGGACGGAAGTCGATCATGCGCACTGGTGACCGGCCCGCCCCTATGACAAGCTTGTTAGGCGAATCGAAGCGATGGGGCATGACCAGAAGGTTTAGATTAATAACATGGGAGTGCCCTTTGATTACACGGCCACTGAGATCGTATCTCACGTTTCGGCATGGATCGTAAAAGCCACCCTGCCATGCTTTTCCGAAACGCTTGTCTCTGGGTGGAATGACTGAAATGGCGCAGCCAACATACCGGCTTATCAAGTCAATCACTAGAAATTCATCATTGATGGCCCGCAATGGATTGATACTGAGAGCCTCATTGATGGGTTTGATCAAGCTGGAAAAAGCATTTCCGTGAATTTTCGCCGCTATCTGTAAATTTAAAGCGAGTTCGTTGTTATATGGATCGGCCAATTCCTCAAAGTTGGACTTGAGGTACAAAAGGTCTTTTGCTGTGCGTCGGTAAATTAGTATGCCGTGGCCGTTCCAATCAATCTCCTTATACTTTCCCGGCTTCAACCGACTGATATCAACTTCTAAGTCTTGGGGGTTTACGAATTGTTTGGATCCGTAACCCGCGTAGCAAATTGTTTGAGTGGTACTCGAAAGCAACAAAGCACAACAAGTGGCGAAGCTGATGAGTAACCGATTCATAAATTCCTAATTCCAGCTGACTTGATACCCAAACAAATTTAGCTTGCTCCAACTTAAAGCTGCCCACTAGAAATGAAAAAATACTTTATCAGTACGAAGTGACGGAAGCATTCATTATAAAGATGGGGTATGAGAAAAATGCTTAGCGCAATTGTGCCGGTTGTTGGGCTGCAGGATTCAGCCACTTACCGATGCTGACCCCCAATCGCCCAGCAAGCTTGGAGGCCAGATCTTCCTGTGGGGTGAAATCGACGATGTCTTCGGCCTTGATGACCTCGCGAGCGACATAGTCGGTGCTGCCGAATGCATCGGCCAGTCCCATTTCGATGCTTCTTGCGCCGCTCCAGACTAGGCCGCTGAACATGTCCGGCGTTTCCTTCAACCGCTTGCCGCGACCCTTGCGCACCACGTCAATGAACTGCTGGTGGATTTCAGCCAGCATGGTTTTGGCAAAGGCTTCCTGCTTGGGGTCGGCGGGCGAGAAAGGATCAAGAAAGCCCTTGTTTTCACCCGCGGTCAGCAGGCGGCGTTCTACGCCCAGTTTATCCATGGCCTTGGTGAAGCCAAACCCGTCCATCAGCACGCCGATGGAGCCGACGATGCTGGCCTTGTCGACATATATTTTATCGGCGGCGGCCGCTACGTAATACCCGCCGGAAGCGCAGATGTCATCCACCACCACGTACAGGGGCGTCTTGGGATACTGCGCGCGCAGGCGCTTGATTTCGTCGTATATCTGGCCAGCCTGAACAGGGCTGCCACCCGGACTGTTGATGCGCAGGATCACGCCCTGTGTGTGTTTGTCCTCGAAAGCGGATTTCAGACCCGACATGATCATGTCGGCATTGGCTTCGTCGCTTGATATGACCCCCTGAAGATCAATCAAGGCGGTGTGTTTGCCCAGCACTTTGTCGCTACCGCCCATCCAGCCCATGAAGGCAAACAAGACAACAAACAGGTATAAAAAGGTCAGCACCTTGAAAAATATGCCCCACTGGCGGGTTTTGCGCTGCTCGGTCACGGCAGCCAGCGCGACTTTTTCCAGAGCCTGGCGTTCCCAGTTGGGGGAGTTGTTTTCCTGTTCACTCATGGCATCAATCGGTGT
Source organism: Thiobacillus sp. (assembly GCA_018263115.1). GTDB lineage: Bacteria > Pseudomonadota > Gammaproteobacteria > Burkholderiales > Thiobacillaceae > UBA6918. Next base: position 22,943 of record JADFDC010000019.1, read on the forward strand.
TTCAGTAATCGAATCTGGTTGTTAATTTCTTCAACTGGCAGGGTTGTCAGACCGCGGCCATTGCAGCGGCCGCTGATACAGGTTCCCTTTGCAGGATCATACAAGGCGCCATGCGTGGCGCAAACCAAGTATACCTGCTCGGCGTCAAAAAACTCGCCTTCCTGCCAGTCCAGCTCCACCGGCACGTGGCCGCATTGATTCAGAAAAGCGTGGGCTTTGCCTTGATAACGTATGACAAAGGCAGGTGTCTTTCGACCCTGCCAGTCAACATTGAACCGAAAGCCCTTGCCACCCTCTTCCAGCACACTGGACTGACAAATCACGCGTGCGTCATCAGCCATGATTTCACTTCTGTGAAGGATTGCGCCAGCAGAATGGGATGGTGCGGTTCCAGGTCTTCCGGCAGGTGCGCCCCGTACGTCACGGCCACCCGGGCCACGCCGGCGTTTGCGGCCATAAGCATGTCGTGGCTAGTGTCGCCGATCACCAGGGCGCGCTCTCTGTTCATCATCAGTTCATCCATGATTTCCTCCACCATCGCCGGGTGCGGCTTGGAGTGCGTCTGGTCCGCGCAGCGCGTGGCCGAGAAATAAGTCCGCAAACCGGAATGATCCAGCGCGCGCTCCAATCCCTTCATGCTCTTGCCAGTGGCGACCGCCAGGGTGAAACCCGCGCCATGCAGCTCGCGGATGCCTTCCGTCACGCCTTCGAAAAGGGGAATTTCTGCATCCTGCCCAAGATAATAATGACGGTAACGTTCCACGAGTCTGGGGTAATCACCCTCGGGCAAATCAGGCAGCAAGGTTTGCAATGCCTGAATCAATCCCAGGCCAATGATTTTCCGGCAGGCACGGTCGTCCGGTACCGGAATGCCGATATCCGCGCAGGCTTTCTGGATCGAATCCACGATGAAACCCGCGGAATCCATCAACGTGCCGTCCCAATCGAATATCAACAAGTCAAACTGCCTGGGCATCTTTATCGAGCCTGTCCAAAAACTGTTGCAGATCATCTGGCAGCGGCGCTTCAAAAATCAGGGGCCCGCCAGTGACGGGATGATTGAAACTCAGCTTCGCGGCATGAAGAAACATGCGCTTGAGTCCCTGCCCGGCTAGTTCCTTGTTGAGCGTGAAGTTCCCATATTTGTCATCGCCGGCGATCGGGTGTTTCAGATAGGCCAGATGCACACGTATCTGATGGGTGCGCCCGGTTTTCAGCTCCGCTTCCAGAAGCGCGAATCCGGGCCAGGTCTCGATGCGTCGGAACACGGTATGCGCTGTCTGGCCACCTTCATCCACATTGACCCGCCGTTCGCCCTCAGCCGTAACAAACTTGCGCAGCGACAACCGGACATTGCGCAGTTCATCACGCCAGCGACCGGTGGCCAGCACGAGATATCGCTTATCGATGCGATGCTCGCGGAAAATGTCATGCAACGCCGTCAGTGAACGCCGTTTCAACGCCACCACCAGCACACCCGAAGTTTCGCGATCAAGACGATGCGCCAGCTCCATGAATCGGTGCTGGGGAAATTCCAGCCGCAATTGTTCAATGATCCCGCGAGAAATGCCGCTGCCGCCATGCACTGCCTGCCCGGCGGGTTTATTCAGCACCAGCAAATAGTCATCCTGATAAAGAATCCTCGGGGCAAGCCGTGGGGCATCCTTCGGCAGGCTGGCGGGTTTGGCTGCCATTTGCGCGACCCGGACAGGCGGAATTCGAACCTCGTCGCCCCAGGACAACTTGTAACTGACCTCGACCCTACCCCCATTGATGCGCACTTCACCTGCCCGCACCATCCTGTAAATCCGGCTTTTTGGAACACCTTTCAACTGCCCAAGCAAAAAATTGTCCAGCCGCTGACCCGCATGCGCGTCGTCAATCCTGACCTTGCGGACAGATTCTTTGCCTAAGTTCTTCATTTTCAATATACTTAGTGGGCCTAATTGGCTTTCTCAGTCAAGCCCGGCCTGAATTCCCCGGTTATTTTCGCTCACCGGCCGCAGCATCGATGCACACAAAAGTCTGTGTGGCCACTTTGCCTCACACCCGTCACGACGCTGTAAAAAAGTAGCGATACTAACTTAAAGTAACGTGTTACCGCATACGCCAGACTTGGCCTGTACACCGCCGCAATTTATTTCACGGTCATGTACCCTCACCAGGTCTTTGAAGCTTGCCTCGTTGAGTTCGCTCCGCGGCAAACCCCATAAGGACAGGAAAACCCTTTCATCCCAATGACTGATCTGCTGCCTGACATTTTCCGGCCTGACAGACCCTGACGGTTTTTCCGTCCCGTATGCTTGCGCACGGGAGTAAAACATGAAGCGCATGCTATTCAACGCCACCCAGGCGGAGGAACTGCGGGTGGCCATCGTCGACGGGCAAAAACTCGTCGACCTGGATATCGAATCCTCCAGCAAAGAACAACGCAAGAGCAACATCTACAAGGGTGTCATCACCCGCATCGAACCCAGCCTGGAAGCGGCTTTTGTCGACTACGGCTGCGAACGACACGGCTTCCTGCCGTTCAAGGAAATTGCCCGGTCCTGTGTCAAAGGATCCGGACGGCCTTCCGACCTGCTTCGCGAGGGCATGGAACTCATCGTCCAGGTTGAAAAAGACGAACGCGGCAACAAGGGCGCGGCACTCACCACGTATGTTTCACTGGCTGGCCGCTACCTGGTGCTGATGCCAAACAACCCGCGCGGCGGCGGGGTATCCCGCCGGATCGAAGGCGAAGACCGCAATGAACTCAAGGATGCCATGGCCGGCCTGGAAGTACCGGACGGCATGAGTTTAATTGGCCGAACCGCTGGCATTGGCCGCAATACCGAAGAATTGCAGTGGGACCTGAACTACCTGATGCACTTGTGGACCGCCATTGAAGGCGCAGCCACGGCACAGTCAGGCGCATTCCTCATTTATCAGGAAAGCTCGCTGGTCATCCGTGCGATCCGCGACTATTTCCAGCCCGATATCGGCGAAATCCTGATCGACACCCAGGATGTATTCGATCAGGCGCAAGGTTTCATGGCCCACGTCATGCCGGGCAACGCCAACAAGGTCAAGCTGTACAAGGATGACGTACCACTGTTCTCGCGCTTCCAGATCGAACACCAGATCGAATCCGCCTATGCGCGGCAAGTGAATCTGCCTTCCGGCGGCGCCATCGTCATCGACCACACCGAAGCACTGGTTTCGATTGACGTGAACTCCGCCCGCGCCACCAAGGGCGGCGACATTGAAGAAACCGCCTACCGCACCAACCTGGAAGCCGCCGAGGAAATCGCGCGCCAGGCCCGTCTGCGCGACCTGGGCGGGCTGATCGTCATTGACTTCATCGACATGGAGTCGCAGAAAAACCAGCGCGAAGTGGAAAACCGCCTGCGCGATGCACTGCATCATGATCGCGCGCGCGTGCAAATGGGCAAGATTTCACGCTTCGGCCTGATGGAACTTTCCAGACAAAGATTGCAGCCCTCGCTGGGCGAAACCAGTCACCAGCCCTGCCCCCGATGCAGCGGCACCGGGCACATTCGCGGCGCGGAATCCACGGCGCTGCATATCCTGCGCATCATTCAGGAAGAATCCATGAAGGAAAACACCGGCGCCATCCATGCCCAAGTGCCGGTTGAAGTCGCCACCTTCCTGCTGAACGAAAAGCGCCAGGACATCCATACCCTTGAAGCACGGCTTAAAGTGAATGTCGTTCTGATCCCCAACATTCATCTGGAAACCCCTCATTACACGATCGAGCGCATCAAGCATGAAGACCTGAATCGCGAAGGCGCCAGCGAACCCAGCTATAAAATGGTAACGGTGCCCGAGCCAGAGACGCACCTTGCCGCGCGCGAACAACGCGCCCCCGCGCCAGAAGCCGTCGTCAAGGCCATTACCCCCGCCCAGCCAGCGCCGGTTTCCGCCGCGCCCGTCATGCAGGAAGCTGAGAAAGCCGGTCTTATCGGCCGCATCGTCGGATGGTTCAAGAAAATGGGCGAAGAACCCCAGCCAGCCGTACCGGTAGCCGAACCAAAACGCGAAACACGCAAGCCACGCAATGCCCGCCCAGAGCGTGGAGAACGTGGCGCGGATCGCGGAGGAGAACGTGGCGAACGTCGCGAACGCACGCCTCGCCCCCCACGCGAACCGCGTGAACCGCGCCGTACCGAGCAAACCGAATCAGGGGACGCACGTATGCAGGAAGGCCGTGAAAAGCCCGCGCGCCAGCCGCGTCCGCCCCGCCAGCCCAGGAACGAACAGCCCGCGCAGCTTGAGAAGCGTGATGCCGTTGCCGTAACGGGCGAGGAAGCGTCGCGTGAAAGCGGACGCGGCCGTCGTGGCCGCCGCGACAGAAGCGATCGCGGAGAGCGTGGCGAGCGTCGCCCGCAACAGGCCGAAGCGCAGACAAGCCTGGCTGAAATTCCCGCTGCACCCGTCGCCGTCATGGCCACGAAAACAGCCGTTCAACCGACTTCCGCGCCTGCCATGGAAATTACGCCAGCGCCCGTGCCAGTTACCGCACCGGAACCTGTCGCACAATCCAGAGAAACCGCCAGTGCCACGCCAGCCCCAATACCTGTCAGCACCCCTCCCGAGAAACCTGTCCCGGCACCCGTGGTTTCTCAGCCCGGCGTTACCGCCCGCCCGGAAGACATTCTCAAGGACCTGGGTCCCGCAGCTGATCTTCAGCAAGTTGAAACTCAGGGTGCGGCGCCGGCCGTCATTGATGAATCATCAGGCACATCCCAGCATCGTTCGCGCCGTCGCCGCCCGGCGTCGACCCCTTCGATGCAAATGGAGTTGATGCAGGTAGAAACCAGTACACCTGCAAGCACGGAGTCCGCTTCCACAACCTCATCTGCCGAGGTGTCGACGCAGCGCACCCACGGCCCTGGCCGTCGCCGCCGTTCGGGTGCACCTGCTCCAGCAAGCGAACCACTTGTACAAGTGGAAACCGGCCAGAACAACGTCTGATTCCCGGCAACACAAAACACCAAGGGGGCCACTGGCCCCCTTGGTCATTTTGAAATCCTTTCAGATTAAGTTGAGGTTTTCTGCTTTCCTGGCTGCATCAACTGGATTTCCTTGATCAGCCCCTGCACTGCATCCTCGATCATGTCGAGGTTCTCTTCAAAACCGCTGATACCGCCGTAATACGGATCCGGCACATCCAGGTTGGGGTATTTGCGGCTGAACGACAGCAACAGCCTGAACTTTTCGTGCCATCGCGCTGGCGCCCGCCGCTTAAGGTTGTTGAGATTGACGCTATCCATAACGAGGATGTAATCGAATTTCTCAAAATCCGCATCCGCGACCTGTCGGCCGCGAAGACCGCTGATGTTCGCACCGCGCTTGCTTGCTGCATTCTGCGCGCGCTGATCCGGTTTGGAGCCAACGTGATAGCTATGCGTACCGGCTGAGTCGATATGCACCTTGTCCAGCAACCCGGCTTTTGCGACTTCGCGCCGGAATATGCCTTCCGCCATGGGTGATCGGCAGATATTTCCCATGCACACAAACAACACATTAATCATGTTCACATCCTGGATTCATTATCCTGCTCAATTCCAAACAACACCTGCTTGAGTTCCTTCAAGCGGTCTCTAAGTTCCGCGGCCTTCTCGAATTCCAGATTCCTGGCGGCGTCCAGCATGTCCTTCTCGGTACGCTTGATTTCCCGGTTAAGGTCCTTTTCGGACATGACGTGATATGCGGCCAGGGTTTGGGCTGCCTTTAACTCCAATCGCGCGGATTCCAGGTCCATCACGTTCTCGATGATGTCCTTGATTTTCTTTTCCACGCCCCTGGGAGTGATGCCATGTGCTGTGTTGAAAGCAATCTGCTTGTTTCTGCGGCGGTCCGTCTCGTCGATGGCGCGGCACATGGAATCCGTGATTTTATCCGCATACAGAATGGCTGTTCCGTGCAGATGCCGCGCCGCCCGCCCGATGGTCTGAATCAGTGATCGGGTGGAACGCAGGAAACCTTCCTTGTCCGCATCCAGAATCGCTACCAGCGAGACTTCCGGAATATCCAGCCCCTCGCGCAGCAGGTTGATGCCCACCAGCACGTCAAACACCCCCAGACGCAGATCGCGGATGATTTCAACGCGTTCCACCGTATCGATGTCCGAATGCAGGTAACGCACGCGAATGCCGTGCTCGGCAAGATAATCCGTCAGGTCTTCCGCCATGCGCTTGGTCAGCGTGGTGGCGAGCACCCGCTCGCCAATGTCAATTCGCTTGCGGCATTCGGACAACAAATCGTCGACCTGAGTCGTAACCGGGCGCACTTCTACCACGGGATCGATCAGCCCCGTGGGCCTTACCACCTGCTCCACGACCTGGCTCTGATGTTTTTCCTCATAATCGGCCGGGGTAGCTGAGACAAACAGGGTTTGCGGCATCAGCTTTTCGAATTCCTCGAATTTCAGCGGCCGGTTATCCAGCGCCGAAGGCAGGCGAAATCCGTATTCGACGAGATTTTCCTTGCGTGCCCGGTCACCTTTGTACATGCCACCCACTTGAGGAATGCTGACATGGGATTCGTCAATCATCATCACCGAATGCGGTGGCAGATAATCAATCAGCGTGGGCGGTGGTTCGCCCGCTTTGCGTCCGGACAGATGACGCGAGTAGTTTTCGATGCCCTTGCAGAAGCCCATTTCATTGAGCATTTCCAGATCAAAGCGCGTGCGTTGCTCAAGCCGCTGTGCTTCGACCAGTTTGTGATTGGCATAGAAATATTCCAGCCGGTCCTTTAATTCGATTTTTATTTTCTCGATGGCCTTGAGCGTGGTTTCGCGTGGCGTGACGTAATGGCTGGAGGGATACACCGTGAATCTTGGGGCCTTGGACAGAATTTGCCCGGTCAGAGGATCGAATACCTGAAGGCTTTCGACCTCGTCGTCGAACAGGCTGATGCGTAGCGCCGTCTCGGCGTTTTCCGCCGGGAACACATCGATCACGTCGCCGCGCACCCGGAACGTGCCACGGGAAAAGTCGAATTCATTGCGCTCGTACTGCATGGCGGCCAGGCGTTGCAGCACTTCACGCTGACCGAGCTTCTCGCCCACGCGCAAGTGCAGGATCATGCTGTGATAATCCACCGGGTCGCCAATACCGTAGATGCACGAAACGGTAGCCACGATCACCGTATCGCGCCGTTCCATCAGCGACTTGGTAGCCGACAACCGCATCTGCTCGATGTGCTCATTGATGCTGGAGTCTTTTTCGATGAACAGATCACGCGATGGAACATAGGCCTCGGGCTGGTAGTAGTCGTAGTAGGAAACGAAATACTCGATGGCGTTTTCAGGGAAAAACTCGCGCATTTCGGCATACAACTGCGCGGCCAGGGTCTTGTTCGGCGCCAGTATCAGCGCGGGCCTGCCCAGCCGGGCAATCACATGCGCCATGGTGTAGGTTTTGCCCGATCCAGTCACCCCTAGCAGGGTCTGATATGCCAGTCCGTCCTCACAGCCCTCGGTGATTTTGCGGATGGCTTCCGGCTGGTCGCCTGCCGGTTCAAACGGCTGGTGCAGACGAAAGGGACTATTGGGGAAGGTGACGATCACGGGTAAAATTCACGGCCAAATCACCGCGAAAACCTTTAAAAGACAAGCATTTTACTTCAGTTGACATCATGAACCCCCTGCTATCCAGACGCGTACAGTCAATCAAGCCCTCCCCTACGCTCGCCGTCACTGCCCGGGCTGCTGCCCTCAAGGCTTCCGGCAAGGACATCATCGGGCTGGGCGCGGGTGAACCCGACTTCGATACGCCCGCGCACATCAAGCAGGCGGCCATTGATGCAATCAACAAGGGTTTCACAAAATACACCGCCGTGGATGGCACGCCGGGTTTGAAAGCTGCCATCATCGCCAAGTTCAAGCGCGACAACGGATTCGACTACACGCCTAAACAGATACTGGTGTCCTGCGGCGGCAAGCAGAGTTTCTACAACCTGGCGCAGGCGGTGCTGGACTCGGGCGACGAGGTCATCATCCCTGCGCCTTACTGGGTCTCCTACCCGGACATGGTGCTGCTGGCCGATGGAAAACCCGTCATCGTGTATGCAGGCATCGAGCAGGGATTCAAGATCACCCCGGCGCAAATGGAAGCCGCCATCACCCCCAAAACCAAGCTCTTCGTCATCAACAGCCCCAGCAATCCCACCGGTGCGGTCTATACAAAGGATGAACTGGCCGCGCTGGGTGAAGTCTTGCGCAAGCACCCCCGCGTGCTAGTGGCTACCGATGACATGTACGAGCACATCCGCCTGGATGACGCGCCTTTCTTCAACATCCTCAATGCCTGCCCAGACTTATATGACCGAACCCTGGTGCTGAATGGCGTATCCAAGGCGTACTCCATGACCGGCTGGCGCATCGGTTACGCCGCCGGGCCGGAGGCCATCATCCAGGCCATGACCAACATCCAGTCCCAATCCACCTCCAACCCCACTTCGATTTCCCAGGTGGCGGCGGAAACCGCGCTCAATGGCGACCAGGGCTGCATGGAACCCATGCTGGCAGCCTTCAAGCAACGCCATCGCCTGGTAGTGGATGGACTCAATGCCATTCCCGGCCTGAAATGCCTCGACGCCGGCGGCGCATTCTATGCTTTCCCTGATGCGCGCGAAGCTGCGGCAAACATGAAGGCCAAGGGAAAAATCAGCGAAGCCACGGACCTCGCCCTGTCCGAATATCTGCTCAACGAAGCCGGCGTCGCTGTTGTGCCGGGATCGGCTTTCGGCGCGGACGGCTACATTCGCCTGTCATTCGCCACATCCAACACCAACCTGGAAAACGCGCTGGCTAGAATGGCAAAAGCACTGGCTTAAATTCGATTCAACGCAGAGACGCGGAGACGCAGAGGAAATCAAAAAAACTTTCAACAGTAAGGAATGCAAGATCATGAAATGGTCCTACCTTCTCTCTCTTGCCCCCTGTTTATTGTTTTCCTTCGCGCCTCTGCGTTCATTTAAGGTTCTACAATTTAGATTCTCCTCAGGAGAATCCGCGTGTTCAATTCACTTTACGTCGACCTGAATTCCTTCTTTGCCTCGGTTGAGCAGCAACTCAACTCGGCCTTACGCGGCCAACCCATTGGCGTGCTGCCTGTCATGGCGGAAACCACCTGCTGCATCGCCGCCAGCATCCAGGCCAAGCAGTTCGGCATCCGTACCGGCACGCCAGTTTGGGAAGCGCGCAAACGCTGTCGCCAGATCAGGTTTGTACAAGCACGGCCTTCGGTGTATGTGAAAATGCACCACCAGATCGCCGCAGCGGTGGAACGCTGTTACCCGGTCTCGGCCGTGCTGTCCATCGACGAAATGGCATTGGATCTGACTGGCCGTCACACTCTTGAAAATCATGCTGTCAAACTTGCCCAACAAATCAGGCAGGCGATTTATGAGCAGGCTGGCGAAGTCATGCACTGTTCCATCGGTATCGCGCCCAACCGCTTTCTGGCCAAGACCGCTTCCAATTTCAAAAAACCCAACGGACTGGAACTGATTCATCCGCAAGACCTGCCGCATATCCTGCACAAGCTGGAATTGACCGATCTCAATGGCATCAATCACGGTATGGAAAAGCGGCTCAACCGCGTGGGCATTCATACCGTCGAACAGCTTTGCGCCGCGCCCATCGAAAAACTGCGGCTGGCCTGGGGCGGTGTCGAAGGCGAACGCTATTACGCCAGGCTGCGCGGCGAGGTGCTGCCGCCGCTGTCGACGCATCGTTCCACCGTCAGCCACTCGCATGTGCTGCCGCCGGAAATGCGCAATGACGAATCCGCGCTGGCCGTACTCTACCGGCTGCTGCACAAGGCCGCCATGCGGCTGCGGCATTACGGCTACATCGCCGGATCGCTCGCGCTGCATGTGCGCTATCAGAACGGTGTTCGATTCGCGGAGCAGACCCGATTCGCGCCGCATGCGGACACGCTCAAGTTCAATCGTGTGCTGGCCAGCCTGTGGAAACAGCGTCCGACGGAGGGCGATCATCCGATGAAGATTGGCGTCGTGCTATCGGATATCACCGAGCAGAGCTGCATATCGCTGGATTTGTTCGAGCATGACCATCAGGGCGAGAACCTGTCCCTTGCCGTGGATGAAATCAATATGCGCTTTGGCCCGAATACGGTCCACTTCGGCAGCGCGCATCGTGGCATTGGCGCCGCGCCCATGCGCATCGCCTTCAATCACATCCCCGAACTGGGTGTGGAAAACGACGGCTGACTCAAGGCAGTTCCAGCGTAAAGAAATTTCCCAGCGCCTGCCTAATCTCCGGCGCGCTGAGATGGCGCGGGATACCCGTACTGGCTGCATACTGATCACTCTGGCAAGTCATCCGAATTACCCCCGGCTGCCGGTCAGACTTCAACGTAAACGTGGTCTTGTAAAACATCTGGGTTGGCCGGGGGTCACTTGCGAAGGCCGCGCGGATGAAGAATCCTGACGCGGCAGCCAGTTCGCTGATGCTGCGCTGAACCCTGACAATGATGAACGTATCAGGTTCGATGTGCTGCGGTTCGGCACGCACTGTATTTAGCTCGACAATGCAATGCGGCTCCTGTTCCTGCACATGTCCGAAGGCCACGACCTTGCCGGACTGCAACCTCGCCGTTGCCCAGCTGGCCGGGATTTCCAGCGTATGGTTTAGAACAAAGCGCCCGTTTTCAGGATAGCGGTAATACGGCGATTCCTGACCATAACCCCCCGGCGTATTGCAACTCCACAGAAATGTCACACAAAAAAGCAACAAGGCTTTATTCATGACGGGCTCCTTCGCTCATGTTTATCACTTTAGCCAGTTCCTGACAGATGTGAATGCTTGAATGTTCGAAAGCCTTCCATGAAACCCCGGCCATGCAAAGAGATTTAACCCGCGATTCAGAAGAGCGTGAATTTCTCGGTTGACTCGTTGTAGCGCACAAGCAGATACCAAAGCAACAGACAGACGCCTGTTGCCAGATAGGTCCAGCCCCAACCGCCCAGAATGGTTGGGAAGAAAGTCTGAATGCCGAGCGCGCTTTCCTCCAGCATGTCGAGGTTCATTTCTGACACGGTCAAGCCTGTCTTGTTGAGCAAGGCGCTTGCGGTGGAACCCATCCAGGCGAAGAAAAACACCGCTACCCAAAGCTTGAGGTGGCCTTCGCCCACCCGCCACAGAGAACCGGTACCGCAACCGCCGGCAAACACCATGCCTATGCCAAACACCACACCGCCAGCCAACGAACCGATCCAGAATCGCGGAGGAATGGCGAGATAGGGATCGAGCAGCTTGGCCTGAAAAATCAGCGAGGCCACCGGGATGCCAACGGCCAGCGCCAGGATGACCGCTTTGGTCATATCGCCTTCGGCGGTCATAAAAGGTTCGCGGATAGCCCGCGCAACACAGAAGCGCGAGCGGTGCATGATGAAGCCAATGGCGAAACCAGCCAGGATGATGATGGCACGCGATGCAGTCTTCTCGTCCGGTGAACCATACCAGCTTGTTGCCCACCAAAGGATGCTGGCGATAACGGCAAGACCTACCCAGGGATAGAAGCGCTGCACCACCGGCGACAGCGGCTTCGGTACCGGCGCCTGCATGCCCCACGAAATATGATCCAGCGTCCAGAGCAACAGCTTCAAGCCGATCACCGCGCCAATCATGAGCCCTGCCAGCATCACCCAACCTGATGGCGAACCGTGAAGGGTTGGCACGAAAAAGGCGCCGACCGTGCAGCCGCCGGCGAGTACTGCACCAATTCCCATCAGGCTGCCGCCCAGAGCGCCCCAAATGAATTCAAGCACTGGCGGGCGGCTGAAGTGGAACTGATGCGACAACAATGCGGCCGCGAAGGCCCCAAGTACCAGCGTGATATTCATCAGTGACAGCCGATGCATCAGTGGCGAATCCGGCGTGTGGATGCCCAGAACTTCATCGAGACCAATGAAATGATTGAACCAGTCGCCCCAAAGCTTGATGCCGCCAAATACTCCCCAGAATTCGCCAGACAGCATCAGCGCGAACACCGCGATTAATAGCAGAATCGCGCCTAAATACGGCGACCATGGCTCGACAAATACGGCTTCAAAGTCGACCCTCAAACCATACTTCCAAGGAGACCGAAGCTCAGAACTCATTGCGCAATCACCCTCAAGAGGACTTCTGTCAGCTAACGGCAGCCGGTTGGTGCATCGCCGTCTTTCGCGCTGCGGCTAACGAAGGCCTTCAAATCCTCGAATAGCTCCTGCTCAGGCACATCAGCAAATTTTGCGGCAGCCTTGTTGGTCGATGCAATGCTCTCACGATAGGGCTTGCTGACATAGTAGCTGACGCTGTCCTTGCCCTTGGCATGCTTGTTGGCCTGCATGTAAGCCGCCCATTCGGCCTGTGTGCGCGCATTGGGTCCGATTGGACCGCCAGCCTTCACTGCATGGCAGCTTGTGCAGACCATGCGGTAATAAACGTGACCACGCTTCCAGTCGCCTTCATAGGCATCAGCCACATGCGGCATGCCCAGCACATACCCTGCGAGGCAAGCGCCCGCAATTTTTTTCCATTTCATCTTGCACTCCTTTCAGCAGGGAACCTGGCTGTTCATCTGGCTTATTTACCCAGCCTGAACAACGGACCCTTCTTCAACCCTTCAATATTTTTCAGACGCCCATGCGCCAGGCTCCCATTCCTGTCATGACAATCCTGACACTGGAGCGCCTTGGCTTTGGGCGCCACCATGTGGTTCAAAGGCCAGATCATTTCCGTTTTGAGGAATTCGACTTTCCCCGAGAAAGGCGCGCCCACATCGGCCATGCCTGCCGCCGCCGCTTTTTCCCAATTGAAACTTACGGCATAGGATTCAGCATCCTCGCCGTAAGTATGGGGAATCACCAGTGTCTTGTTGACCGGGTCATAAGGCTGCACGCCGCGAAAAACCTTGACTGGCCAGATTCTCGATCTGCCGTCTTTTGGGCTGCCGCCGAAATGGTTGATGGAAACATGGTCTGCCCGTTTCTCTATCCTGTCGCCCAGCAGGGTGTACTTCACTTCACCGTTAAACCACCGGTATTCCGGGACGATATTCTCACCCAGTTCAAATGCACCCTTTTTCGAGTCGTAGATGGTGTGGCCCTTGGCATCTTTCTTCACCATGGGTTTGCCGTCCGCTCCCATCTTTCCCGCAGCGGACCAGTCCCACAGCAGTTTTGTCGCCACCCCGCCTCGCGCCATGGCTGGAATATGGCAAGTCTGACAGGCGATCTTGTCGCCATGGCGATTCAGCATTGCCGCCATTCCCTGCTGAGTAAAACCTGGCAGGGGTTTGGTATTGGTCATGGTCTTGGCCGAGTGTGGATAAATCCCATGACAGGTATCACAGGTTGCCGGGCTCTGCCTGTCAGTCCTTTCACGGGCCGCACTGCCTTCTCCTCGCTTGGTGATCGGGCTGTAACGGCTGCCATGCACCTGATGTCCGGTCCCTGCGTGACACTTGGTGCAGCTGAAATCGAGACCGATGGCATCCATATGGACATCAAGCTCAAAATCCGGCGCTTCCAGCGAGGTATCAAGATCGCCGTGCTTCACGCCATCGCCGCGTCCGCCATAAAAGTGACATGCGCCGCAGTTATAGCGGCTGGGAAATCCCACCCTCTGCGCTACTTTCCGCAAATCAACCGGATGCATGATTTCACCTGAGCCTGGCGGAAACTCCATTTCCACATAGACAGGATGACCCGCGAGCCCGGAAGGTTTGCGATAGGTTCCGGTCGTGTCATGACAGGCAAGGCAGTCAACATTCTCTGCCTTGCTGAAATCAAAATTCCTGTCCTTCCATCCGTATCCAACATGGCACGAGGTGCAGTACGGATAATTGGAAGCAACGCCGATGCAGAAGTTGTTGACCAGGGTTTTCTTGCCCAGCATCTGACCCGTTTGCGGATTCAATGACTGCCACGTCCAATGCTTGGTTTTCATCACCTGTGTGGCTGCATCCTTATGGCAGACAAGGCAGGCTCGTGTTACCTCCGGCCCAGACTTGAATGCCTGTTGCAATTCCTTATAACCCGAATGATCCGTTGCCATCGCTGATGCCATGAGTCCCGCAGCCATAACACCGCTCCAGCGCCAGCCAAGGTTTTGGACATGCCGCCTGGATATTTTCATGCTCCTGGCCTCTCCACTTTCTTCCATTTTTAAAAGCTGCTTTCCAATCTATACGCTAATTTATTATAGTCACTAACAGGACATGCTTATCCTCATATTTGCCATAAAATAGAAACAAGAATATTCAATCGCAAGATAATTTTCCGTGGAGAACAAAAATGAAAATACAATCCGTCAAGCGCAATTGCGCGTTTTTTACCAATTACTCAACAGCATGAACAAACTGACACCGGGCTGGAACCGGCGCAACTGCACCAAACGGGCAGACTGCATAGACTGTGATATCCGCAAGTCAGCCTTATTCAGTACCTTGAGTGAGGCGGAACTGATTTACCTGGTCCAGCCGGTATTAACCTTTCAGCACGAGGCGCACATCCGTTTATATGAAGAAGGTGAAGCCGGAAGCCATGCGTACACAGTGCGTAAAGGCATAATCAAACTTGTAAAGACCATTCCCAATGGGGAACAGCGCATCGTCCGGTTGGCCAGCCGGTCGGATTTCATCGGGCTGGAAATTTTGCTTGCCCAGCCCTATCGACACACTGCCATCAGCATTACGCCCATTGAAATCTGCAAGATTCCAGTTGAAGTTCTCAAGGGACTTGATGAGAGGAATCCATCCTTCAGCCAGCAGCTCATGACCCGCTGGCAAAAGAATGTGGATGACGCTGAAAGCGTGATCACCGATTTGTCCACTGGCAAGGCCGCTTCGCGACTGGCTCATCTCATCCTCAGGTATTTCAGTGACGGGCTGGCCGAAGTCTGGAACAGTCCGGCGAGGGACGACATAGCCAGCATGCTCGGAGTAACAACGGAAACGGCCAGCCGGCTAATGGCCGAGTTCAAGCGTGAGGGCTTGATCAGCGAAGAGCATGGCCGCATCGCCATTCAGGATTTTGTTGCATTGAAGTCAATTGCCGACGATTGATAATTATCAATTTCGACAAGTCTTTGATGTGTCATGACTGGCCAGTCGGTAGAATGGCCTCGTTTTGCGGCAATTTCAAAGAACCGCTTGCTTGAATCCAAGGTATTCCAGATGACCCATATCAGCCACAGCCAGACAACCCGGTCCGAGCGACACAACAAATCTTTTTACACTGGGCTATGCCTTTCACTGGCTTTGTTTTATGGGCATCTTGCGCACGCCGCCGATTCCACGCCTTCAATCCTGATCACCCCGGAAGGCTTCAGAGTGGAAGGCTTCCGCGTCATGCCCAATGTCAGCCTGACGGAAAGCTGGAACAACAACATCTACGGTACGCCTGCCAATGAGGAGAGCGACACCATTACCACTGCTTCCGCCTCGGTGAAAGTCAATTCAGACTGGGCTAGCCACCGGCTTAACTTTGATGCAGGCGCCTCTGCCGATTTTTATCGCAAGAATGATACGGAAGATGTTGCGAACTGGTGGCTGGGAACAGACGGCCGCTATGACCTGTCCACCAGATCCCATGCGCTGGGCGGGCTTCGTGTCAGCCAGAATCACGAAGATCGCTCATCACCCGATTCCGCGGCAGGCGCACTGGATCCCACTACGTACATCACCAGCCGTGCTCATATCGGATTTGCTCACCAGCTTGCCCCCTTCACCATCCGTGTCGGCGGGGTTGTCGAGAACCTAGATTTTGGCGATGGCAGCAGTCCGGGATTTGATGTCGACTGGCGCGACCGGAACCAGTTTTCCATCGGTACCCGTTTCAGCTATCAGTTGAATCCTCAAAACGAAATTTTCTTCCAGGCAGCCACGGATACACGCGACTATGATAACGAACCCGTCGGGCGAAATTCCGATGGCTACCGTTTGGGTCTCGGTATAAGAACCAGTCAGGGCCCGGGCTTTGAGGCTGAAGGATTCCTGGGTCACATGTCCCAGGATTACGACAATATCGCATTGAAGGATGTCAGCGGTCTCTACTACGGCGCCAGCCTGAAATGGAAACCTGTCAGCCATACGCGCATCAACGCCTCGGTTGACCGGGCCATCAATGAAACCACGTATTCCGTAGCCGGCCTGGATGCTTCCAGCCACCTGGACACCACCGTCAGTGGCCGGATTGAGCACGATCTCAACCCCAAGCTTACCCTGAATCTTAGTCTGGCCTATGGCAAGCTTGAATATCAGGGCGTCACTCTTGATCTCGATGAAATCGCTGCTGGCGCTGGCATACGCTACGACTTCGACCGGCGCTTTTATCTTTCGGGCGGCTACCGTTACATCAATCGCGATGCCAACAACCCCACCTATGAATACGACAGGAACTTGTTCTATCTGACCATTGGTTACAGTCCCGGCAGCCGCTAGCCACATCTTTTTGGCAACATTCCATAGCCCGGTCTCAATGCCGGGCTTTTTATTTGTCTCGATGAAAGCCCTTCAGGAAATTTATTTTGATTCCAGCATGCCTGGATTGATAAATCTCAATGACGCCCTTTCAGTTTAAGCATAAAAATGAAACTGAAAGGAGATGTAAAGGTATTTAAAGATTAGAAAACAAGCGGCCTCGGCAAACGAGGCGTTCACACAGACAAGAAAGGAGAGTTAGAAAATGGCAAATATTGGCCTTAACCTTAAAAAACTGGTTGTAATTGGTGGTGCTTCGGTATTTGGTCTTTTGGCTGTTCCCTTGGTGGCGGATTATGTGACTGATGGCATGAGCAATATGGTTGCAAGCGCTCAGGCTGCGGAGGATGGTCATGGCAGTACGGGTGGCCATAGCGGAAGCGGTGGTGGCGCTGACAAAGGTCAGGTTAAAAAAGGCGCGGGTGGCAGCCATGAAAGCGGCGCCGGCGGTCCCAGCAAATCCGTTGAAGCAGTGGTTAGCGAAGATGAGGAAGGAAGCGGTAAAAAGGGACCCAGCTACAAAGGTGGCGGAACTGACCGCACACGCGGCAAACCAGCCTGGGCTCAGGAAGGCATACCTGTCGTTGAACTGGGACGCCTGAATGTGGCACGTGCGCCTGGCTCGTTGCTGGACAAACAGTTGATTGAAGCATTGGCAACATTGAACACTATCGTTGGTGCGAGCGGCACTTCGATTTACGAAGCGTCCAACCTTTCGGCCGCCATTGCACAAATCACCACGGATGCGCTTCGCGTGGATTCACCACTGGCGAACTTGGCGCTTCTGAAAGACTTCCTAAGTGACGGAGTGCTGGATGGCAACTATGTTACCAGCGATGGGACCACGAACATGGTGTTGGATCCGGCCATGACTGATGCCGAGTTCGTGGCAGTGCTGCTGGGTAGCGCATCTGACAAGATCGTGGAAATCTCGAAGGATACTGTGACTGCGCTTGAGACCATACTCGGTCTTGAAATGGGCGATGACGCAGCGATTGCAACCATGGCAGATGACGTGCGCGAAGCAATCCTCTACGCACACGACAATTGATCGCAGTTGGTAATTCGAAAAAGGAAGGGGCGCGAAAGCGCCCTTTCCATTGTTTGAACTCAAGTGTTGTATTCCAGCAGTCCGCAAAAGGCAATGCTGCCGTGAATGCCACTTTACAATTGCCTTCTAATCGCCATACCCGGAAAATTGGACATGAAGGTTTTAATCAAGCGCCAGCAACCCATCAGGCGCACTAACAAGCAGTTTGGGTGTACACATAAAATAGATCGGAAGGAAAGCGGATGCGTTCAGTTTGCAAGACCATGATTGCCTGGCTGGTCCTTGCCATCCTGCCCGTTGCGGCGATGGCGCAAGCCTCCAGACCGGAAGCGCAGGCCATCGATAATAACGTCTGCAAAACCTGTCATGTCGCCCATGAAGGGCACAAGGTCAATACGTATCACAACGATTGCAGTGCCTGCCATTCAGTAATCGATCCAAAACATCTGGTTGAAGGCGGCAAGGGAAAAATAAAATTTCCTGCCTCCGAAAACTGTCTCGCATGCCATCAGAACAACGACCACAAACGCGTGAACTGGGCGTTTTCATCACACAAGCAGGCCGAGGTCGAGTGCCGTGACTGCCATGGCACGCACTCACCGAAACAATCCAAACAATTCAATCTGGCTTTGTGGAAAGCCGACAGGAAATCCATTGCATGCATGGACTGCCATCAGGACGTCGCGGCGCGCCTCAACATGCCTTCTCACCATCCGGTCAAGGAAGGCGCCCTCTCCTGCGTAAGCTGTCATGACCCACATGGCGGCAAGCAAACCAGCCTGATGAATAAAAATGATCAATGCTACAAGTGCCATCAGGCCATCCGCGGGCCCAAGGTATTTGAACACGCGCCGGTGGTTGAAGACTGCACCATCTGCCACAACCCTCACGGCTCGCCCAATCGTCGCCTTTTGCAAATCGCCCAGCCCATGCAGTGTCTGCAGTGCCATTCCATTACCAACAACCGGCATGCTACGGCAAGCGTTCCAAATGGCGCCCAGCTACGCAATTGCACCAACTGTCACGGCGCGATCCACGGTAGCCATATCGACGCGCGGTTGAAGCATTAAGAAATGGATACGCAGATGAAATTCAAGATAACCATTGGCTTGGTGCTCCCATCCTTTTCGATGCTGACAGCTTCGCTTCAGGCCGCCGATGTCACGCCAGTCTGGGTGGAATACACATCCACTCCCCAGACCATTCCAGTTGCAGCACCGGCAGCAACCGCAGTTCCCGCCACCCCCAAAGCCGCTGCTGCGACATCCCCTGCCTCCCCTGCCGAATTGCCAGCTTCCGTGGCAACCGCCCCAGCCGGACCAACAACAACCGCCGCGCCTGAACCGGCAGCCTC